>NZ_JBGKEB010000027.1:0-51296 GCF_041399425.1 Enterobacter sp. KBR-315C3_2022
CCCTGCATTCTCCGCTTATCGCCCGGCTGTCGTATCGGCACGGCGCAAAGGGTGCCGCATTCAGCAAAGGAGAAACATCATGTCCCGATTCGTCCTGGGTAATTGCGTTGACATTATGGCCGGATTCCCTGATAAGGCCGTCGATTTCATTCTGACAGACCCGCCATACCTGGTTGGTTTTCGCGACCGTTCCGGGCGCACTATCGCGGGAGACAAAACCGACGAGTGGTTACAGCCAGCCTGCAATGAGATGTACCGCGTGCTTAAAAAAGACGCGCTGATGGTGAGCTTCTACGGCTGGAATCGAGCCGATCGCTTTATAGCTGCGTGGAAAAATGCCGGGTTCAGCGTGGTTGGTCATATTGTCTTTGCCAAGACGTACACATCAAAGTCCGCCTACGTCGGATACAGCCACGAATGCGCCTACATACTGGCAAAAGGCCGCCCGCCGCTGCCGGAAACCCCGTTGCGCGACGTGCTGGACTGGAAGTACACCGGCAACAAACATCACCCGACGGAGAAGCCGGTATCGAGCCTTCAGCCGCTTATCGAGTCCTTTACCAGACCTGGTGGCATTGTGCTCGACCCCTTTGCTGGCAGCGGCTCTGCCTGCGTGGCCGCACTACAGGCAGGGCGGCGGTACATCGGTATTGAGCTGCTCGAACAGTATCACCGCGCGGGCGTTCAGCGGCTGGCCGCCGTTAAGCGCTCGATGTGTCTGCCTGCCGCCAACGGTGACTGGCTTCCGGAGGCCGCATGACCAACTACGCCGGAAACGAAGCGCTGCGGGCCGACGTTGCCGCCCTGGCAAACAGCATGTGCGACCTGCGCGCAACGCTCAACGCGCTGGAATCCCGCTATCGCTACGACGCGGAGAACCTGGCGGAGCGCCTGGCCCGCCAGACAATTTGCCGCATCAACGCGCTTTACCTCGAAGCATACCGGCAGGCGCTGGAGCTGGACGCCAGCTTTAAAGACTGAAACGGGCGGGCGCAAACGCCCGTCAGACGATGAATCTGGAGATTTAGTATGTACGGAACACGCGAAGAACTTTGTAACAGGCTCGAAACTATGTTCACCGCCGATGAGCCGCTGGTCCTCCTTGTCTGGACCGAAGAGGCGTTCTGTGTCGCCTGTAGAGAACTGGAGTTAAAGCCGGAGCCTGCCGAAATTCAGGGCCTGATGGAAGCGACCGGCAATACGGATATGGCCGTTTATCGCCGGGAAGGGGTGACAAATTCAGGCATCTGCGACCTTCTGGAACGACACCGCGAGGCCGTTGCTCTTGAAGTCAGCGTTCCCGCGGTGCTGCTCAGGCGCGTACTGCGGCGCCAGGAGGGCGATCTGGAAAATCTTATCGGGCAGGCATGGGAGGCCGGTCGCCCGACGCCTGAATGCCTTAAACAGGCGCTGCACGATGTCAGAGTGCTGATGGAACGGATCTGATGCAGGCCACAGGGCCGGGAGCAATCCTGGCTCTGCTCTGCCGGTCCTGCAAAGCAAAGGATGTCGCCGGCTCCGCTTATCAGGCCGCGCCGTTACGCGGCGGGCAGGTACGCCGTGCCTCCACTTTAGCCGTGCTGCGTCAGAGACAAGGGAAGCTGGCGCCGTCACTCTCACCCGGTCGCAGTTTTTTAAAGGCCATATCCGCCGTCTTTCCGTCGTTTTCCGGCTCATTTTTTCGCCGTCAAACCGTCCAGCCTGCTCCTGCTTTTTTACTGCGCTGCGGCTTCGGTGACGCCCTTGTTTCTGCCGCTGCCGCACGGCTGTCGTATCGGCACGGCGCAAAGGGTGCCGCATTTGAGAAAGGAGATCGTCATGAATACCGCATACCGTTTCATTCACCGTCACACCCGAAACACCCTCATCGCGCGCGGCTGGCCAGCAGAGATGGATATTCAGACCCGCCTCAGCTACTCGCAGGGCGACGGCGTGGCGTTCTACGGCTCCCTGACGGCGGCGCAGCTGGTTCATCTCCTGCCGGAAATTGCCCTGCGCGGCCTGATGGACGACAGGAACATGCGCGAACTCGTCGATGAAGTTGCGGGCAGTCGCCTGAGCGTTCGCCTGTACCCAAACAGGCTGAGCCGCCAGTATGCGCACAGCGGCACAATTTCGCTGGACTACAACGATTCACCTGACGGACTGAGCGAGCGCCACGCCGTGATGCTCATGAAGGCGCTGCGGGCTGAAATCAATCACGTCTGCGGCTGCGTGGCGGCGGCGGGCTATCGCGTGCTCGAGGCGTTTTCACCGTCTGAAGAGCCTCTTCTTGTCTGCCGGAAAACCCGAAATTTCACGCTCCGTATCGTTGAGGATGAACCGGAGGAAGACGCCGATACGTGGGATAACGAGGCTGTCGACAGGCTGCTGCTCGCTATTCTCGACGGCAATATTACCTACCGCACCATACTGATCCAGATTGAGGCGCACGGGCTGATGCTCGCGCAGAACACCGTCCGGTACGCATGGCGTAAGGACGGACTGCCCGTGCGCAGGTGGTTTGACCGAAGCTGGCTGCGCGTGGCGGTGCGCGATGCCAGAGAGGAGGTGCAGGTGCTTCTGGGGGCGCTCTCCTCGCTGCGGCCTGCCATCTGACGCTGATGCGGGGCACGTGCCCCGCATGTCCGGATATGCAAAACGGATGTCGCGCGCTCCGCTGTACCGGCGCGACCTCCACGGTGTTACGGCCGCGCAGTGAGTCACGTTCGTGCGGCCTGCGGCAAACGCCGTGCCTCTACTCTGGCCCGACCGCTGCGACTGCAAGGGTCCGCTGCGCCGACATCCTCGCCCGGTCGCAGTCATTTTCTGATGTCAGTCGCCGTTCTTCCCGTCGTTCTCTCGCTCAGTATTCGCTCGATAACCGTACAGACCGTCTCCGCTTTTTTTCTGCGCTGCGGCCTCCGGTGTCGCCCCTGCATTCTTCGCTTTTCGTCGGGCTGTCGTGTCGGCACGGCGTAAGCCGGAACTCAGACGACATCGACTATAGAGGATTTTTTTATGCGCACTATGACCGCCACGCCTGCTGTTTACGTGGGTACCTACCATAAATACAACTGCGGCAGCATTTTCGGCAAATGGTTTGATCTGACGGAGTTTGACGGCAGGGAGGATTTTTACGAGGCCTGTCAGGCACTGCACGCCGATGAATGGGATGCCGAGTTTATGTTCCAGGATTGTGAAGGTATCCCGTCGCAGTTCGTCTCTGAAAGCTCCATTGACTGGGATTTTATCGCCGCTTACAAACGCGCCGAAGAAGAGAGCAGGGAAGCCGCTTTTATTGCCTGGGCGGAGTATACCGGCGAGTGTGACTATGACGCGTTTGATGATGCGTACCGCGGCGAGGCGGAAAGCGAGGAGGACTATGCGCGGGAGATGGTTGAGGACAACGACCTGTTAAATGAGGTGCCGGAGCCGTTGCGCAGCTATTTCGATTTTGAAGCCTGGGCGCGTGACCTGTTCAGCAGCGGCTATGTGTTCCATGACGGTTATGTCTTCAGCAACTGATTAGGACGGGCAGGGGGAACCCTGCCCGCAGGGAGATTTACATGAAACTCGACCAACAGACCCGCGACATCCTGCGCCAGTACAAAGCGCTCATTAATGCCCGCCGCCGTGATTCCGGCCAGCGGGAGCTGACCACCGCGCAGGTGGTTGATGAAATCTGCTACTACATGACCTGTCAGTGTGCGGTGTATATCGGCGGGCACTTCATCCTGCAGGGCGGAAAGGGGGAGTGATGCTCCGGCAGGCGGTGATGCCGCCTGTCAGCCCGCGCGCAAAACCCTGCAGGCTCGCGCCTGCGGGGCAAGGACATGCGCCGCGCTTCGCGCCGCTGCCCGTCCTTTTCCCCTGCACTGGACAGGCGTACACTGGTCGCTCATTTCCTCTCCTGTGGAGTTTTCAGTGTCTCAGTTCAACATTGCAGCCAAATCGAAAGATGAACAGGACAAAGTCGCTGTGGACCTGTTGGCTTCTGCTGTCGCGTTCAAAGAGCGTATGAATATGCCGGTTGTGCCTGAAGTCGTGGCCAGAGAGCAGCCGGAGCATCTCAGAGAATATTTTATGGAGAGGGTGCGTCATTATCGCCAGCTCAGCATGCAGCTGCCGAACGCAAACGATCCGAAGTATATCGAGATGGCTGAAGCAAACGGTAAGCCGAAGTGAGCCATCAGAAGCAGACAAGAAAAATCAGATTCTTTCGCCTGATTTTAAGCTTACAACTAAAAGGGTTATAAAGTAAGTTATTCACGTAATACCCGTGGTCGCATGTATACCCATAATATTTTTGTTATACGCGTTTATTTAGAGTGTTCGCCGGG
Source organism: Enterobacter sp. KBR-315C3_2022 (assembly GCF_041399425.1). Classification (NCBI taxonomy): domain Bacteria; kingdom Pseudomonadati; phylum Pseudomonadota; class Gammaproteobacteria; order Enterobacterales; family Enterobacteriaceae; genus Enterobacter; species Enterobacter sp. KBR-315C3_2022. The sequence continues at coordinate 4,323 of NZ_JBGKEB010000027.1, forward strand.
CTTGCCCAGTTTTTTTAGCATGGGCGTCCGGGCGGGCTGTCATGCTTCGCACAGAGCCTGCTGCGCCGTCTCTGCCCGGGCCTTACGCGCCCTGCGGTCTCTTCAGGCCAGCGGGTTTCCATCCCATGACGCAACATCCCCCGCTTGCAGCAGCCGTTCCGGCTGCGCCGCTCAGTCGCGCCGTTTCCTGCGCTTCCGGCATGTCATCGATTAACACCAACGGCATCGATGCCATGTAAGGCGCAACGCCGTTTCGCCGCGCGCGGCTTCCCGTCATTGCGGCGTGCCCCTGCTCATCCTCAGGATGTGCTCTCTCCCGTCTGAGTTCCTCCTCCGGGTGCTGATAACCCCACAGTCCTCCTGGCTGTCCAGGGACGGCCCTGCCTTTCGCAATAAATTTCCCCCGGCCATTACGCTTTGCTCCATTAGACCGGAATAAATTTCCCGCTCACCCCGGACATCTGCCTCGGCCGGTGGCGTTCACGCACCTGCGGCGAAGGTTCTCAAACGGGTGAGGTGTTTTATCCCCGGGATGGTTCAGCAGGCTCCCGCAAAACGTCAAAACCGCGGCTCCCGAAACTCAACGGGTGACGGGTTTTAAGGGCAAAAAAGGTTCAGAAGGAGGTTTTCAATGAGCGAGGCGGTGGCGGTCTTACCCGATGACACCTTTACCCGAGAACAGGCTGAGGCCGTTGCGGCGCAGTACGCCAACGTGGCCATCGAGGACGATTGGGGAACGCATTTTCGTCTGGTCGTGCGTAAGGACGGGGAGATGGTCTGGCGCACGTGGAACTTCGAGCCGGGCGGCACGTTCTGGCTCAACCGTTATATCCGCGACTACGGTATCCGCAAGGCGCTGTAGGCAGTAAGAAGGTGCCCTGCCGGAGGGGAAACTCCGCAGGGCCGGACAATCATCAATCAGTGAGGTATCAACTATGTCAGTAACCGATGTTAAAACAAAAGCACCCAAAAAAGCGAGCACAAAAAAAATCACGAAGGCGCAGGAAGTTACCCTGAAGGCCGCCCTTGAGGCCGCTGCGGTTGAACATGTTCCGCTGTCCGAACTCGTCAAATCCCCGCTGAACGTGCGCATCATCCCGTATTCCGTGGACAGCGTTCGCGGACTGGCCGACTCCATTGAGGCGCTCGGGCTGCTCCAGAACCTGATCGTTCACACCCTCGGAGACGGCAAATCCGGCGTCGCCGCAGGTGGCCGCCGTCTGACCGCCCTGCAGTTGCTGGCAGAAGAAGGTCGTCTTACTGCCGATCACACAGTGATGGTTAAGCGCGTTTCTGACGACATTGCCGCCCTTGCCTCCGTGGCCGAAAACGAGCAGCGCGCCGCCATGCACCCCGCCGAGCAAATCTCCGGTTTCCGCACGCTGGCAGAGCAGGGCAAAACCCCCGCGCAGATCGGCGACGCGCTCGGCTTCGGCTCCCGCCACGTCCAGCGCATGCTGAAGCTGGCTAATCTATCCCCCTCACTCATGGAAAAGCTCGCGCAGGACGAACTGACCGTTGAGCAGTGTCAGGCGCTCTGTCTCGAGGATGACCACACCCGTCAGGTTGAGGTATTAGAAAGCGTGAAAGCCAGCTGGTCGAACGCACCCGCGCACCTGATTAAGCGCGCCATTACCGACACCGAGATGCGCACCGATAACGTTAAGTTCCGGTTCATCGGACGTGACGCCTACGAGGCAGCAGGTGGGTATCTGCGTGAAGACCTCTTCAGTCAGGAGGACGGCGACGGTACGGCTGACAGCGTGCTGGTTGAGCGTCTGGTGCAGGAGAAGCTCGAGCGTATCGCGCAGGACATTCAGCAGCGCGAGGGCTGGACGTGGAGCCGCGGACGCGCAGCCCGCATCTGGTACCACGGCGAAGACGGGAAAGAGTTCGTTCAGCCCGACGAACCCGATGCGGTTTACACCCCCGAACAGCAGCAGCGTCTTGACGAACTGCACGAGCAGTGGAACGGCTACGATTCCCGCAGTGACGAGACGGACGCGCTGGAAGCCGAAATTAACGCCATTGAACAGGCTGGAGAAATCAGCGCGTGGACCGATGAAATGAAGTCAGGGGCTGGCGTGATGGTCAGCCTGTACGAAGGGCAGGTGTACGTGCAGCGCGGCATTCGCCTGAAGGCCGACGAGCCGGAAGAAACGGAAGCAAGCAGCAGCGATGCCACGGTGCCGTTCACCTCACGCCAGACGGATGCCGCAGAGGGGATCAGCGTCCCGCTGCTCACGAAAATGTCCTCTGAGCGAACTTTAGCGGTACAGGCCGCGCTGATGCAGCAGCCTGAAAAAGCGGTGGCGCTGATGGTCTGGCGCCTGTGTACCTGCGTCTTCTCGGGATGTCTGACCACGACGCATCCGTTCCGCATCAGCCTGACCGTGTCTCACGGCAGCCTCACGGAGAATGCCCCGTCAGGTAAGAGCGGCGCAGCGTTTGAGATGCTCATGACCGAAAAAGCGCGCCTGATAGCCCTGCTTCCGGAAGGCTGGGAGAAGGACTTCACTACCTTTTTTGCACTCGACGGCGCGGTGCTGATGTCGCTCATGGCATTCTGTACGGCGTGTTCGGTCGACGGGGTGCAGACCCGCGATATGGGGCACACCTCACGCAGTCCTCTCGATACGGTTGAGGCGGCAATCGGGTTCCACCTGCGCGACTGGTGGCAGCCGACGAAGGACAATTATTTCTCCGGCCTGAAGCACCCTCAGATTGTCACCTCCCTGAAAGAGGCGGGGCTGACGGGCGCGGCGGGTGACGCGGAGAAGATGAAGAAGGGCGATGCGGCAGCGCATGCAGAGCACTTTACGCAGCACACCCGCTGGGTTCCGGCATGGCTGAAAGGACCAGAGCCAGCGGTTGAATCCGGTGCTGACGACGCGGCTTCAGATACCGACACCACCAACACGGCACACGCCGCCTGATAACGGAGAGCCGCCCTGCGGGGCGGCAATAAGGAGATACCCATGCAAACTGTTCTGACCCCCGACGTTCTGAAAACAATGTCCCACGATGAGTTCGAGGACTGGCGGGACAGCTGCGAAGACTACCGCCGCGAACTGACCCACGCCGTCATGCGTGACCTGTCCTGCCCTGATAGCTGGGACATGAACGGCGAGTACCGCAGCGAGTTCGGTGGCTTCTTCCCCGTGCAGGTGCGCTTTACGCCCCCGCACGGCAACTTCCACGTAGCGGTATGCAGTCCCGGTGCCATCAGTCCCGTATGGATGATGGTGTTCGTGCCTGCCAGCGGTCGCCCGTTCTCCGTAGTGCGCACCCTGAAGGGCTACCAGCCGGAGCTTGTCAGCCACACCCTCAGCCTGACGGCGCGTCTCGATGCGGACGGCTACTCTCAGGCCAGCATCATCAGCATTCTGGCATCGGAGGGCGCGGCATGATCCCTTTACATCTCTCCCTGGTGCCCTTCAGCCCTGAGCGGCGCGCCGCGATGGAGGCCATTGCGGAGGCTGAAAGCAGGCGCTCACGCGGCGCGGTGTCGGCTCCGTATCCGTATGCCAGCGCTTTTTTCCGGCAGCTCACGGGCAGCACGCGCATCACGCTCAGGGAGATACGCCTGTTCGCGCCGGTGCTGACCGCGCAGGAGCTGCGGGGCGGCAGGGACAGCTGGCTCAGTGCCATCGATGCCATGATTGAAAGTCGCGGGACGCGTTGCTGGCTTCCACTTCCTGTCGGTGCCGGACAGCGCCTCTTTCCGGAGGTGGCCTTTCAGCAGACCGAGCGGGTTCGCTGTCAGGACGCCCTGCGGGATGAAAAATACACCCGCCAGCGGCACAAAGAACGGTGTCAGCGTGAACGGGCTTACCAGGCGCTGGCGGGGCAGGCGGAAATCGAGCTGGCCTTCCACACGCCGGAAACGGTCGGGAGCTGGAGCGCGCGCTGGTCGGGGACTGACCTGCGCCAGTACGACCTGGAGGAGATGTTCTGGCGCTGGAGCGAGCGTTTTCCGTCGCTGGAGCCGATGGAACGCTGGATGATGGAGAGTAAGCCTTTCTGGACGGTGATGGTTGAAACGGGGGCGCTGGCGCGGGAAAGCCCGGAATCTGTCAGGCAGCTGGAGCGCTGGATTGTCCCGAACAAGCTGACAGCACGGGACCAGGCATGAAATGGCGTTACTCGCTGCGCTGGAAGCGTCCCGGTCCCTGTCCTGGTCAAGCTGAACTGGCGTCAGAAGTGGTGGAGGCAGGGAAGCCCGCCCCTGAGTCCGTGATGTCACTGTGGGTGGCTGGAGCCGGATATGCTGTCTGCGTTGATTTTCTGTATGAACGGCCGATCAGGCGCTGGAGCGACGAGCGAAAGGCGGCAACCCGTCGACGGAATCTGGAGCGTCGTGTTAACAGGATCGCTCCCCTGTTTGCTGATGAACTCATTGGGCGGGAACTGACGGCTCGGCCTGACTATTTTCGGGGAAAGTCGCCTCGTTGAGTCTGATATCATACCCTGCCAGACATACGGTCGGCAGGGTGCTTAAAAGGAATAATGCCGCGCCACCACTGCAAGAATGCTGGTGATGCTGGCCTGGCTAATGAACTGGCTGGTATCACTGAAACGGCAGAACACGGGCGTCGTTCCTGACGGGACACGGCTGTCGTGAACAGAGCCAGCAAGCTGTCTCTGCCCTCCGGGCGTCCATCCTGACGCAACGTCAACCCCTGCGCTTGCTGCGTCCGTAAACGGACGCGCCGCTTCACCCTGTCGGCAATAAAAATGCCGACAGTCCTCTGACGCCCCGTCGTTCCGCCGTGTCGGGTGTGTTCATCCTCTCCACATACCTCTGGTGAGCCCTCTCCCGTTAAGTCCCCCGGCAGAGGGCTTGTCGTAGCACCGCCGTGTCGTCATCCGAAGGGTGAAATGAACTCCGCCAAAACTTTTTGCGAAGGACCGCAAAAACTTTTGTCTCCGCCCTTCTCCTGCCGCCCCGCCGTCGCTCCTTTGCCCTTTGCCGCCAGGGAACTCACCGAGAGATGGATTAACCACCAGATAAGAGGAAAAGCAGAATGAACACACAGAACGTCAACGTCAAAACCGCCACCAAAGAATCTTCCGAAAGATGGGGTACAGACCTGAAAGCGCGTCTGGCCTGTGTTATCGCAGAACAACGAGCTTACCTGCTGGAGCTTTGCCAGATCTGGAATCTCCAGCTTTCAGAGAACGACGAGGCGGAAGAGGTCTGCAACATCCTGTGCGCCATGAGCAAAAACGTATGGAACGAGGGCGTGACCGACTGGCACACCGACAAGCCGCTTCTCTCATTCCACATCGCCCAGCCGTGGCTACAGGCTAAGGCTCAGGCCGTGCGGTTATACGGTGAAACAGGTAAGGCGGCATGGGCGTATGCGAACAAGAGCCTGAAGGACTGCATGGCCTTTGAACGCGCCATGCTCACGCAGTAACCATCCTTTAATTTCAACCGTGGCGGCAGAAAATGCCGCCAGCGACGACGGAGAGACATCATGAGCAAAGGCAACCTAAACGACACATTCTGCTTCGATGCATGGGAGAAAAGCGCGCTGGGCGAACTTCAGACCCTGCAAAACAGCGTCAGCAAAGCCCTGTTCAAGTATCAGTGCAACGCCGATAAAACGGCGCTGGGCGAGTCTGCCGTGCGCTACATGGGCGAACTCAGAACCGCCGTGACGCGCATCATCAAAGCCACGCCAGCCATTCAGCAGAAGGTCGACGACATTGCCGACATGCTGCACCTGATGGCGCACTTTTCCGGCATCACGTTCGACCAATAACCACCACGGCGAAACATAAGCGCCACTAACCAGAAGGAGACATAACCATGCATTTACACCTGACTGAATCCAGCGCCGAAGCGGGCATTCACGCGACCAGCGAGGCCGAGCGCGCGTACTGGCTGAGCCGCGAAAGGTCATACGTTACCGCGCCCGTTGAAATCGACGTGACCGCGTTTCACGAGGCGGCGGGGCGCATGTACCCGATGAACTGGCAGTGCAACACGGCGCAGGACACGGAAACCTTCATGCTTCAGGAGATGATTTGCGGGAACGTCACGGAAATCTATGTGCGCTGCGGTCTGCGCTATTTCCGTATGCAGGACTACAGCAACACGAACCACGCCGACATTGTGCTCAAAGTTAAGGAGGTGTTCAGCCCGAAAACCACAGGCCAGAAATGAAAAAGGCAGACTTTCGTCTGCCATATCCCGCCGGATTGATTCGCCTAGGAACGATGAATCCGGCATTCACTAAAAGGAATTTGCTATGCAATTCAGTGAAGTTTCGATTGTTACACCGACCGCCCTGTATGTCCAGATCTGCGCGGCAGAAAATCAGCCCGTCAGAAAGCAGGTGCGGATCAAGCGCGGCGTAATCGCACCGGAGGCACTCAGTCCCGAAATGCGGGCGCTGGGCAGGCATATCGCAAAGTGCCGCAAAAAGGGGCGCGCCGTTCGTATTCCTGCCATGCGCGGGAGCGAGTGGGGGCAGGTGTTACGCACGCTCGAGCTAAAGCGGGCATTTAACTGACGAAGGAGCCGCCCCGCAGGGGGCGGCATTTAAGGAGGAACGATGTCTCAACTCAGTTTTGCCAGCTTCTTTGACCAGGCGAAAGAGGCCGCACCCGTCATGCCCGTGAAGCGCGCACTGCCCGCCGTGAACGCGCAGACGATGCCGCACCGGATGATGACCATCGAGGACGCCCGCCGCCAGTTTGTCGCCGTGTTTATGGACACTGCGCGCAATCTGCGCCGCTGGGAGGTATTCAGCGACTTTATCACCCTGGCGGCCAGCGAGCTTGATATGGCGCGGATCAGAACGCCGGAGAACATAGAGCGCAGCCGTGAAATCTGCGCGAAGTACTCTGAGAGCGATATCAGCAACCTGCACGCGCTTTTCGGCCTGATGGTCTGCGCGCTGGAGGCGAAATTCCATGACTTTCTCGGCGCGATCTTCATGGAGCTTGAGCTGGGCGACGACCGGAACGGGCAGTATTTCACGCCCTATAACGTCCAGTCACTGATGGCGAAGCTGCTGATGCCGGACGTCGACGAAACGATACGCCGCGAAGGATTCGTGACCGTCAGCGATCCGGCAAGCGGCGCGGCGGGGATGATTGTGGCGTATGCGGAATATCTGCTCGAAGCGGGCTATAACCCGTCTGAGCAGATGTTCGGGAGCTGCATCGATATCGACCCGATCGCAGCGGATATGGCGTTTATTCAGCTTTCCCTGCTGGGTATCCCCGCCGAGGTGGTCACGGGCAATACGCTCACGATGCAGCTTAGCAGGGTACGTTATACGCCCGTGTACTACATCAACAACTTTGAGAAGCGCCTGGACGATCAGCGCCGTATAGCTGCCATGCGAAAATTTTTGCAGGGACTCACGCAGGCCGCGTAACGGTATGCAGGGCAGGGGTTAACCCTGCCTTTTGTGGCATCAAAGGCCGCGCGCCTGCGGCGCAGAATAAAGCAGACTGCGCTGACGCGCTGCCTGCATTATTCCGGCGCGAGGTTGTCTGAAGTTCCTGTCTTTTGGTTAGCTGATTACTATTCTTCATTCTCCTGCTGGCGATGGTCTTTATTATTCTGTCGCTGATATGGATATTATCCTTTTTTTTCCGGGCGTCGTCCCTGAAGGGACACGGCTGTCGTGAACGGAGCCGGTAAACCGTCTCCGCCCTTCGGGCGTCCATCCTGACGCAAATTCAAATTCACGCTTGCTGCATCCAGAATGGATGCGCCGCTTTCACCGTGGCGGTAATAAATTACCTCCACTCTGAAGCCCGTAACGGTAATTCGTCTTACGCCGATTTTCCGTTACGGGATGTGTGCATTCTCCTGGTGTGACTATCGCCCGATTTCATCAGTTCGCGGAGGGCTGCTTTTAGCATCAGCCAGAAAGGAAATAAAGGGGTATATAAACGCTGCGCGCCCCTTTATTTCCTTTCTGTCAGCTGCTCATTGCCCTTCGCCGCTCAGTGATGAAGTCGAACGATGTAATAACCCAATGAGGAGAAAACCAGAATGCACACATTAAACGTCAAAACCACCACTCGTGAATCAGACGAACAATTTAAAATCGATGAACGCCAGCGCTACTCTGTTACAGATGGCGATGAACGTCTTGATTTTATTCCTGCGCTCTTTTTTACTCCTTCTGCTGATAATATGATTGCCAGCTGGTTACGTCAGCATTCAGATTATGATGGCGGTTTCTGGAATTACTGGATTATTCCGCAGGGCACTGGCGGAAACGTGGCTCCGAACTGTGTCAGATTCACAACCGGGCAAACAGGATATATCGCACCGGAAGGAGAACAGCGCTATAACATGGTTATTCCTGGTAATTACTTTGAAGAAGAGGTCAGTGCTGATGCTGCCGGAATTATTGCCACGCTGATGATCATGAACTGGTTGTCATGGCAGGTCGCAGATATGGGGCCTGAATACTCGAAAGTCTGTAAACACCTCGTCGCTCGTCAGGATGCACTGAAAGACTACATCAGTATCATAAAACACCCTGAAGTAGATTTAATTTATCGGGCTATTGATTGACGACATAAATACTGGATGAATAAAAAAGACCTCCTGTTGAGGTCTTTTTTATTGTTTCGGGAGAAACTGCTTTGCATTTTTATTTTTCTTTATCGCCCGATATGTTGCCTCGATTTTTCTGGCATAGACATATCTTCTCTGCGCCTGTTCTTCTGTTTTCCGGAAACCTGCATTATACGCCCCCACGGCCTGCCAGCTGACTCCCCACTTTTTGAATGCAATTGCAAGATAGTAAGCCCCGGTGTAGATATTCATACATGGGTCGGAAATAAGGTGCTCCGGTTTTATTCCATAACGAGCCAGTTCGTTAAAGTGCTGGGAGTCCACCTGCATAAGTCCGGAGCCAAAGCCCGAAACAGGATTGTAGCCTTTAATGTCTGTGCGGAAGTTCGATTCATTCCAGGAGATTGCCCGAAGCAGATCTGGATCTATATGATAATCTCTGCCAGCCATATCAAAACAATCTGCATTAGCATTCTGAGCGGCTATCAGTAGTAATGCTGCCAGAAGTAGATTCCTCACTATTATTTCCCTGTGATGTGTTTTAGATGCTCTGATGATCACATTATTACCTGCTCTCAGGCAAGCCAAATATGGCCGAGAATTACTCTATTGATGCCTGTGCTAATACGCTTCTCCGGTAGTTTCGTTCTCACACCCTACGCAAAATTCCATTTCGCAGGATTGTCCTTTTATTACAGTGACTTATCGATTAAATGTTTTTGCATTTTAGGCTCTGCCGCTTAAATGGAGCCCACTAATGTGGGCTTAGTGTGGGCTAAAGATGTGCTGATTCATGGTCTATTAGTGGTCACTCTATGATTTTAAAAGGAAAATTGTATTTGTGGGCTGGTTGTGGTCTTTTGAGGAGCTGTATGTGGTCATTGTTTAATGATCTGATTTTATTTGATTTAAACTCTTGAATGGGCTGGTTGTGGTCGTATAATGGTCTTATTGTGGTCTGTGTGTGTTTTGTACACGACCACAAGCGTGGTCTGATTTGACTGTGTAGTGAACATACGGAGAAAATGAACGGTGCCCAGAATTCATATTTATGCCAGCCAGAAGACAATAGACGGGATCAATGATCTGGTGGATGAAGGCCATGCAAATGGTGCCACCCTTTCCGAGGTGAATAAATCCAGTGTGGCAGCAGAACTGCTGGAGATCGGTTTACGTGTAAAGCGTATGAAAAAAAAGAAAGAAGCTGAAGGCGATTCCCCGGAAGACATTTATCGACAGGAATTATTTAGCGAATGTGTCAAATCAAGACTGGTCTCTCAGCAACTACTGAAGTTGATGTTCGATCTGCAGGATATAAAAAATGAGAGCAGAAATAACTATGACAAACTGGTTGACTGGCTGAAAAACCAGACGGATTCAAGGATTGAATCAGTTTTGGGGAAAGAATAGGTTTTATTAAGATTTTTCCGTGCTGAGTTACAACTCTGTCGGGAAAAATAGTTACTGGCGCTTTTAATTTAATAGTCCTATTGGTTTGTCGTTGTGGGGATTTCATGGAGGGTTTTTAGATAATATAAATGTGTTAAACGCAGGTCAATTTTTGAGAAAAATTATCCTGGTTTTTCAGAGGGTTTATGGTATATTCTTTATGTGACATGAGCTAAATGTCGCAGAAAATTTAAATTAGCGCTCACACAGAGGGTTGCCCCCCTCTGCATGAGCTAACCACAAGCCAACTTTACAGGAGTATGGTCATGGCTACACTCGATCCTACTGGATTTTCTGCAATCAGGGAAGGTTTTCCTTCACTTTCGGATGCTGAATTTAACGTTATCTTTTTCTATGCATGCGGCGCCTCTCTGGATGAAATGTCTGTTTCTCTTCATACAACAAAGCCAATGATTAAAAAAAGGCTTAATTCAAGTAAGATCAAACTCAGTTTAGAATCAGTTCAGGCTATTCGTACTATTGTTAATATTAAGCTAAATCTGGCTATTTTGAATAAACTTAGTTAATTATAAAACGTCGATTTGTTATTGAATCGACGTTTTACTTATTGTCGACGAATATCCCACATTTCCTTTTGCAGGAATTTTCTTATAAAATTCTCCGGGCCAGTATTCTTCTCAGTTAAATGCTTTACTATGATTTGTCGTGATCTTTATCACAATTCGTTTGTTTTTTTATTTTCATTCTTGCCTGCATTTTTATCTTGTGATAACGCTTTAGATGCTGGGGTTTATTAAGCAACTTTGTTTTAGGACACTATATTAAGGATGTTATAGTGAAAATAATTAAGGTGTTAGCATTAGCAGTGTTTGGGATAGTAGGAGTTGCAGGTTGGTATCAATATGATGCAGTACTTCGCAAGCCAATTGTTTCAAGAACGGTCGATAATTTGTCCTCAAACATGACAATCAATTATGTCAGAGCGATGGTTTGGTATCATTCCAGAGGAAAGTTACAAGAGCTTCGTTCTATACTACTTAATGATGATTTGAGCAAGCGAGAGCGTATTGAGATAAGAATTAAAAATATGCTAATGCATCGTTCATCTGCTTATATACGAGAATTTAACACTTTAAAGACACCAGTTAAAAGTTTGGGGGACTGGTATCAAAATAATTTCGATTTTGACAGTTTCCTTAAGGATGTGTATGAAATAGTTTTCGACCCGGGGCTGAATGTTGATGATAAAGTCCGTAATATCACGGATATTATGGAGGAGTATCAAAATATAACGAACCGGAAATTGCTAGAGACGTTAAATAAAATAAAGGGAGGTTCTGCCTGATGGCTAACAGAAAAGTAGCGATAATCCTGTCTGGATGTGGTGTGTACGATGGTTCTGAAATCAATGAGGTTGTTCTGACAATCCTTTCACTTGAACTCAGAAACGTTAGTTATCAATGTTTCGCTCCGAATATTGAACAATATCATGTAATTGATCACCTTAAAGGAAAAGATATTTCTGAATACAGAAATGTGCTTGTTGAATCAGCAAGGATTGTAAGAGGAAACATAAGCAATCTTATGGAGTGTAATCCAGATAAGTTTGACGCGGTTATCGTTCCTGGGGGCTTTGGTGTGGCAAAAAACCTGTCCAATTTTGCTTTCAAGGGGGCTAATCTAGAAATAAACTCTGAATTGCTTACAATCCTGAAAGAGTTTAAAGACAGAAATAAACCAGCAGGGTACATGTGTATTGCCCCTGTACTCTTGCCTTCGGTATATGGTTCTGGCGTGATTTTAACCATAGGTAATGACGCTGATACCATTTCGCTGGTACATGAAATGGGAGGGGTACATAAAACTGCAAATGTAGATGAGGTTGTTATAGATCAAACCTGTAAGGTGGTATCTACTCCTGCATACATGTTAGCCCAGTCTGTATCGGAAGCTTATGCTGGTATAGATAAACTAGTTGAGGAAGTTATCAAGCTGAGTTAACAGATGTGTTTATTCTTATGACATTAATAGAGGTTCTTCTTTACGCACTGCTAATGGCGCTACTCTATCATGAAGGGGCAGAAGAGGATGAAAGTAAATGTAGACCTTCTATTACTTATGACAAGGAGAACCGTCAGGTTCTCCTTGATGGGCGTTTTATAGTGACAACGTTCAGGAACTGTTCGCTTAATCGTACATTGTTCGAGTACCTTTATTCAAATCCTGGCCGAAAAATTACTTTTGAGGAGCTTGATCGTGAAATCTTCAAGGGAAGAAGCATAAATCTTGCGAAAATGGGGGACGCAATGGGTTTTAAATGCGAGCTTCGAAGGCTATTGTTTACGTGTGAAGCTGACACCATCACGTATCACCCTGATAAATTGTCAAGATGCAATGGCCCGTTGAAAATTACTTGATACCACAAGGGTACTGATGAAAAGTCGGTAATAACGACTCGCGTCAGTACCCTTTTTGCTGATTTTAATATTATTATGTGACGAACGTCACGTTCCGAATTCCTAGGGCTAGTTCTGGTCTCGTTCTGTTACTTTCCAACTTCTTCCGACTCGCTTTTTGGGTCTTCCTTTGCCCCTTTTATACCGATATTGTGAACTCAAAATTACCTCTATCCTTACTCTGTTCTGGTTGAGGCAGGGTGACTAAAGTTACCTTTACACAGGTTATTTTAGGTAGATAATACCTATTGTTGTGTATAGGTCTGGGACGTGAGTAAGAAGATTTCAGTAAATAGACACGATATGAATAGGTAACGGAAGATTTATGATGGAAGTAAGTAATGAAAAGGAGTACTTGTCTGTTTTCATAAATGTACAGCTTAGTAAGAAAGCCAATGAGCTTTTAACTAAGGCTGCAGGGCGAGCAGGCAGAACAAAACGTAAGGAGGCGATGTTACGCCTAGAAGATCATCTTCTACATTTTCCAGATATCGCTTCAACTGGTAAGCGTTTCACTGAGTGAAGTATCTGATGGTCCTTATTCGGTGGTGAGTTTTTAATATCAATCAGTAAATCAGTTTTATAGCAGTCGTAAATACACTTCATAGTTCCAGTTACAGCCAGGGAGGCCGTCATCAATACATCAATATCCATATGATTTTCTTTTGTCTCCTCAATTGAGGTGACTGGTTTTTCTTTGAATTTATTTTGTGCTTTTTATTTTCGGGTTCCCGGAGGGATTCTTTTTGCCCAAAAACGGTTCGGTCTTAATTAAGACCACGACAGGAGTGATGCCCTGGGGCGGTAGCATGTCTGAAGCCTGATTATATTAATTAGATGTTTCCCCGCTGCATCTTCATTGCGGGTGCAGCGGGGGTATTTCTGCCCAAAATAACGTCTATTTTTTTAAAAGGAAAGTAACGATGGCTGATATTTCAGTGATTGAAAGCGGGGCTGTGCCTTCCCGCCCAAAAAACAAATACGGGTTGTTATCACGCATGGTCTCTGCGGCGAAAGCTGTGCCGTCGCTGATGAATAACCGTACCGCGAAGACGCTGTTTAAGTATGTGGCAATGCCGCTGGCATTATTTCTGGCGGCGCGCGGTATGGCGCATGCCGAAGACCTGACGGCGGCCGGCAAACAGGATGCGACGGATACCTTTGGTGAAGACTCCACCATGATGTACTACTTCATGATCGCGGAAGTGGTGCTGGTCTTCCTGCTGTACCTCAAATCACATAACCCGGCGACCTTCCTGCTTATCCCGGTGTTTATCGTGATTACCAAAATCATCTTCTCCATCATTTCTGCCCGCTCCGGGGGCTGATCGGCACGGAGACTGGTCAATGGATGAGGAACGCGCTTCGCGCTTCATGTTTCCTCAGACACTGACAGAGCAGACACGGCCCATTGGACTACCGATGGATGAGACAATAGCCCTGTTCGCACCGATGGGATGGGGCTTTTATACCGGTAAGTACGTTACCGGTCTGGTCATTGCCGTTCTGCTCTGGTTCTGTCTGAAGTATTTCAAAAAGGGGAGAGGAACCGACTGGCTGCTTAATGCCTGTTACTGGTACCTCCCGTCTTCACTCTTCAAAGGCATGTACAAAGTCATTCCCGATTCGTCATTCCGGCTGTGGCTGCGTTGATGACCAGGAGGTATTACCATGGACCTGAAGGCAAAGCGCCTGTCGGCCCGCTACACATCATTCATCTTTCTGCTGCTTCTGGTGTTCTTTGGTCTGAGTCTTGCCGGCAACCTGGTTGCCTGGTTGCGACTCGATACGCTGATTAACAGCCGTGAAGAGACCTATATCCCGATGGGGTTTGATACCCCGTTCACACTGACGCGCAACCGGATGGATGCGAACTATCTGGAGCAAACTGCCGAATCGCTGGTCTTCCTGCGCTACAACGTGTCGCCGGAATCGGTGAAAGCCAATCACAAAGCGCTGCTGCGCTTCTTTGATAACGAAGAGCGCCCTGCCATGCAGGAAGTTCTGGCCAGCGAAGCACAGCGCGTTATCGACAATAACGTCACCACCGCCTTTTACCTGTCCGGTTTCGACACCTACCCGGCTTCGGGGATCGTCGATATTCACGGAACAGTACAGCAGTGGATAGGCAATCGTAAGCAGCTGCCGGAAGACAAAACTATACGGATGGCACTGCGCTATCACCGGGGCATTACCACCATTCAGGATTTCAGGGAGCAGGTGGATGAAAAGAAAAAATAACAGGCATGGCAGTCACCGTCTGGCATTGCTGGTCAGTCTGCTCTGTCTGAGCGGCACTGTGCTGGCAGAGCCGGTGGCGATGTTACCAGTAAAAATCCTCGTTTCGCCGGAGAGCCAGGTCCGGGTAGCGATCAGCAATACCAACCCGAATCTGCTGGTTGTGCCTGGCGATAAGATTATCGCCGTGGACAGTGCGCAGGGGATGTTTCTGAATGACAATAAGGCGCTGGGGCAGGCCAACGGTGGCGTGCAGTTGATGACCGCCCAGACTACCCCATTCACCTTCTATGTTCGCACGGAGGGGGGACTGACCGTTTCCGTTATTGGTGTCCCGCAGAAACGGGATGGCCGGGTGCTGCAGTTTATCTCAAGCCGTCCGGTACAGCATGATGATGCGCGGCGCTGGGAGCAGTCTCAGCCGTATGTGCGCACCCTGATCTCTGTTCAGCAGGCAGTACTGAGCGGCGGCGTACCGAAAGGGTTTACCGAAGCACCTGTCGTGGCGGTACCCACATTTTCCCTGCCGGGCTGGTTGTCGGTGACGCCTCAACAAATGTGGAGCGGTGGTGGGCTTCGGCTCTATCGACTGACGGTGCGTAATCGTGGTGCCAGTGTGCTGGCTATACCTGAACGACTGTTTCAGGCACCAGGCGTAAGGGCAGTGATGGTGTTTCCGTTCAGTACCACGCTGATGCCCGGTACCGATACGCAGGTGTGGGTCACGGTCAGTAACGACGGGGAGGGGCAGGCTAATGGCTAACATTAACGTGCTGACCCGTCGCAAGCAGATGGCGGTGCTGATCGCCGTGGCGCTGGGATTAAGCGCTATCGGCGGTGTCGCCTGGTATATCGGTGCACCCTCAAAGGTGTCCCCCGGTAAGAGCCAGGCAAAAAAACCAGTACCGGATATGACCGGCGCGGTGACCTCCAGTACCTTCGGTAAAAAAGTCAGCGATACGGCGGTGGCGGACCTGCAGCATACCGCGAATCAAGCCGATAAAAAGCTGGCCAGCTTCGAGAATCAGCTCAATAAACTTGCCAGTGAAAACAAGGCCTACCGGGAAAAAATTCAGTCACAGGATGATGATATCAAACTGCTGCAGACGCAGATTGATGCCATGAACCAGGCAGGCGATAGCGGCAGCGGTCATGCGTCGCCTGGTCCGGGCACGCCAGCCGGCACCCTGCCTGTCGGTGGCGGTTCAGGCGCGGTCCCACCGCCAACCGCCTTTTACCCGGGCGTTCCCGGCAATCAGACGACGGTGAATATCGCCCCACAGCTGAATCAGGGGCTGTCCACCATGAGTATCGATTACGGCGAAAAAAAGGATGATGCACCGGCGCTGCCGTATATTCCGTCGGGAAGTTTTGTCGGCGCGACGGTCATTGAGGGGGCGGATGCTAACGCCTCCGTCACGGGTGAAAGCGCCTCGTCACCCATGCAGTTTCGTCTGACCGGGAAGGTGATTTTACCGAACGACGGGGAATATGACCTTCGGGGCTGCTTTGTAACCGCAGCTGCTTACGGTGATATCTCCAGTGAACGCGCGCTGCTGCGTACCGACCGTTTGTCCTGCCGTGTTCATGGCCACGTTATCGACCAGCCCTTCAAAGGACACGTCTCCTTTATGGGTAAGAACGGCATCCGTGCTGAGCCGGTCATCCGCAACGGCAAGATTGTTGGCTACGCCTTTGCCGGTGGTGCCATCGATGCAATGGGCAGCGCCATATCGAACGTCGGCTCAACCAGCGTTGGTCTGGGGGCGGCGAATACCGTCAGCGGTGGCGATGTTGCCCGCGCCGGTTTCGGCGGTGGTACGTCACAGGCAGGCAAAACCCTCTCAGATTACTTCATCAAACGCGCCGAGCAGTACCACCCGGTTATTCCGGTAGGCGCTGGTGTGCAGGTCTCAGTCGTCTTCCAGGAAGGTTTCCAGCTGCAGTATGCCGACGTGAAGAAGGAGAAGAAGCCCGCTGTATCTTCTCAGGAAAAAGCGACCGGTAACGGTATAACCATCACCAAAGAAGCGCTGCGCAACCTCAATCTCGGGGACTCGGTGGGTGCCATGAAGGACCAGATACAGGCAGGAATGCAGGAGTCGATGCGATGAAAATGTTATGGACAGGAGTCAGAGCGGGATGGCGGGCGATGCAATTTCACTACACGGGCCCCGGAGCGGCGTTGCACGTCATGGCGCTGACCGTCCGCTGTCTGCTGTGGTGGGTGATGGGCTGCATTCTATTGCTTATGGCCTATGGCGGACAGCTGCTGTTTTATCTCGAACAGATGCCGGAACGGGTGGCATCAACGATTCCGGACCTGCTGGCGGTGGTTCATGAGGTGGTGGTTCGCTGGCAGTGGCAGTGCATCACGGTACTGAGCTGGAGCCTGCCGCTGTTCTGTCTGTGGGTGACGCTTGTTCGATTTATTCCGGAGTATCCTGCCGGCACTGACCGTACCCGCATTCTGTTCAACCCGCGTCGTTAATTTTTCTTCCCCACTCAGGAGATTGTATGCGTAAACCACAACGCTATCCTCCGGCTTCGTTGTCTTCCCCGGAGCTGGCGCAACACATTCTGGATAACTGCACGACGTTTATCACGCCGGGCCAGCCTGCTCACCCATTCTGCCTGCAGGGTGAGCCGCAAAGTGGCCATACGATAGTTGTCGGGCGTACCGGTGGCGGTAAATCCGACCTCTGCGCCCGCGTCATGAATGATGTGCTTCGCCGTTCCGGTGACGGGCGCGCTGATAAGTGATAAGCGTCGCTTCATCGGCGCACCGGCGGCCATAAAAACCTTCACCCGCTGAACCTCTTTTTCTCAGGATAAATCATGAATAAATTCATTATGCCTTTACTGGCAGGCGCTGGCCTGCTCTCCGGCTGTGCCGGGATGAACTCTGACTTTGACTGTAATACTGTGGCCCATGACCGCTGCATCACCATGGAGCAGGCTAATCAGCAGGCGGCAGGGCGTTCGTCGTCTTCCCCGGTGATGTCCGGCGTTGATGGTGATGCGGGAAAGACGGACGCGGCTGTTGAGACCCTGCCGCGCCTTGCACCGGTTCCGGTCTCACCCTCACCGCTGACCGGTATTCAGGCGGCCACCCGTGATGCGGGTACGCGATCGGTAAGAACGACGACGGGGAGCCTGCTGCTGCCCGCGTCGCGCCCGGTTCGTCCGGATGTGGGAGGCCCGGCAGTACCTTCTCACCGGCCAGCCGTTTCTCCTGCCTTGCCGACGCCATCACCTGTCACTGAAGCCCAGCGCTATGCCGATACCGGGGTCAGTCAGCCTGTACGGGTCAATCCAACCACGGCTCGACTGTGGATTGCGGGCTGGATTGACCGGGATGATGTTATGCATCAACCGTCGGTCGTGTCTTTCGTGGTGAAGCCTGACCACTGGGCCGGGAGCTGAATATGGCCCTGCATGATGAATTGTTCCGTCGCCTGATGACCGACTGGCAGCGGAAGGACGGTGCCGCTAAAGCCGGAGAGGCGCTGGATGATATGGACTACCCTTCTCTGGTCAGCGTGCTGCCTTACCAGCATTACGATAAAGACAGTGGCCTGTTTGTAAACCAGAACACCATGGGTTTTATCCTCGAATGTACGCCGCTGATTGGGGCCAATGACGGTATCGTGGAGGCCCTGGACAACTTCCTGCGTAACAAACTTCCCCGTGAACAGCCGCTGAGCGTGCTCCTCCTCGGGAGCAAGTGCGTCAGCCATCTGCTGGATAACGGTCTGTCAGACATGGCCTGGCAGGGGGAGCAGGCAACGCGCTTTGACCATATTACCCGCGCGTTTTATGAACACGGTGCACTGTACGGACTGCCCAACAACAAAGGCTACCCGCTGTCGCTGCGTAACTATCGCCTCTTTATCAGCTACGCCGAGCCGTTGCGTCGTGATGTTGATGAATTGTTTGCCTCTCTGGGCCAGACGCTAAGTATCGTGCAGCAGTCGCTGTTTGCTGCGAACCTGCACTCTGAGGTGCTGGATGACCGGGGGCTGGTCGGGCTGGTCCGTGAAATTGTGAACTTCCGCCATGATCGCATCACGCCACCGACTGATGAGGTGGACCCGTATGAAGAGCTGAATGCCCAGTGTGTTGCCCGCTCCATCAATCTGAAAGTGACGCCGGATTGTCTGCACCAGAGCCAGTCCTCCGCAGAGGGGGGGCGGGTGAAAGCCCGCATCATGAGTTACATGCCGGAGAAGAATCCGGTGAAGTTTGCGCTGTGGCAGGGCGGGAACAACCTCAGCAATCTGCTGGACCCGACGTCGACGGTGCCGTGCCCCTTTGCTATCACGCTGACGACAGAGCTGGATGTTCAGGCGAAGAGTCAGAACGAAGCGGTACGCAAGTTTGCCACCAACGATAAGCGGGCAAACTCCCCGTTCGGTAAGTGGGTGCCGGGGGTGAAAAAGGCCGCCCGTGAGTGGGACGGCTTGCGTGAGCGACTGTCTACCGGGCAGTCGGCGCTGGCGCGCTACAGTTTAGGCGTCACGCTGTTCTGCGAGGATGATAATGATAAAGCCCTGATGTGCGAACTGGCGCTGCAGAATACCTTCCGCGCCAATGGCATTTCGCTGTGTTCGCCCACCTTTATGCAGCTGCGTAACTGGCTGTCGCTGTTTCCGTTCATGATGCCGGAAGGGTTATGGAGTGATATGCGCCGCAGCGGCGCGACGCTCCGGGCTGAGTCCTTCAATGTCGCCAATCTGTTGCCGGTGGTGGCGGATAACCGTATCTGCCCGAAAGGCGTGCCCATTCCGTCGTACCGTAACCAGCTCTCGTATCTGGACCTGTTCGACAGCAAGTCAGGGCTGGGTAATGACAACTATAACCTCGGGGTGTGTGGCACCTCCGGGGGTGGAAAGTCCTTCCTGATGCAGACCATCATCCGGCACATCCTTGACAGCGGAGGGCGGGCCTGGGTGTTCGATATGGGGGATTCGTACAAAGCTCTGTGCGCCAACGTTGGCGGGGTCTACGTCGATGCCACCGACCTCAAGTTCAACCCGTTTGCCGGTATCGTCAATATTGTGGAATCGGCAGAGAGTATCCGCGACCTGTTGCTGGTCCTCTCCAGCCCGTCAGGCAAGGTCGACGATACCGCCAAGTCTATTCTGCTCAACGCGGTACAGGCGGTCTGGGAAGGGGAGGCTCCGTCGAAACGTCGTGGCAACGCGGTGCTGATTGACGACGTCTCCGACCTGCTCAACGTCTGGACCACAAGTGAGAAGTACCGGGATACCACCACGGTCCGCAGTCTGATGGAAGAGATGGTGGTGTCGCTGCACAAGTATACCACCGGCGGTATCTACGGCGAATACTTCAACAGTCCGGAGCCGGCGCTCGATGACAACGTTCGTTTCTGCGTGCTGGAAATGGGGCGCCTCAAAAACAAACCTGACCTGCTGGCGGCCATTATGTTCTCGATGATGATTTATGTCGAGCAGCGGATGTTCCTGTCGCCCCGTGATGAGCGTAAGGCGGCTATCATCGATGAGGCCTGGAAGCTGCTGGCCAGCGAAAATAGCTTTATCGGTGGTTTCATCGAGAACGGCTACCGCACGGCGCGTAAATATGGCGGCGCCTATATCACCATCACCCAGGGGATTGAGGATTTTGACGGCGATAAGGCCAGCATCGCGGCGAAAGCTGCCTGGTCCAACTCGTCGTTCAAAATCATCCTGCGCCAGAACCGGGAAGCCTTCCGCAAGTACAACCAGAAGAACGAAGGGCAGTTCAGCTCATCGGAGCAGACCATCATTGAAGGTTTCCCTTCGGCCAAAGATGCGCACTTCAGCGCCTTTATGCTGCGCGTGGCCGGGCAGGTTTCGTATCACCGTCTGATCCTCGACCCGCTGAGCCGGGTGATGTTCTCGTCCGACGGCGATGATTTTGAGTTTCGTGAACAGTGCCTGAAGGAGGGAAAAACTGTCCATGAAGCGCTCTGGTTACTGGCCTGTAAAAAATACGCTAAGGAAATGGAGGTGCTGGAACAATGGCAGATACAGTCGTGAATCAACCGGATTCCCCTGAATTACAACCTTCTGCGGACGTTACTCCGGCAGACGGAACGCGTCATAACGTCGCTTCAACATCATCCCATCAACGTCTTAGTCGCCGTCGTCTGCGCTGTCTGGTACCGGTGGCCTGTGTCACCGCTTTTATTCTGGTCATGAATGCAGGCATCTCGATGTTGCTGGCGCAGTGGCAGCGACCGGAGACGGTGAGCTTCGATATGACCGGTACGGTGAATAACTTTATGGCTCAGGTGGCCGGGCGTCATCTCAGCAATGACGAGGTAAAAGCCACCACCGCGCGTTTTAATACTGCCCTCAATGCCTCGCTGACCGACTGGCAACGCCATCACGGCGCCGTCATCCTGGTGGCACCGGCGGTGGTGGGTGGTACCCGCGATATCACTGCAGATGTTCAGGCAGAGGTGGCGAACCGGATGGCTGAGGGAGAGAGCCATGAGTGACGAAGTCGATGTGGCCCAGGACGTTGTTGAGCTGACGAATACCGTGGCGGTGCTGGCTATCCGCCATCAGTTGCAGGCAGCGGGGAGCGAATATTGCCAGTCATGCGGTGAAACTATCCCGGAGGCCCGGCGTCTGGCGGCACCGTGGGCAGACACCTGCACGCCGTGCCAGAGCGTACTGGAGCACCGAAATAAGGTGGGCTACTGATGCATAAACGATACCTGACGTTGTTGTTCCTTGTCTGTCCACTGGTCGGGCAGGCAAAAGATCTGGGCTCATGGGGAGATGTCTGGCCGGTGCAGGAGCAGAGCTTTCTGGCGCTGATTCGGGATCGCCTGCAGGGTTTGCAGGATAACGGCCAGCTGGCGGAGCTGCAACAACAGTTCCAGGACCGGGTGGTGGAGCACACTCTGCGCCCGACACCGGTAGAAGGGCTGGTTACAGACACGCAGGCACATACGTCCTGGTATGACCCGACCTTTGTGGTTGGCCAGACGCTGGCCGATGCGCAGGGGCAGGTCTTTGCGCGTCAGGGCGATACCCTGAACCCGCTGGATACGCTGGCGCTGAATAGCACCCTCTATTTTATCGACGGTGATGATACGCGTCAGGTCGCCTGGATGAAGGCGCAAACCCCGCCCACGCCAACCTACAAGGTCATTCTGGTCAACGGCAATATCAAAAGTGCCGCCGATGCGCTGTCAGAGCGTATCTACTTCGACCAGCAGGGTGTCCTGACGAAGAAACTGGGTATTCACTACATTCCGGCGATGGTCAGTCAGGACGGTAAGCGCCTGAAAATTACTTCTGCAGCCATGAAGGAGGCAAAATAATAATGGTTATCATGATGGCATTCAGTCTCCTCTGCGCCGGATTGCTGATTGTGGTGCGGCTTCAGCGGCGGGAATGCCGGCGACTGCGGGCGTATGCGGATGAACTTATCATACGCTATGGGGAGAGCGAGGCCCGGCTTGAGACCCTGGTTCTGGAAACCTCGAAATGCGGTGGTGTGCTTTACGATCTCATTGAGGTTGAACAGCTTACCGTTCTGGTGAGCCACTTGCCGGACTGTAACGATCGTGAGGTGGCTGATCGTATTCTAAAACGTTTGCACTGGCGAATGTGCAGGTTAATGAAACAGGTTGCTGACCGGTATCATCTGTCAGCGGAAAATAAGCAGCGCTGGCTGGTTGACGGTACCGGGCGTCCTGTTACGGAGGGCCAATAATGCCGATCCCATTTATTATTACCCTGCTGTGTTTCACCGTCGGTGTGCTGCTGTCGGTGGTGGCCTTCCAGCGCTGGGAATACCGACGGCTTCGCCGGGATGCTGACGGTATCGTGGTGCGCTATGTGAAAATAGCTGAACGTTATGAAAGCCTGGTTCGGGATATCACGGAACCTCATGGCGGTGTACTGAGCGGGCTCGAAGACGTGAACCGTTTGTCGACATGTCTTCCTTGTCTGCCGGATAAAGAACGCGCCACAGCACAGGTCGCGATAAACTGTCTCGAGCAGTGGTTGCGTCTTCTTCTGTGCCCGGTAGCGGATCGCTATCATCTGTCAGCGGAAGATAAACAGCGCTGGCTGGGTGACGGTGTCGGGCTGGAGGTGCGTGAATGAAGCGCTCCCTCTCTGCGTTGGTTCTGGCCTGTGGTCTGACTATCGGTACCGGTTCGCTTGCCTCAGAGCCTGAATGCCAGGGGCGGTTCGTCAATCCGATCACCGATATCTGCTGGGAATGTATGTTCCCGATGTCCATCGGTAATGCAACGGTGTCGTCCGGTTCGCTGCCGGATACGGAGAACCCGTCTTCCCCCATCCAGTTCTGCCCGGTTCCGCCGCCTGTCTTACAGCGTATCGGACTGGCGATTGGTTTCTGGGAGCCGTTTGCCCTGACTGATGTAACCCGTGCACCGTTTTGTATGGTGAATCTTGGTGGTGTGAGCATCAACGCCGGTAAACTCGGCAGTGGTGGAGGTAAGCGCCAGGCCGCAGACAATACCGGCGCCTTCTACCATGTACACTGGTACAAATACCCTCTGACCTGGTGGCTCAATATTATCACCGACCTGGGCTGCCTGCAGGGCGGGGACATGGATATCGGCTATCTGTCCGAACTGGACCCGACCTGGGATGACAGTTCGCTGGCCTCGGTACTGGCACCTGAAGCATTTCTGTTCGCCAATCCCATCGCGCAGGGGGCCTGTGCCGCTGATGCGCTGGCCAGTGCCGTTTCAAAACCCTTAAACCCGCTGTTCTGGTGTGCCGGTTCGCACGGCAGCATGTACCCGTTTACGGGGTTTGTCTCCAATCAGGCCAGCCCGCAGGCCGCCAGTGTGCTGCTCTCCGAGCGAATGGATTACAAGCTGCATCGCCAGGGGATGATCCTGAACAGTGTCGGCGCCGATACGGCCGTGTGCTATGAGTATCCGTCGCCCATTATGCCGAAAGATCGTTACCGCTATCAGATGGTCAACATGTATCCGGATGCGGGACGTTGCCACCCGTTTGGCCGTACCGTGATGGCCTGGGAGGCCGGGCATGCCACGCCGGCGAGCCGACAGAACTTTGGTTACCTCATCTGGCGCAAGCGTAACTGCGTCTTCCTCTGATTTTCCGGGAACAACCTGATGAACCATAAAATTTTTACCATGCTGGTCGGGTCGCTGCTGGCGGCTGCCTGCGTACAGGCCGATGGCCTGACAGACGAGCAGCAGCTTTTTCGTGCCCTGCGGGAGCAGAGTGCAGCGATACGCCAGCTTCCGCAGAACGCCGCAACCATGCCGGACGTCAACGCCCTTTTGCAGGACAAACTCTCCGGGGCTGATCGGCAGTGGATAGGTGATATGCAGCGCCGGGTGCAGTCATCTGTCGCTCCGGACAGTGAGGCCCGTCCGGACGCTTTGTATTTCCTGTCATTTTCCATCCCCGAGGAGGGGCTGAAGCAGATGGTCCCGGCGGCAACGCGCTTTCATATTCCGGTGCTGATTAATGGTCTCGTGGATAACAACTTCCGCAAAACTGTGGAATCGGTCTTTCGTCTGGCGCGGGAGAACAATCAGGGTGGGGTGCAGATAGATCCCCGTCAGTTCAGTAAATACGGTATCACCTCGGTTCCGGCCCTGGTGGTGACCTGTGATGCCGGATATGACCGCCTCACTGGCAACCTGAAGTTAAAAGAAGCGCTGGAGCGGATTGCTGCAGAAGGGGATTGTGCCGATACGGCGAAGAAATTGCTGAAGGAGGGTGCATCGTGAAAAAACAGCTGATACCGGGCATTTTGTTGCTGGCAACGGCGGTATCCGTACTGGCCAGCCCGCAGTATGACAAGGCGGCAAAGTATGCCGGCAGCGTGAAGAATCAGGGGATGAATGTGATGAAGGGGACCGACCCGGCGGCGACGATCCCCGGATACACCGCGAAACCGGATGAATCCGGTTATTACGGCGGGACCACCGCCACCAGTAATCCCGACCTAGAAAACGCCGGCAACAGTGAGATGCATAACGGAGAAGCCGGTAAGACCATCATGGAGGTCATTAAGAATCGCCCGAAGGATCTCATCTCCACCGACGCCCCCTTTATCAGCGGTTCGCTGGATATTGAGGACAAGGCTGAAACCATCATGTCCGGTACCGATACGCAGTGCAAGGATGTGAACGTCGATAAGACCCAAATCACCAATTACACATGCGAACGTACCCCGGCGGTGGAACTGGCCTGTACTCGTACCGCCGGAGCAGGCGGTGGTCACTATGAACCTACCACAGTGGTGTCGACCTACACCGTCACCAATGATCAGTTTAGTTACAGCTATGATGGCAACAAAAGTGTTTATTTTTCGTTCCGGGCTCCCGCATCAGGAACGGTTATTAGCGCTTCAGCAACGCTTCATTTCAATGACAGAAATATGTACTACCAGATGACATGGTGGGGCATCAATGAATCGGTTTCGGTTAACCAGAATAAATCCTGGGAAATCCCGGGAGCGCCAGGGGCTATCCTGAATGAGGGCAGCGCCTCCGTGCAGGGGGTGATTCTGAATAAAAACTGTCTGAATGGCAATCAGGGGCGCTGTCGGGAATACGCCCGTAAAACGCTGAACTGGCTGCAGGGTGGCTCTGAAGCGTGGATGAACGTCACGCTGACCATGCGTGTTACCGGGCAGAAATGGGTTCCGGACGTGGTGTGGTCGGAGAACTGCCCGTTTGATAAGACCGACCAGGTGCTGATTAATAGCGTCTGTACTGACCCTGGTGGCGATCGCACTTTTGCCGTCAACGGTGAGAATTATGTTCTGCACAGCGACTGCTGGCAGTACACCGACACGTATGTTTCTCAGTCGGCCGATAACGGCACCTGTAACGACTATATGCAGAACCCTGCCTGTACCGTCGGCTCCACGACCTGCCTCGACAGCCTGAACGGTACTTGTTTGCGTGAGCAGGTGGTCTTTTCCTGCGAGGAAAAGGTGAGCGGTAGTGCACAGCTGTGCGGTGGTGAACTGGTCTGTACCGGTGGCAGTTGTGACCAGCTGGATGACGGGAAGTCGAATGGGTTTCAGTCAGCCGTTTCGGGGCTGGCGGCGCTTGCGGCCGCCGGTAAAGATATCGCCGCCCTGAATGGTGTCAACGTATCCGCCTTTACCGGTGAGGGCCACAGCTGTCGTAAGGCTATGGCGGGTTTCAGCAACTGCTGCAAGGACAGTGGCTGGGGTAACGATGTCGGACTTGCCAGCTGCAACACCGAAGAAAAGGCGCTGGCGGAGGCCAAGAAGCGCAAGCTGAGTATCTACGTTGGGTCGTACTGTGCGCATAAGGTGCTCGGCGTCTGCCTTGAGAAGAAAGAAGAGTACTGCCAGTTTGAGAGTAAGCTCGCGAAAATCATTCAGGACCAGGGGCGTCGCGGCCAGCTGGGTATCGGCTTTGGTAGCGGAAGTTCGCCGAACTGCCGCGGACTGACGGTGGCGGAACTGCAGCGTCTGAATTTCAAAAACATTAACTTTGCCGACTTTTATGATGACCTGGAGAACGGTACCACGCTGCCGGCAGACCAGGATCTGCTTGACCGCGTTAAAGAACAGATAACCGGGAAGATGGCAGGAGGTGGCCAGTGAAGCAAACCCTCCCGACAGTATTGCTGTTGCTGGTTACCGGGGCGCAGGCAGCGACTGTCAGTCCTGACCCGTCACAAAGTGCATTTCCTCCGTCTGCCCTCTTATCCACCGGAACCTATGTGGATGCACCCATTGTGGGGTGGCACTGGTACAACGAGCCTCAACCAGAAGAGGTGGATGATCCGGACGATGACACAGTCCCGCTCAGCGCCCTGCCACCAAACCTGCAGATGTCGTTGCTACAGAAGCTGACAAAAGAAAAGCTCAACAGCGCCATATTGTCCCCTTCCCCGGAGAAAGCGGCGGACTATCTGCGCATGCAGTCTTATCTGATGAACCTGTCCGGGCAGTTTACGCAGTCGGCCAAAAAGGCCTTGCTGCTGTATCCGGACCTCGATTACAACCTGGAGCACAGCCGCTATAACGGTACCGCAACCCTGCAGCAGACGGCGGCCCGTCAGCAGCAGAATGATGCCATTCATAATCTGGGTCAGCGCTATGGCCTGTTTATGTTCTACCGGGGTAACAATCCGCAGGATCTGCAGATGGCGGCCACGGTGAACCAGTTCTCACAACAGTACGGACTGTCGTTGATCCCCGTCAGCATGGACGGCGCACGCAGCGAAGTCCTGCCACAGACCCGGCAGGACAGTGGCCAGGCGGCGAAGATGGGCGTCAGCCAGTTCCCGGCCCTGATGCTGGTTGAACCGGGCAGTGAGCAGTATCAGCCACTGGCCTGGGGCTTCATGACGCAGGACGACTTAGCCCGCCGCTTCCTCGATGTGGCGACTGATTTTAAGGCGCAATACTAAGGTAAGGGAAAATATGACAAAAGAATGCATTTCTCATCATAAGCACGAACAACAGATCAGGCAGGAGAACCTGCTGATGTTCTGTGGCATGGCCTTTATGGCAGCGGGGCCAGTGTTCTGGTATCTGGCGGGGATGGCGCTGGATGTGCGGGCTATTAGTCTGGGGCCGGACAAGGTTGATGTTCTTGAGTGGGTCAGTATTGCCGTTTCGCTATTGCTCAGTCTCTGTGGTGCCGCCCTGGGGCTGGCAGGCTGGGGGCTGGCGTCATGGCATGCCTGGCGAGCGGTACGGCAGCCGGGGGGACTGTGATGAAAATCCAATATCCAAAAGTGGCGCTGGGGCTGGTACTGATGATGAGCGGGTTTGTATTGATGGCGCACGCCTCGACGCTGGATGAGCTAAAGGCGCTGGAAGCCGGCAAGTCAGAACTGCAGCCCCGGGCAGAGGTAAGGTCAGTACCAGAGACTTCCACTACGCCTGCGGGGCGGGCATACCGTCTTCCGGATGGTCGTTCGATAAATACTGCCGATTATCGACTGGTGTTGTTTATGCAGTCTTCCTGTCATTTTTGTCAGCAGTTTGATCCGCAGCTTATCCAGCTATCCGCGCAGACGGGCTTTAAGGTGTTCCCCTATACGCTGGACGGAAAGGGCGATGTGAGTTTTCCGCAGGCGATCCCGGCCCCGCGTGCCGTTCTCGACCAGTTCTTTGGCCCCGGTAATAACGGCGTGACGCCCACGACCTGGCTGGTGAACGTGAATACCCTGCAGAGTTGGCCACTGGCGCAGGGTATAACGGACATGAACAGTTTGCTGCAGAGGATAAATCAGGCTCTGATGTTCCATCAGAGGTAGCGCCCCACTGACCGCTTCATATAACCCCTTTTATCTGTAACTTCCGGAGAACTTCAATGAAACAGGCATCTTTTCTGATGAAACTTGCTGTTGTCTTTTTTCTGCTGGCGATCGCCTGTGGCTTTGCTGGCTGGGGCGCATGGAAATACTGGAACGCCATGTTCAGTGCGCTCGGTTATGGCATTGCGGACTTTGTGACGCTAAATGCGGAAAATCAGGCGATGAAAACCCCGCTCAATCTGACTATGTATGCCATGCCGGTCGGCTTCTGGTGTGCAGCGGCCGGCTTTCTTGCCGCATCCGGTGTGTCTTTTCTCCTTGATGTTATTGGTGATATCAAAACGCATTTCGTTGATTTGTATTTAGCCATGCGTAGTAAGGATGATAACCATGCGTAAAACGCTTCTGGCCGGGATACTGGCGCTGGTCTGTAGCGCGTCCACGTATGCAGATGTGAACGGCGATCTTAATAACTACTTCAACAAGCTGGGTTTTGAAGGTAATGCCACCGGCGCTGCTGCCTGGCAGGGGCAGGCGGCAGGTTATATGACCGGCGGTAACCTGTTTCTCAGGAGCCCGGTCAAACAGATGCAGGTGATGTCGTTTACCCCGCCGTCACTGAATGCCGGCTGCGGCGGCATCGATGCCTACCTGGGGTCGTTCTCATTCATTAACAGTGATCAGCTGCAGCAGTTCATCAAAAACCTGATGGCCAACGCCCAGGGGTATTTCTTTGACCTGGCGCTACAAACCGTGGCGCCGGAGCTGAAGGACGCCAAGGACTATCTGCAGAAGCTGGCGGCGGACATGAACAGCATGAACATCTCCAGCTGCCAGGCGGCGCAGGGCATCATCGGCGGCCTGTGGCCGAAGACCCAGGTCTCCCAGCAGAAGGTCTGTCAGGACATTGCGGGGGAAAGCAACCTCTTTGCCGACTGGGCGGCATCCCGACAGGGCTGCACGGTCGGCGGAGAGATGAACAGCGTGCTGGATAAGGCTGGTGACAAGGACAAGGACCGGGTGCTGCGTAACAAAAACCTGATGTGGGAGTTGCTGGGGCGTAATGCCATGCTTGACGGGGATACTGAACTGAAAGAAATGGTGATGAACCTGACCGGGACGCTGATATTTGACCGCAATGGCGCGGCAAAATCTCTTATACCGGAGGTAAACCACCAGGGATTACTGGTCGCCCTGATGAAGGGCGGTAATGTTGAGATCCAGCGCTGCGTCTCGAGCGGCGACTGCCTGGAGCTGAAAAACGGGTCCGTGACTATCAGCAGTAACCGCGCCCTGATATCGCGGGTGAGAGACATGATTGGCAGTATCCGCGATAAATTGCGAACTGATGAACCGCTGTCAGCGGCGGAGAAAGGGTTTATCCAGAGTACCTCCATTCCGGTGCTGCGCTACCTGGTGGACCCGATGCAACTGAGCCTCAATGTAGACATGCTGTCCTCACTGTCGGATTACATCGCCTACGACATTATGCTGCAGTATCTGAAAGAGCTGATTGAACAGGCCAAACTCTCTCTGGCCAGCCGGAATTATGATGAAGAGGTGATGAAACCGCTGAGGGCCAACATCAGCGAATCCAGCCGTCAGGTGGAGGCCCTGCAGCAGGAAGTACAGGTGAAAAGCGATGCGCTGGCTGAGATGGACCGCCAGATGAGCTATCTGCGTCAGCAGACCTCAAGCCAGCTGCTGGACCGCTATCAGCAGAACTACCGCTTCGGCGACAGCGAAGGGGGCCTGTGATGGATGCGGTTTACGTCCTGAGCGGCGGGGAGTTCCTGACGGCCATCTTTAACGGCGTGGCTGTCCTGATGGGGACCACCGAGTGGGCCTCGATGTTTCGTATTGCGGCGCTGATGTCGGTTATGGTGTTGTTTGCCACCTACATTCGCGGTCATGACCCGCTGGAGGTGCTGAAGTTTATTGCTTTCTTTATGTTTCTCACCAGCGTGCTCATCATACCCAAGCGAACGGTGCAAATCATTGACCGCAGCGACGCAACCAGTGTGCATACGGTCGCTAATGTGCCGCTGGGGCTGGCGGCACCGGCGAAGTTTATCACCGGCATCGGTACTGCCCTGACGGAAGGCTTTGAGGCTGTATTCCATACCCCGGATTCAGCCACCTACAGTAAAACCGGGATGCTGTTCGGCGCCAACCTGGTGGGGACTGCAACCGACTTTGCCTTCCGTAATGGTGACCTGGCAGAGTTGTTTACCGCTTATGTGCGAAACTGCGTGGTAGGCGATATGTTGCTTAACCACAAATACTCATTCCAGGAGCTGATGAACACCGAAGATCCGTATTCGCTGATATTCAGCAAGCCCAGCCCACTGCGCGGTGTGATGGTGCCGTACGGTAATACGATGGCAAACCGGGAAGGGTTCTGGACCTGTCAGGAGCTGGCAACCGGCGTGCTGCAACCCCAGCTGACCACCGACACCCAGAATGGCGGTAAAACCTGGGACTACTATGTTGCCCGCCTTACCGGCGGAAAACCCAATGCCAGCGCGCTGTTTGGTACCCTGCTGGGTGACAGCTACAGCTATTACTATGGCGGTGGGAGTGGTGCCAGCCAGATTATGCGACAGACCGTGGTGATGAACGGCCTGAAGCAGGGCATCGCCTCTACCAGTGCGCAGAACGGCGATGCCGCCGGTCTGGTCAACCTGGCCTCGCAGTCGTCCTATACCAAGATGCGTCTGAGCCAGGCCACGTCAACCAGCATTGCCACCACCTACCTGCCTTTGCTCAATACCGTGCTGCTGGCGATGGTGATTGGCCTGTTCCCGGTGATTATCCTGTTGGCCTCCATTCATACCCTGACTATGGAAGTGCTGAAGGGGTATATCTTCACACTGATATACCTGCAGGCCTGGGGGCCGATGTTCGCTATCCTCAACTACGCGGTCAGTATGTATCTCACGGGTAAAACAGGGACGCTGAGTTTTTCGCTGTCGAACCTGTCGGTTATCCAGCAGACCCATGCGGATATTGGTTCGATTGCTGGCTGGCTGTCCCTCTCCATTCCGTTCCTTGCCTGGGGTATCGTGAAAGGGTTGGGTAGCGCAGTGTCGCAGGCCGGTAACTACCTGGGTACAGCAATGAACAGTACGGCTTCTTCTGAATCCTCCCGTGCCGGCGACGGCAGCTGGGCCTTTAATAATCTGCAGACCGACAACGTTGCCGGCAATAAGTGGGACACCAACTACGCCAGCCGTAGTGGAATGGCCATGACCCAGATGGGAAACGGTGCCACGGCGACCCGGACACAAAGCGGTGCATCGGTCTACGATACCACCGGTGCGATTTCCCGGCTGCCGACCGATATTCAGCTGGACCGTTCGGCTGTTAGTGGATTCCAGCGTCAGCAGCGTGAAGCAGAGAGTCAGCTGCAGAGCCTGAGCAACTCGCTGAGTCACTCGGCCAGTACCGGGACCTCACAGCTGTCGCAGTGGGCCAGCCAGCGAGGGAGCAGTGATACTGTCAGTCGTGGCGCTGATAACAGCATCAGCGCGAATGATGCGGCGGCTATCAGTAAACTACAGAGTGCCGTGGCGCGTTATGCGCGTGACAATAATGTCAGCCAGGCTGATGCACTCAGAACGGCAATGGAACAAAGCCAGAACGCCTCGTTTAATGTTGGTGCTGGTGTGTCTGCGGGTATTGATACCAGTAAGTCCATTGGAGGCAAGGCAGTCGAATGGACAACCGGGCTGAGTGGTAAGCTGGAAGGCCATATTAAAGGAGATTACACCGGTAACAATGGTTCCTCGCACGGCACCAGTTCGGATATGAGCAACCGAACCAGCCATACGAAGGACTTCAGCGCTCAGGATCTGAAAGATATCCGCCATGGCGTTGATGTGGTTGCCAGCCACCGTACGACCGATAGCAGCAGTCATACGGATAACGCCTCTGGTTCGTTACTTAACCAGATGGCAGCGACCTTCAGCGACATGCGTACTCAGGCCAGTCAGTACAGTGACACACAAAATCGCAGCCATGAATATGCGCAGATGGCAAGTTTTGTGGAGAACAACAGTGCGGCCATCCGTAGCAATGCCACCCAGGAGTTTGTTGAATATGCGAAACAGAATCATCCGGATGCTGAACGTGTGCTGACTGACGTATCCAGCCCGGAAGCGCGTGCCGAGCGAGAGGCACTGGCCGGACGCTTTGTGGAAGAGCGCATGATGCCGCAGCTGGAA
Source organism: Enterobacter sp. KBR-315C3_2022 (assembly GCF_041399425.1). Taxonomy (NCBI): domain Bacteria; kingdom Pseudomonadati; phylum Pseudomonadota; class Gammaproteobacteria; order Enterobacterales; family Enterobacteriaceae; genus Enterobacter; species Enterobacter sp. KBR-315C3_2022. The sequence goes on from NZ_JBGKEB010000027.1 coordinate 36,505, forward strand.
GCGCAGTTCCGTGCCAATCAGGGACGGGCCACAGAAGGAATGGGCGATACGGTTTCTGCCAGTGGATTGCAGGGCGTCAGTCACAGTGACTTTGCCGACCAGCAACAACATATGGCGCAGACGGCTGCCGGGCATGGCGTGAAAGCCGATGGTGAGGTGGCTGGTGAAGTCACACAATCGAGAGCGAATGCACAACGAAGTGTTGATTCTGCTCAAGAAAAAGTCAATCATCAACAGTCAGAGGTGAACAAACAGTATACTAATCTTGAGCAGGAACATCAGGTGCAGGGACGTCGTTTTGATGAAGCCAATAAGGCAGAGCATGTGCGGCAAGAGGCCCGTCCCGTTATAGATATAACCGACAGTAATAAGGCCAAAGAAATGTTGGATGATTCTATGAATAAATTTAAGGGGAAGTAAATGGTGTTAAAAAGTGATATTGAAAATGATGCGAACAAAATAATTGATTCACTAAAGAAAGATTATCGCATACCTACATCCGGAGAAATTATTTTCCCGGTAATTAAAGTTATGTCAATTGTCTATGCAATGCATATCATAGCAATTTTTGGGAACGAATTTGTATATAAGAAAGATATATGGTTTCCAGGCGTAATTATGTGGTTGGTTTTATCTTGTGGGATACTTACTGTTGTTGCTCTAATGATGACATATGCTAATCTCTCCATGTTAATGTGCATCCCAAAAGATGTGCGGGATAAATCAATCCTGCTTAATGTTGGTAAGCAAAAGCTGAAAATATATGGATGTATCATTATCGCTATAAACATCGTTGTTGCTATCGTATTAATCAGTGAACGATCTGATTTTATCATCGGCTACGGATTTTCTTGGTTTGCTTCTTTCCTAATTGGTGGGGTTGTTTTCAGCATGTCCATGAGTCGATACATGACCCCCGCGGTGGTCGCCACGCTCGATAAAATTCGCCAGGTGGTTTCCTCTCCTCAAATGTCATCGAATAGCGAAGAAGTTTAATAATAATTTTGGTGTGGTTTTGGTTTGTGGAGGGATGATGATGTTGGGGTTTAAACGGAATAAAAAGGAAAAGCAGGAAAAGCAGGAAAAGCAGACGAGTCCAGTTGATGTTAGCCTTGGAGTCAAAAAACATTTATTTGCATTAATTGTCAATAGAACCAATAAAGAATGGTATGAAAAGAATGGGGCGATTGGTTTTATCAATTTCATTGGTTCTTATGATGGCGAGGAGTTATTGCCCGTTAATATAGAATACCCTTTTGTATACACATGGATGGACCTCGCTCATGAAGGTGGGATGCGTATGAGCTTTAATACGCGAGATATGAAGTTTTATTGCCAGGCCGTCATTGAATCTTTGGGTATTGACGAGGTTAATGAGAATTCAGATGGCATTATCAACGAAGTGGTTGACGATTTTGTGAAAATACACACAGGGGCTTTCTTTAAATTGATTGAGGAAATCGATAAGGGTAATTTTTAATCGTCACCACTGTGAGTGGTTGTTATTTTTATATTCAATTAATGTAAGTGTGTTTTGATGAGGTTTATGCGCTGACATTGAATTCTAGGTTAAGGGGCAGGATTCCGTTCTGTCCGAACTTACTAGGTTTGTTAAAGGCTGTTTTCTATTTTTACTCCGAGATTCGAAGTCGACCCATTAAATATCTAATCCGCCATGCCATCGTGCTGTCAATCCTGCCAGTGCTTGCTGCTCATATCTAAATTAAGGTTACGTTATGAATTGTTCTGATAATGTCAGTTCTGATGCCGTGTTGTCTGAAGAAAATATTTTGTCTTCGCGCCAGACAGGAATGGGATACGCCCATATAAACCAGCTTCTGCCCATGATGAAATGGAATAATAATGACCTCATTATCATTTATGATCCGACTGCTGCATTTCGGGATGTGTTTTCTGATTCGCTGATTGTGTCAACGCCTCCATGTGAATATGCCGGGAGGGATAAATGAGTTCCACCAAGCATATTACCCAGGGCGGGCAGGTATTCAGCTATATGCTGAATATGTTTATGCAGGTCAACCGCCGTATTGCCTTCTGGTTGTTAAATCTCTTTTTTGTGCTGACACCGTTATTTTTCTGGATGCGGGTGCCGTGGCAGGATATGCGTAACGGCGGACTGTACTGGTGGTTATACCTTTCCGCTGGCGGTGAAAAAGCGTTGTTCAATGTACCGCCCGTATATGATGTTCCTTATGACGGGCAAATCCTGCATTTTACCTCTGCAGCCATTCTGAAAGACCCCTATATGACCTATGCAGGTCAGCTGACGCTGCAGGAGCTGTTTATTGCGGTATTCCTGGCGAGCTGTGTGGTGCTGGCGGTGGCTTATGGCGTCTATTACCTTCTACGCCGACTCGGCGAGAAGCAGGCCCAGGATGATCTGGTGGGCGGCCGTTCGCTCACGGAGGACGTAAAATCAGTGGCCAGAATGCTGCAGAAAGAGGGTAAAGCGTCCCCCCTGCACATTGACCAGTTGCCGCTGGTCAATGGTGCTGAAGTTCAGAATATGTTGATGCACGGGACTCCGGGGGCCGGTAAATCTAACGCTCTGAACAAGTTGCTGAAGCAGTTGCGACAGCGCGGTGACATGGTCATTGTCTACGACAAGGGCTGTTCATTAGTTAAGCGTCATTTCAATGAGAATGTCGACAAGCTGCTCAACCCGCTTGATAAACGATGTGAGTTCTGGGATCTGTGGCTGGAATGTCAGAGCACTCCTGACTATGACTCTATGGGGAACACGCTGATCCCCCAGGGAACCAAAGAAGATCCATTCTGGACCGGGGCTGCCCGGACCATCTTCACTGCCGTGTCATCCCGCCTCAAAAATGCCCCTGACCGTTCGTATAACCGGCTGCTACGCACCCTGCTGGCCATTAACCTTAAGGCGCTGCGCGAGTATGTCGCCGGATCTGAAGCTGCCAACCTGATGGAAGAGAAGGTGGAGAAGACCGCAATTTCTATCCGTGGTGTGCTGACCAACTACGTGAAGGCATTGCGCTACCTTCAGGGGATTGAGCGGACCGGTAAGCCCCGCTTTGCCATCAGGGAATGGATGAAACAGGTGAATGAACCTGACCAACGTAACGGATGGCTGTGGATCACCTCGAATGCCCGCCAGCATGAGTCCCTGAAGCCGCTGATCTCGATGTGGCTGGCCCAGGCGGCTAACTGCCTGCTGGAGATGGGGGAGAACCCGACCCGGCGAGTGTGGTTTATTTTTGACGAACTGTACTCCCTGCATAAACTCCCAGAGCTGCCGGGCGTCCTGGCGGAGGCCCGTAAGTTCGGTGGTTGCTTTGTCCTCGGCTTCCAGAACAAACCGCAGATGGATGTGATTTACGGTTCTGATTTTGCCACCGCCATGATGGATCTACTTAATACGCGTTTCTTTTATCGTTCTCCGGATGAAGAAGTGGCGAGCTACGTGATGCGACAGTTGGGCCAGCGCCGGGCGAAGGTGTTTAACGAGCAGTACAGCTACGGTGCAGATACTGTGCGTGATGGGGTGTCGTTCAGCAAACAGGAAGAAGATCAGTATCTGGTCAACTACTCTGACATTCAGTCCCTGCCGGATTTGAGCTGCTATGCCACGCTGCCCGGAAAATACCCGGTGGTACGTATGAATATGACCTACGAAAAAATGGATTTTATCGCGGCAGAGTTTTTGCCACGGGAGCTGAATGACAGTCTGGATCAGGAGATTGAAGAGGAAATTACCCGTCGCGAGCTGGATGAAGACAGCATCGACAGGTTGCTTGCGGTACAGAGCAGTGAGCCTGCTGTACCGGCAACAACGGCATCAGCTGCTGCCGTATCTCCGGCCATTGCTGCAACAGAAACCATCAATTCATCCCCTCTGCCGCCGGCCGCTGTATCGTCCTCCGCATCTGACATCCAGGCAACGACCAGTCAGGTCCAGAACGGTGGCCGGGTGAAGGAATATGACGGACTGCAGGTGGATACGCAGACCGGTGAAATTCTGACTGAGCCAGATCGTTACGAAGACTATGCGGCGTACGAGCAGGAGGCCCTGCAGACGATGAAGGAAGAAGAGAAAAATATCCTCGTTCACCGTGAACATGACGAACCGGACAGGGAGTATGAGCCGGGGGACCGCTGGTAATGCTGACCGTATCATCGACGGCTGGCGGCGGAGCCAGCTACTACATGGCGAAAGATAATTATTACTTTCTCGGCAGTATGGAAGCGTCCTGGATGGGGAAAGCCGCAGAGCTGTTAGGGCTGGAAGGCCCCGTGAATGCGAAGACATTCGATGATGCCCTGGCTGGTTTTTTCCCGCAGGGCGTCGATCTCTCCCGGATGTCGGGCGGTCAGAATGTTCACCGGCCGGGTTACGATCTGACGCTGTCGGCACCCAAAAGTATTTCCGTGCTGGGTGTGGTACTGGGCGACAGCCGTATTCTGGAGGCCCATCAGCGTGCTGTCGGTGTGGCCATGGGAGAAATTGAACGACTGGCCAGTACGCGGGTCATGGTGGATGGGGTCAGCCAGACAGAGATGACCGGTAAGTTGCTGGCCGCCGCTTTCCATCATGACACCTCGCGGGAGCTTGATCCGCAGCTGCATACGCATCTGATAGTGATGAACCTGACGGAGTACCTGGGGGAATGGAAGACACTTTCCAGCGATAAGGTCGGCAACAGTGGTTTTATCGAGAACGTCTATGCCCTGCAGGTGGCGCTGGGCAAAATCTACCGTAACGAACTGCGTCAGGCCGTGGAGGAGATGGGATTCCGGACCGTGGTGACCGGCAAAAACGATCTGTGGGAAATCGAGGGTGTTCCGGTAGAGATATTTTCACAGCGTACGCAACAAATTCGGGAGGCCGTCGGGGATGGCGCGTCCCTGAAATCCCGTGACGTGGCGGCTCTGGATACGCGTAAGGCCAAACAGAAAGATCCCGACCGGGTAGAACTGCTGACCGACTGGATGAACCGTCTGGAGCAGGAAGGATTCGATATCGGCGCGTTTCGCCAGGAGGCTGAAGCTCGTCTGAAAGCTATGGATAGTGACAGAGCAATACGCCCGGAGACGACCCCGGACGATGTCCGTCAGGCGGTAAGCCTGGCGATTTCTCAGCTCAGTGAAAAACGTACCCGTTTTACTTATTCCGATGTGCTGAACCGGACGCTGAACAGTCTCGATGCGCGGGAGCAGATTGCGGTGATGGCGCATTCTGCCATTGAACTGGCGATTGAGGACCAGCAGCTGATACCGCTGGATCGGGAGAAAGGTCTGTTTACCTCCTCCATTCATCTGCTGGACGAACTGAGCCTGCAGCAACTGGCCGGGGAGATGAAATCCACTGTGGTGGTCTCTGGCGGTGTTCCCGCCCGGTCCTCTCCGTCTGCACCGGTGATGCAGCAGATTGAAGCAGATCGTCCTTCACTGGCGATTGTCAGCCAGCCCGGAGGCGCGGGTGGTATGCGTGAATCGGTGCTGGCAGGCGTGCAGCTGGCGCAGTCACAGGGGCGGGACGTGGTGGTGCTGGCCACCGACCGCACCAGTGAGCGCTGGCTGGCTGAGCAACCCGGGTTGACGGATAAAGTGATAACCCTGAAAGGGCTGTCAGAGGTCCCGTTGCCGGCGAACAGTACGCTGATTGTGGCCGGGGCGGAGAAGTTCTCCGTCCGTGATGCGCTGACGGTCACCGACCAGGCGCTTCGCGCGCAGTCGCAGCTTCTGCTGATGGACAGTGGCGGGCGCAGCGGGACAGGTAATGCCCTGCAGACGCTGGAGGTGGCCGGGGTGACCCGCTACCGGGTGGAAACGGAACGTACCGTGGCCGTCAGCGTGGTCAGTGAGCCGGACAAGCGCCAGCGTTATACGGCACTGGCCCGGGATTATGTGGCGATGGTGAGCCAGGGAGAGAACGTGGTGGTCCAGGCCAGCGGCGAGCGCGAGCAGCAGTCGCTGACGGCAGAGCTGCGGCAGGCGCTGCTGGAAAAGGGACTGCTCGGGAGTAAAACAGCGACCATCGACACGCTGGTTCCGCAGTGGCTGGACAGCAAAAACCGGCGCCAGCTGGATACGTACCGGGAGGGCATGGTGCTTGAGCAACGCGCGCCGGACAGCCGGGTGTCTCAGCGCTATACCATTGACCGCGTCAGCGCGGAGACCCGTTCCCTGATGCTGGTCGGGGAGGATGGCCAGCGACAAGGGATGAAGCTCAGTCAGGTGGACAGCAGCTGGAGCCTGTACCGGTCACAGACCGTTGATATTGCCGAAGGGGAGAAACTGACCTGGCTGGCGCGACAGGGAAAACAGCGTGCCGGTGACAGTGTCACAGTCACTGCCGTGCGGAAGAACAGTCTGGTGGTGGAGCAGGACGGGCAGAAGCGCGTGATTCGTACCGACGAACCGCTGAAGGCTGGATATGGTTACGTTACCTCACCGGGAAAGCGTGTCAGCGAGCAGGGCACGGTGCTGGCGGCTGTGTCCGGCCGGGATACCGGGGCGACGATGCTCAATACCCTGGCCCGCAGCGGCGAACACATACAGCTTTTCACCCCGCTGGCGAACGATGAGGCCGAACGACGCCTGTCCCGCTCGCCGCTATACCGGACCGCGCTGGCGCAGGTTAACCCGCAGAACGGTGAGCTAGCTGACGCGCTGTCGGCGGCGCAGGAGGCGCTGATGAGTCCGGCAGAGAAAGCGGTGCGTCAGGCGGTGTCGCTGGCCCAGGGGAGTGAAGTGGTGTTCAGCCGACCTGATGTACTGGCAAATGCCCTGCCGCTGCACCCCTCCCTGCGTCAGGGGGATGTGGACCAGGAGCTGGCCCGTCAGGTGCAGGCGGGGGAACTTATCCCGGTGCCGGGACCGAAAGGCATCGCACAGCAGCTGTACGTGACGGCCGCGAGTTATGAGGCGGAGAAGCGCGTCATTCGTCTGGTGGTGGAGGGGCTGGACACGCAGGCGCCACTCCTGAGCCACGCCGACCCGGCGTTATTCGCCGGGCTGACGGCCGGACAGCAGCAGGCCTCCGGCCTGATACTGGAGAGCACCGACCGCTTCATCGGCATACAGGGCTACGCCGGGGTGGGGAAAACCACCCAGCTGAAAACCGTACTGGCGGCCCTTGATACGCTGCCGGCAGAACAGCGTCCTGATGTTGTCGGGCTGGCCCCGACCCACCGGGCGGTGGGCGAGATGGCCGATGTGGGCGTCAAAGCGCAGACGCTGGCGAGCTTCCTGATGGACATGGAGCGCCGCATTCAGGGCGGAGAGAAGCCCGATTTCAGTAAAACCCTGTTCCTGGTGGATGAGAGCTCGATGGTGGGTAACCGGGATATGGCTGATGCGATGGGCCATATTGCTGCCGGTGGTGGTCGTGCGGTGCTGAGCGGTGACCGGGACCAGCTGCTGCCGGTGGATAACGGCGCACCGTTCACCCTGCTGCAGGAGCGTAGTCCGTTAGATACCGCCATTATGCAGGACATTGTGCGTCAGAGTCCGGCGCTGAAACCGGCTATCGAATCGGTAATTGCCCGCCAGGTCCCGGCGGCACTGGATACCATCCGCAGCGTGACGCCGGATACGGTGCCGAGAACGCCGGGGCGCTGGTCACCGACGCAATCCGTGGTGGCCATCCCCCAGACGAAAGAACAGACGAAAGAACAGAAGGAAGAGCTGGGGGACCGGGTAATACAGGCCATCGTCGATGACTTTACCGGTCGTACCCCGGAGGCGAGGGACAATACGCTGATTGTCACCCAGACCAACGCCGACAAGAACGCCATCAATACCGCCATCCACGCTCAGCTGCAGGAGCGCGGTGAGCTTGGCCGGGAGGTCACGATTACCGTACTGGACCGGGTGAAAACGCAGACCGACAGGCTGAAGTCGGTAGCAGGGATGGCTGCGCAGCACGGTAATATTGCGCTGATTAACGACCATTACTACACCATTCGTGCCGGGCAGGACAGCCGCCAGAACGGCTATGTCGAACTGATTGATGAGACCGGTCAGGCACAGGCATTGTCGGCCTTTGAGAGCAGCCTGCGGGACATCGCGGTGTTTAAACCCCGTGAGATTGCTGTATCGGTCGGGGAGAAAGTCAGTTTCTCCCGTTCTGACCGCGAGCGCGGACGCGAAGCGAACAGCAACTGGACCGTCACCGGCGTGACAAAGGACGACGAGCTGCAGCTAACTCAGGGGGAGGAGACCCGTACCCTGAACCCGAACGCCGACCTGGCCGACCGTCATCTGGACTACGGCTATGCCGGAACAGCGCACAAGGCTCAGGGCGCCAGCGCACTGTATGTCATCGTACTTGCCGGCGTGGACGGTGGCCGCCAGGCACTGGCCTCCCTGCGCGATGCGTATGTCGGCCTGTCGCGTGTAAAAGCACATGTACAGGTCTATACCGACAATCTGGGCAAGTGGCTGACGAAGGTCTCTCAGCCTGCAGAGCGGCAGACGGCCCACGATGTGTTGCTGGCAGATAGCGACCGTCAGGCAGCGACCGCGCAACAGCTATGGGAAAAGGCCACGCCGTTGTCTGACAGCGCCCTGGGGCGGGCGCTGGCAACACAGTTACCGGAGGCGGGCGAGGCCCGCTTTATCCACGGCAGCCGGAAATATCCGGCGCCGCATGTGGCGCTGCCGGTACACGATGCCAGCGGCGTGCAGCGGGCAGTATTATTGCGGGAGGTACAGCTTGATGGCGATGGCCGGTTACGGGGCTTAAGTGATAACGCCCGCCTGCTCGGAGGTGAAGAGGCCACACTGGTGATATTCCGGCAAAGTGAAACCGGCCTGACCCGTCAGGCCACGGATCTGGCAGAGGCCCGACAGCTTGGGCTGCAGCATCCCGGTGACGGTATTGTGGTCGTCAGTGGTGAATCACCCACCGATGCCATCATGAAGCGCCTGAGCGGTGGTCTGGTTCTGCCGGACAGTGCCGACATTTCCCGTCACCCGGGAAGCAACCCGACAGACACGCCTGACCCGGTGAGCCTAAAAACGCCGGAAGAGCAGCGGATGGCGAAAGCACTGGCTGAAGAGGTCCGACGCCAGCAGCATCAGGAGGCCGCCCCGCATTTCCCTGGTGACCCGGAACGCCCTGATGCTCTGCAACAGGCGGAGCGTGCTGAATCCCGTGCGCTGCAGCGTGAGGCTGAACAGTCCCGGCAGCAGGAGCAGGCCGGGCTGAGTCAGGTCATACAGCAGGATCGTCAACAGACGCGTCAGCGGGAAAGCGTGACCGACCAGCTTCACCGGGTTGAGCACGAGGTAGTGAAAGAAAAAGAAATTGGTGAGTAACCGGCATCTGTCGCGCAATATCAATGCCGCCAGCGTCGGTCCTGTGGAATACTTCACATATTAGTCACCCCGAGCTATCAACACACTACAGGAGTCTGCCTGTGAATGATGACAAACCCCGTCCGCGCCTGAGTCTGAAGCGTAAGGCCCCGCCAGCAGACGCGTTCGTACCTGTCAGCGAGGCGGGGGCGGACATCACGGTCTCCCGGCGTAAAATGGTGGTGGTGAACACCGGGCCAAAACGCAATAAAAAGCCGCTGGCGGATGACCGACCGCCTGCCTCCCGGGTGCTCCAGCCGGGCAAAGGGCAACCCAAAAAGACAAAGGAAAAAAAACAACCAGCACTCCCACCCAACAAAGCGGTGGAGGTAATACCTCCTCCACCGAAGAAAAAGCCACGCCCTGGCCGTTCGGCGCGGCTGATGCGCACGGCGGACGCCGTGCAGACGCTGAGTACACACTGGCCGGGCCTGTACGCTGGCGGCCAGCTGCGCCCGCTGGCCATCGGGGTAAGCGAACAGCTCTTTGCCGATGCAGAACGCCGGGCACTGCCGTTGTCGAAGAAGATAATACGCCGCTGTCTGAAAACGCTGACGCGGACGGAAACGTATCTGAGCGGCCTGACGGCAGGAGTCGCATGCTATAACGCGGATGGCTCTGTTGAATCACTCATTCCGCCTGAGCGTGAACGTGCAGCCACGGCAAAGCTTGCGAGGGTACAGGCAGACAAACCGAAGCAACAGGCGGCAAACGCACCCGCCATAGATGAAAAAAAGGAACATTAAAATGTTAACAGTAAAGCGCACCGCACTGGCGGTGCTGATGACCAGCACTCTGTTGTCCGGTATGGCAAATGCGGCGGAGAAAGCCACACCTGACTTTACTCCGGAGCAGGAGGCCCGCATTGGTGAAATCGCGAAAGACTACCTGCTGGCTCATCCTGAAGTGCTGGTTGAGGTCAGTCAGAAACTGCAGGCACAGCAGCAGGAAAAGCAGCAGCAGGCGATGACGGCGGCCGTGATTCAGCATCAGGCCGCGCTGCTCAACGATAAAGGCACGCCGTCATATGGCCCCGCCGATGCCAAAGTGACGGTCGTGGAGTTCTTCGATTACCAGTGCATCTACTGTGCCCGCCTGGCCCCTGAACTGGAGAAGGTGATAAAAGCCAACCCAAGCGTGCGCTTTGTGTTCAAGGAATTCCCGATATTTGGCCAGCGCTGGCCGGTGTCGCTGAGTGCGGCGAAAACAGGACTGCAGGTCTGGAAGCAGAAGGGAGCCGACGCTTACCTTAACTATCACAACGCGATTTACGCCACCGGTCACAACGAGGGCAAACTGACCGATGCTGATATAAGCGCGGCCGCAAAAGCCGTGAAATTTGATGCGAAGACAACCCCTGACGTTCAGGAAACCCTGGATGGCATAAACACGCTCGCGCAGCAGTTGGGCTTCAGCGGTACGCCAGCCCTGGTGGTCCTCCCTTCAACCGGCACCAACGCTGATAACGTGACGGTTATCCCGGGATACACCAGTGCGGAGGCCCTGCAGCAGGCCATCCGTCATGCAGCCGGCGATACCAAAAAATAATTAGGCGTCCGCCACCTGATTCCGCTAAAAGATACTGACGCCTTCGCCCTGCTCAGTAGTCCAACCCCGGAGAAGGGTAAAAGCAAGTTTTCCCCGTCTCCGGCGTTTCTGGTTAACACATCCGAACAGTATTTCTGAGGTTATTTAATGCGTAAGTTCACCTTTCGCCAGCTGGCCGTGTCCGGTCTGGTTTGCCTTTCGCTGAGCTGTATTCAGCCCGCAGTTGCTGCTCCCTCCGTTCAGATCGGTTTTTCACCTGAAGGCAGCGCGTTGCAGCTGGTCCTTAAGACTATTGAGTCAGCACAGCACGACATTCGGCTGATGGGCTACTCATTTACGTCTCCGGAGGTGGTTAGCGCAATTGTCAGAGCAAAACACCGGGGTGTGGATGTGAAAATCGTGCTTGATGAGAAGGGAAACAAAAGCAAAGTCAGCCAGGCGGCGATGAACGTTGTGGTGAATGCCGGTATTCCGCTGCGTACCAACGGCCACTACGCCATCATGCACGATAAAGTCATTATTGTTGATAATCAGACGGTTGAGTCAGGCAGCTTTAATTACACCGCGCTCTGCGGCCTCGAGAAATAGTGAGAACGTGCTGGTGATTAATGACGTGCCGGAAGTGGCACAAGCCTACCTTCAGCACTGGCAGTCGCGCTGGGACGGGGGAACTGACTGGCATTCTTCATACTAATCAGCATCGTAATTTGATCTGCAATCTACATCCATCTAGGTGAGCCATGCGCCAACATGGCTCACACTTTCGCGTAAAGTTAAGTCGCTGATTTCATGAATCTGTAGTATCCTCTGCGAAACGATCCTTGCTTGATCCTTGAGGAGGCAATATGTCGCAGGTCGGAAATGTAGTAACTTCCTCATCGAAACGCGCTTACAGAAAGGGTAATCCCCTTAGTGAAGCTGAGCGACAGAAAATTGCTTCGGCTAAAAAAAGGGCTACGCATAAAGAACTGAAAGTATTTATTAAGCCCGAAATCAAAGAGTATCTTTCTAACCTCTGTGAAGAAGATGGTGTTACTCAAGCTGAAGTGTTAGAAAAGTTGATTGAAAGGGAAGCTTTTAGTCGAAAAGCATCGTGATGGACTCACTTTCTTGATACTTAAGATTTTGAGTGCTAGATTACTGATCGTTTGAAGAATTTTGGCTGGCCACGCCGTAAGGTGGCAGGGAACTGGTTCTGATGGGGTGTCTACCCGGGACCAGAAAAGACAAAACCCCGATAATCTTCACAAGGTTTGGCGACTCAGAGAAGACTAACGGGGCTTACCTAAACTGTATAGAAGCTGTTGCTCTATGCAGGGAGTATAGTTTTATGCTCAGAAAAGTTCAATACCTGTTTCTGTGCCTTTTGCTCCTTCCGTGCAACATAAGTGCGGGAAGGTGTGACTGACGCTCAGACCCTGTTCTCTCATTACCGACAGGTCAAAAACCCGAATCCGGCATTCACGCCGCGCGAGGGGAAAAAGACCCTGCCGTTCTGTCGTAAGCTGATGGCGAAAGCCGAAGGCTTCACGTCCCGTTTTGATTTTTCCGTCCATGTAGCGTTCGTACGCTCGCTCGGTAAGCGTCATCGCATGCCGCCGTTGTTGCGCCGTCGTGCCATTGATGCACTGCTTCAGGGACTGTGCTTCCACTATGACCCGCTGGCCAATCGTGTACAGCGTTCCATTACCAATCTGGCCATCGAGTGCGGGCTGGCCACGGAATCGAAAAATGGCAACCTGTCCATCACTCGCGCCACGCGCGCACTGAAGTTTATGGCGGAGCTGGGGCTGATTACCTACCAGACCGAGTATGACCCGCAGATTGGCTGCAACATCCCGACCGATATCTCCTTCACGCCGGCACTGTTCTCCGCGCTCGACGTCTCTGACGTGGCTGTTGTGGCCGCCCGCCGCAGCCGTGTCGAATGGGAAAATCAGCAGCGTCAGAAGCAGAGCCTGAAGCCGCTGGAGATGGACGAGCTGATAGCGAAATCCTGGCGGTTTGTGCGCGAACGGTTCCGAAGTTACCAGTCTGAACGTAAACAACATGGCCTGAAACGTGCCCGTGCACGTCGTGACGCGGACAGAACCCGCAAGGACATTGTGACGCTGGTGAAACAGCAGCTGACGCGGGAATATGCCACCGGGCGCTTTACCGGAGGGCTCGATGCCATGAAGCGCGAGCTGGAACGTCGCGTGAAAGAGCGCATGCTGATGTCGCGTGGCAACAACTACACGCGGCTGGCCACCGTCCCCATATAACCCTACCTGACTGAAAAATCCGGCTGGCGCCGGAGGATTTCGCACGTCTGTTGTCTGCCGCTGCTTATTTTCTGCGCTAAATGGTAAAGCTGCTCAGCGAATCCCACGTCCTCTCGCCATCCGAATGGCCATAAATCTCATCGCTGGTGTCACTTTCGGTCGCTGAGTTCAGTTATCCACAAAAAACTGCAAGGGACCTTTCCATAAGGTTACAACCGTTATACTGACAAAGCGCCATACGACCTGATTTCAAAGTGCGTGGTTTCCTTTAAAAACCTGCTCTGTACTTCTTTTAAATATCTTTTATTTCATTCATATAAATATATAACCTGTTCGTCGCCTGGCCTGTGGACAGGCTCCTGAAAATGCCCGCCCTTGCGGCGGACTTACGTCCGCGCCGGTTCGGAAAAAAAATAAAAAGTAGCTCCCTCCGCTACGCGTCGGGCATAACAGAGCCGATAGTTACAACATGCAAAAGACTTCGAATACCTTACCGTGCACAGCGGCAACACCTGAGCCGGGACCCACCACTGAAAAGCGAGGCCGCCCCGGGCCGAAGGCCCGGAACAACGTCGCTTTTAATGATGGATGTTGTAACTAGATTTCTGAGCAGCTGTGAGTGGTATCGCTGGAGGTCTTAAGTACACGCCCGTAAGCGGCCCTTACGGCCCGCTAACGCGGAGATACGCCCCGACTGCGGCTACGCCTTGTCGTGACCACTCCGAAGGCGCACAGAACGTTCTTCACTGCAATTAGCGGGTTATTGCTTAGCAGGGAAGGGGGGGTTAATAGCGATCCTCTATTGTTCAACCGGCTACGCCGGGCTACGGCGCCAATTAGCAGTACAGCCACATTCAACTACGGCTGGCGCCTTCATGCGCCTGCGGCGCATTTTTACTAGACTGGCCGAGGAACAAATCGGATATGTACTTCACGTAAAAACCAGGTTATGAATAATGATTACTCAAATTTTATAAGGAAATTCATATAAATGAGCAATCCATCATTATTCGACTCGATGGTTGACAGCATGCTGAGTATTGAGCGCAAAGACGTGCTAATTGATACATGTCGTAACCTATTCATTGAAAAGGATTTTTCATGCATGCAACCATCCGTTCAGAAGGAGCTAAAAGCTATTTTCGATGATGATGATATTCCTGTTTCTGAATCACCTCGATTAGCATTAGGGATGTGTGCCCTGCTTCTGGCGAAAGAATTAAACAATGATGCGCTGTGGCTATTAGCAAATGAAATCATGAAAATATCCGATAAAGCAACTTTGCAGACAGCATTCGAAATGGTCAGACAACAACTGCAAGTTCCTCGCTAGCGGATAGGTCTCCGGCGTACTGCGCATCCGTGCGTAGTACGTATATCAGAAAATACTTCTTACTATCAGATTGTTGTAGTATTGAAGGATGGAAAGCACATGGATAAAAATGAAGGATATTTGTATTTCTTTAAAAAATCCGCTTACGGGCCGTTTCATAAGCTTTTTGGTCTTCCCTTTTACCTACTGCGACCACCCATATAATAAACCGGAAACAAGTATTATCTCTACGGCAGAAAGGCTTAGGGGCGTCAGAAATATCCCGGCAGCTTAATATTGCCCGCTCAACTGTCTATAAA
>NZ_JBGKEB010000028.1:0-46351 GCF_041399425.1 Enterobacter sp. KBR-315C3_2022
CCCGGAGAGTGAGGCGGCTGAATATAGGTAACGAGTTGAAAAGAGTGGGAAAGGAGTACAGTAATATGGTCATGGAGGTATGACCATATTACTGGGGATCCCTCAGCCCACGGGGAGAGGGTGGCATTTACGGCATATGCTCACGCTTAAGATACTCTTCGCTCTGCATCTCCTGCAGGCGCGACAGGCAGCGCTGAAACTCAAACTTCAGCCGCTCGCCCTGATAGATCTCATATAAAGGGACTTCCGCGCTCACGGCCAGCTTGACGTGGCGTTCGTAGAATTCATCCACCAGCGCGATAAACCGGCGCGCTTCGCTCTCCATCAGCTTTGTCATTACGGGCACGTCAAACAGCATAACCGTGTGGAAGAGGCGCGACAGCGCAATGTAATCGTGCTGGCTGCGGGCGTCTACACACAGCGTGGCAAAGGAAACGGCAAGCGTTTGATTCTCCGCGCCCAGCGTTTGCAGCGGTCGGTGGTTAATCTCCAGCACGGGCGCGTTTTCGCGCTTAGCGCCCGCCAGAGCCAGCCAGAGCTTATCCATCTGCGCCGTGGTCTGCTCGCTCAGCGGTGAAAGCCACAGGTGCGCCTGAGTGAGCGTGCGAAGACGATAATCGACGCCTGCGTCCACGTTCATGATGTCGCAGTGCTGCTTGATGGCGTCGATAGCGGGCAGGAAGCGCGCCCGCTGCAAGCCGTTGCGGTACAGCTCATCGGGCGGAATGTTTGAGGTCGCCACCAGCGTAATGCCGCGCGCGAACAGGGCTTTCATCAGGCCGCCGAGCAGCATCGCGTCGGTAATATCGGAGACAAAAAACTCGTCGAAACAGAGCACGTCCGTTTCGGCCTTGAACCTGTCGGCCACAATCTCCAGCGGATCGCTTGTCCCCTGCAGCGCCGTCAGCTCTTCGTGTAGGCGCAGCATAAAGCGGTGAAAGTGCAGCCGTTGTTTACGCGTTCCCGGCAGGCTTTGGTAGAACATGTCCATCAGCCAGGTTTTACCGCGTCCGACGCCGCCCCACATGTATAAGCCGCGAGCCGGGGCATGTATCTGCGGCTCTTTTTTGCCGAGCAGCCGACCGAACGCGGCCTTTAGCCCACCGCCGTGCGCGGCTTCTGCGGGCCTGGCGGTGAGTTCATGATAAAGGGTGTCCAGGCGGTTAACCGCTTCACGCTGAACGTCATCCGGCTGGTGTGAGCCCTCGTTCAGGGCGTGTTGGTATCGCGATGCGGGGGACAGTCTTTGCATAATCTTATTGTTATTCCTTCAATTAAACCTCACCAGCGGGCGTGACTGGTGAAAAAAAGGCCGTTCTACACTACGCGATGATACGTCAGGATTCCACTTCTGCGGAAATAGCGGTTATAGTGGCATTATCAGGCACAGGCAGGAGCCGAGCCAACACCCTACGGAATCACAAGACAACGGGAGAAGTTCATGACCTGGGAATATGCGCTAATCGGTTTAGTGGTCGGCATTATCATTGGTGCCGTGGCCATGCGTTTCGGTAATCGCAAATTGCGTCAGCAGCAGTCATTACAGTACGAACTGGAAAAAAACAAAGCTGAACTGGAAGAGTATCGTGAAGAGCTGGTCAGCCACTTTGCCCGTAGCGCCGAGCTGCTGGACAACATGGCGACGGACTATCGTCAGCTGTACCAGCACATGGCAAAAAGCTCCAGCAGCCTGCTGCCAGAGATGACGGCGGAATCCAACCCGTTCCGCAACCGCCTGGCTGACTCTGAGGCCAGCAACGATCAGGCTCCCGTCCAGATGCCGCGCGACTACTCCGACGGCGCGTCCGGCCTGCTGCGCGGTGGCGCAAAGCGCGATTGATCGCACAACCCGAATAAATTTTACGGGCGCAGCCAAAGCGCCCGTCCTTTCTTCCCGCCTCCAGCTATTATTTAGTCAAACACCTCATTGTTCACCGGTTGAAAATTCAATAACATCAAGATGTTTTTGGGGCCGTTCTTCTTTCATTCCAGGTTACGAGAGTCCGCATCGATGAAGAAAAAAAACCAGCTGTTAAGCGCGTTAGCGTTAAGTGTCGGGTTATCTCTCTCGGCGTCCTTCCCCGCTTCAGCGGCGCTGCCCTCGCAGATCCCCGGCCAGGCTGCCATTCCAAGCCTCGCGCCGATGCTGGAGAAAGTGCTGCCTGCCGTGGTGAGCGTGAAGGTAGAAGGCACGGCGCCGCAGAGCCAGCGCGTGCCGGAAGAGCTGAAAAAGTATTTCGGTGACGAGTCGCCGGACGCGCAGGCGCAGCCTTTCGAGGGGCTGGGGTCGGGCGTGATTATTGATGCGGCCAAGGGCTATATCCTGACGAACAACCACGTTATCAGCCAGGCGGATAAAATCAGCGTCCAGCTTAATGACGGACGGGAATTTGACGCGAAGCTGATCGGCGGCGATGACCAGAGCGACATCGCGCTGCTGCAGGTGCAAAACCCCAGCAAGCTGACCCAGATTGCCATCGCGGACTCCGACACGCTGCGCGTGGGCGATTTCGCCGTCGCGGTCGGTAACCCGTTTGGCCTGGGCCAGACCGCCACCTCCGGCATTGTCTCCGCGCTGGGCCGCAGCGGCCTGAACCTGGAAGGGCTGGAAAACTTTATTCAGACCGACGCGTCGATTAACCGCGGCAACTCCGGCGGCGCGCTGCTTAACCTCAACGGCGAGCTGATCGGCATTAATACCGCCATTCTCGCCCCCGGCGGTGGCAGCATCGGCATTGGCTTCGCCATCCCCAGCAACATGGCCAAAACCCTCTCTGCGCAGCTCATCCAGTTTGGCGAGGTCAAGCGCGGGCTGCTGGGCATCAAGGGGATGGAAATGAGCGCCGACATCGCCAAAGCCTTTAACGTCAACGTGCAGCGCGGGGCGTTTGTCAGCGAAGTGCTGCCAAACTCCGGCTCGGCAAAAGCGGGCGTGAAGTCCGGCGATGTGATTGTCAGCCTGAACGGCAAGCCGCTCAGCAGCTTTGCCGAGCTGCGTTCGCGTATTGCCACCACCGAGCCGGGTGCCAAAGTGAAGCTGGGCCTGATTCGCGACGGCAAGCCGCTGGACGTAGAAGTGACTCTGGACAAGAGCACCTCCTCTTCCGCCAGCGCCGAGCTGATCGCGCCGGCGCTGCAGGGAGCGAGGCTCAGCGACGGGCAGCTCAAGGATGGCACAAAGGGCATCCGCGTCGATACCGTTGAAAAGAGCAGCCCCGCCGCGCAGGCTGGCCTGCATCAGGAAGATGTGATTATCGGCGTGAACCGCACCCGCGTGCAGTCCATTGCGGAAATGCGCAAGGTGGTGGAAAGCAAACCGGCGGTCATTGCCCTGCAGATCATCCGCGGCAAAGACACGCTCTACATTTTACTGCGTTAAGCATTTGCGACGCCGGACATCACCGCTGCGTGTGATGTCCGGATAACTCATGCTATGCTGCAAACCGTTCCTTTATTTACGATACGCGCATCATGCTTTCAAAGCTCTTTCGTTCTGTAGCCATCGGTTTGATTGTCGCTGGCCTGCTCCTGGTGGTTGTACCGTCATTACGGCAGTTTAATAAGCTGTCGGCGCCGCAGTTTGACAGTACGGATGAAACGCCAGCAACCTATAATCAGGCGGTTCGCCGCGCCGCGCCCGCGGTGGTGAACGTCTATAACCGCGGGCTGAACAGCTCGGCCCATAATCAGTTGGAAATCCGCACGCTCGGGTCCGGCGTGATAATGGACGATCGCGGCTACATTATTACCAACAAGCACGTGATCAACGATGCTGACCAGATTATCGTCGCCCTGCAGGACGGTCGCGTGTTTGAGGCCCTGCTGGTCGGCTCAGACAGCCTGACCGACCTGGCGGTGCTCAAAATTAACGCCACGGGCGGCCTGCCGACCATTCCGATTAACCGCAAGCGCACGCCGCATATTGGCGACGTGGTATTGGCTATCGGCAACCCTTACAACCTTGGGCAAACCATCACTCAGGGGATCATCAGCGCCACCGGCCGCATCGGCCTGAACCCGTCGGGTCGGCAGAACTTCCTGCAAACCGATGCGTCGATCAACCACGGTAACTCCGGCGGCGCGCTGGTCAACTCGCTGGGCGAGCTGATGGGCATTAACACCCTCTCCTTCGATAAGAGCAACGACGGCGAAACCCCGGAAGGCATCGGTTTCGCCATTCCGTTCCAGCTGGCGACCAAAATCATGGATAAGCTTATCCGCGATGGCCGGGTGATCCGCGGCTATATCGGCATCGGCGGGCGTGAGATTGCGCCGATGCACACCCAGGGCGGCGGCATCGATCAGATTCAGGGGATTGTGGTCAACGAAGTGGCGGCAGGCGGGCCAGCGGCGAACGCGGGCATTCAGGTGAACGATGTGATCCTGTCCGTGAACGGCGTTCCGGCGGTATCGGCGCTGGAGACGATGGACCAGGTGGCGGAGATTCGCCCGGGCTCCATTATTCCTGTTGAAGTCATGCGTAACGATAAGAAGCTGACGATACAGGTCACGATTCAGGAATACCCGGCCACCAACTGATAAGCATAAAAAAACGGAGCGATAAGCTCCGTTTTTTTTGCCGGGGAAGTGCGTTTTACTTGCTAACGAACTCTTCGCCCAGGGTGATATCTTTCTTCAGCGTATCCAGCATGCCTTCCATCGCGTTTTGCTCAAACGCGCTCAGCGTGCCAATCGATTTACGCTCTTCGATACCGTTTTTGCCCAGCAGCAGAGGCTGAGAGAAGAAGCGGGCGTGCTCGCCGTCGCCTTCAACATAGGCGCATTCAACAACGCCCTTCTCGCCCTGCAGCGCGCGGACCAGAGACAGACCGAAACGTGCAGCCGCCTGGCCCATAGACAGGGTTGCTGAACCGCCACCCGCCTTCGCTTCCACCACTTCGGTGCCCGCGTTCTGAATACGCTTGGTGAGATCGGCCACTTCCTGCTCGGTGAAGCTGACGCCTGGGATCTGCGACAGCAGAGGCAGGATCGTCACGCCTGAGTGACCGCCGATGACCGGCACTTCAACGTCCGTTGGCAGTTTGCCTTTCAGCTCGGCAACGAAGGTGTTAGAGCGGATGATATCCAGCGTGGTCACGCCAAACAGTTTGTTCTTGTCGTAAACACCGGCTTTCTTCAGCACTTCTGCCGCGATAGCCACGGTGGTGTTCACCGGGTTGGTGATGATGCCTACGCAGGCTTTCGGACAGGTTTCCGCGATTTGCTGCACCAGGTTTTTCACGATGCCCGCGTTGACGTTAAACAGGTCTGAACGATCCATGCCAGGCTTACGCGCAACGCCCGCGGAGATCAGCACCACGTCAGCACCCTGCAGTGCAGGACGCGCATCTTCACCGGAGAAGCCTTTGATTTTCACAGCTGTCGGGATGTGGCTCAGATCAACCGCCACGCCTGGGGTGACCGGAGCAATATCGTACAGGGAGAGTTCTGAGCCTGAAGGCAGTTGGGTTTTCAGTAGTAGGGCAAGCGCCTGGCCGATACCACCAGCAGCGCCGAGGACTGCGACTTTCATCCTAAACTCCTTATTATGGTTAACTTAAGTATCTGTAAATCCGTTGCGGCGACCATAATTCAGCAGGTAAATAATTACAATTTTCGTAGCTAAAGAATTTGAGGTCGCGCGTCTTTCACCTTCGCCAGAAGACTATCGGGCTACGGCAGCAACGCATTAAGAGGGGGTTACAATACACCCTGCTACGCCACCAAAACAACATCATTTTGATAACATTTAATTTACTTTTGAGCTTATTTTCGCAGCGTGAGCCAGGCATGTTTTCTGATAACGAAATCTGATAAAATCTTTCCCTTTCATAACATTATTTCAGCCTAAGCGCTGGCAGATAATTTGCATAAAAATTCATCCACATGCATAATAATGTTGTTTCTTTCGTCATATTCCGGGTGACTTATGCGAAGCTCGTCTAAGCAAGAAGATTTAGTAAAGGCGTTTAAAGCGCTGCTCAAAGAAGAGATATTCAGTTCTCAGGGAGAAATTGTTCAGGCGTTGCAGGAACAAGGCTTCGATAACATCAACCAGTCGAAAGTCTCCCGCATGTTAACCAAGTTTGGCGCGGTACGTACCCGCAACGCCAAAATGGAGATGGTCTACTGTCTGCCTGCTGAGCTTGGCGTGCCGACCACCTCCAGCCCGCTGAAGAATCTGGTGCTGGACATCGACTACAACGATGCCGTTGTGGTTATCCATACCAGCCCCGGCGCCGCGCAGCTGATTGCACGCATGCTGGACTCTCTGGGTAAGCCGAAAGGCATTCTCGGCACGATTGCCGGTGACGATACGATCTTCACCACGCCGGCCAACGGTTTCTCCGTAAAAGATCTCTACGAAGCGATTCTGGATCTGTTCGAACAGGAACTGTAATCGCCCTCCCCGCGGCGCCCTGCTGCGGGGATCGTTCTGCTCCCCTCACGTTTTCCCCTGTTTTATCCCGCCTTTGACTTTAACAAATAGTGCTTTTTACTGCCCATTAACATTGATTTGGTGAATGCTAAATCAAAAAAAAGCACAAAAAATCAAAGTCTGTTATCTCTATGAATTTCTTATGCTTTCCTCGAAAATCTGTTCAAATATCACCCATTTTAATGCCTTTTAGTTATAAAGAACTCGTTTAATAAAACGTGATAACCCACGAAACAATTAGTCTGGTATTAATTTTTAGCGTGACTAGTGTATACTTGATTTTGTGATGAGGGTCACGTAACAAGACCCCACAACAAAATTCGACGAGGAAAAAAATCATGAAAATCAAATCAACTGTAGCAGCCCTGAGCATCCTGTCCGTCCTGTCATTCGGCGCTTTCGCCGCTGACACCATTAACGCCGACCAGGCGCAGTCCCGCGAAGCTATCGGCACCGTGTCTGTTGGCGCAGTCGGAACCTCTCCGATGGATATGCATGAAATGCTTAACAAAAAAGCGGAAGAGCAAGGTGCGTCTTCTTATCGCATCATTGAGGCGCGCACCGGCGACCACTGGCACGCTACCGCAGAGCTGTACAAATAAGTTTTTGTAATACCTAAGACATCGTTCTCCACTCAGCGGCACCAGGCATAAAAAAAGCAGTTTACCCCTCCCTGCCGTTGAGGAAACCCTATTCAGGAGTAAAGACTATGAACATGAAATTAATCATCGCAACCCTTGGCCTGGCTTCCGCTATATCATTCGGCGCCAGCGCCGCCGTCCAGCAGGTTAATACCGAGCAGGCACAGAATTTACAGCCGATGGGCAGCGTCTCCGTAACCTCTATTACGGGTTCACCTATGGATATTCGTCAGGAACTTGCTGCGAAAGCAGAAAAGGCCGGGGCGAGCAGCTATCGCGTTACCGAACTGAACCAGGGCGACCACTGGCACGCGACGGCACAACTGTACAAATAAACCCTCGTCGTATCTCAACATACGACTTGCCCCTGAGCTTCCCGGCTCAGGGGCTTTTTTATTTAATGGCGCGCGTTAAAGCGTAGCTGCCCCTCCAGCTCCTCTTCCGCTTCATCAAACAGTAAAACCAGCGCGCCAAAGCGTCTGCGAAGCTTGTCCGGCAGATGGATAAACTCGATCTCCAGCGGTAACGGCAATTGACTCCCGGTGACAACATCCCAGAGCGTATCCAGATTGGTGACGCTTTCCCGGTCCAGGTTGAACGCCTTGATAAACTCGCGGTAAAAGTCTTCCTGACTGTCGATTTCATCAAAATCAAACGTATAAATTTTCATTGCCAGCCACCCCGTCTTCACCCGTCATAATCCCCCGATATGCAGGGTCTTCACTTCAAGAAACTCTTCCAGCCCCAGCACGGAGCCCTCGCGCCCGAGGCCGGACTCTTTCACCCCGCCGAAGGGACCTAATTCCGTTGAGACCGCGCACTCGTTAATGCCGATCATGCCGCTCTCAATCGCCTGCGACACGCGGAACACGCGGGACAAATTCTGGGTATAGAAGTAGGCCGCCAGCCCATAAGGCGTGTTGTTGGCTCGCATAATCACCTCATCTTCTGAAGTGAAGCGGAAGCAGGCGGCGACCGGGCCAAAGGTCTCTTCCTCGGCGAGCTTCATGCCTTCGTGACAATCGCCCAGCACGGTTGGCATCCAGAAGTTTCCGCCGAGCGCGTGCGGCTTCCCGCCCGCCAGCACGGTCGCGCCTTTGGCCACCGCGTCTTCGACGTGCTCTTTAACCTTGCTGACCGCCGATGGCTCGATCAGCGGGCCTACCACCACGCCCTCTTCCAGGCCGTTGCCGACCTTCAGCGCGTTCACCGCATCGGCAAGCTGGTTCACAAATTTGTCGTAGACCGTTTCCTGGATGTAGAAGCGGTTCACGCTGACGCACACCTGCCCCGCGTTGCGGAACTTGTTGGCAATCGCCCCTTTCACCGCGGCATCGATATCCGCGTCCTCAAAGACGATATAGGGCGCGTTGCCGCCCAGCTCCATCGACACTTTCTTCATCGTGTCGGCGGCGTTGCGCATCAGCGTTTTCCCCACCGCCGTTGAGCCGGTGAACGAAATTTTCCGCACGTCGTGGCTGGCCATAATCGCGTCGCTGATCTCAGACGTGTTGCCCGCCACGGCGTTGAGCACGCCGTCCGGAACGCCAGCCTGCTTCGCCAGGGCGAGCAGCGCAAAGGCGCTGAGCGGAGTGTTGTTTGCCGGTTTAATCACGCCCGTACAGCCTGCGGCCAGCGCGGGCCCCAGCTTGCGGGTCAGCATCGCCATCGGGAAGTTCCAGGGGGTAATGGCCGCCACCACGCCCACGGGTTCGCGGGTCGCCAGAATGCGGGAGCCGGGCTTGACCGGCGGGATAATTTCGCCATTTGCGCGCTTGGCCTGCTCTGCAAACCACTGAATGAAGCTGGCGGCATACTCGACTTCGCCTTCCGCTTCTTTGAGGGGTTTGCCCTGCTCGGTGGTCATAAGCCGCCCGAGCCAGCTTTTGTTTTCGATAATCAGCTCGTACCAGCGATAAAGTATGGCTGAGCGCTCCTTGGCGGTTTTCGCGCGCCAGGCCGGGAAGGCTTTGGTTGCGGCGGCAATCGCCTCCTCGGTTTCAGCTTTGCCCGCCTTTGCGACCTGAGTGATTACCTCACCGGTCGCCGGGTTCAGCACGTCAAAGGTGGTATTGAGCGTTTTCCAGATGCCGTTAACGAAATATCCATTCTGAAAAAGAATAGCGTCCTGAAGATTCTGGGTAGTCATGTGTTCTCCCTTCCTGAAGTAAGAGCCTGCTCAAATAAGTATAGCCATAAAAAAACCGACGCTTTTGGCGTCGGTTCCTGGCATGTCAGCTCTCGGTAAGGGCACTTTGATAGCGATGGAGCATCAGCACCAGCCGATCTACCGGCTCGGTAACCTGCTTAGGCGCTTCCCATATCCGCAGTTTTTCCTGATAAACATCGAGCTCTTCCAGCAGCTGTTTAAAGTAGCGGCGCCGCTTGTCGTCGCTGGAGGCCGACAGGACATGGTCGGCTGTGCGGCGCAGCTGGCGATGGTACGACGACAGGTCGTCATTGATCGGCACCGGCGCGTTGCGCAGGCGCTGGTGCGCGATAATCATGGTCAGCGCCAGGCGGAACTTGGCAATATCGCCCGGGAATTTGTTGAGCAGTAAAAACAGCTGCTGATACAGCGCGGGCAGGTGGTTCTCTTTACGCCGCGCGGTATTGGTGGTCATGGACGAGACGGCAGCGGAAACGAACTGGTTTAGCAGCACGCGGCCGGTCCGGGCCTGCGAGTTATCGCGCACCAGCAGAATCACCATCATCGCCAGGAAGCAGCCCACCAGCTGGCCCAGCGCGCTGTCGAGGAACTGGCTGAAGTGAAACGTCATCGGGTTATCCAGCACGAGAATATTGATGGTGCTCGCCAGCGCCCCGAGCGATCCCAGGCGGCGTTTTTGCACTTCGATACCGATAAAGAACGCCATCACCGCGAGGCTAATGCAGAGCAGCAGCATGCTCTGCTGGGTCGACGGCAGGATCACCAGGAAATAGAGGGCCCCGATCGGCAGCGCGGCTATCGTCCCATACAGAAAATCGATGGCGACCATGCGCGGGTTCGGCAGGCGCATCGCCAGCGAGGTCACGACGGCAATCATCACCATCGCGCCGCTGCCGGACGTCCAGCCGGTCCAGAGCCAGAACAGCGTGCCGAGCATGCAGGCCAGCGTGGTGCGCCAGAAGTTGACCATCGCGTGGTGGCGCTCGGCCGACTCCGCTTTGATCACCACTTCGCCCCGCAGGACCTCTTCTTCCGCGCTGCTGATCTTCGCGTTGCCTATCACGCCGCGCTTAAGCAGCAGGTAACGCGTTGCGGCGCCCACCCAGGTGTAGATGGTGACGGGCGTGTCGCGCTCGCCCGTCCAGGCAATCACCCGGCGCATGCGCTTCAGCTGCTTGTGTACGTCCTGCACCGTCTCGACCGGCTCTTCAAAGAGCTCGCGAAAGGTGTCCGTGACCACTTCAGGCCGCGTGTTTTGGATCAGGTAGGTTTCGCACGCCTGGGTAATAAGGGTTAAGGCAACGGTGTTAATCGCCTTCAGGCGGCGGTTGGCGCGCGCCCAGCGGGAGGACTCCATGTTCAGGTTGCTGCGCATCCCTTCCAGCGCCTGCGTGCGTCGCACCAGGCCGCTCCAGGCCTTATCCACCTCTTCGGTGTCGCCGTGCTTAATGCACAGCTGCATCAGCTTGTACTGATCGACAATCATCGCATCCAGTTCGAGATCGACTTCCTGCTTAATGGAGCGCGGTGAGAAAAGCAGATCCGCCACGATGGCACAGACGATACCAATCACGATTTCGCTGCAGCGCTCCAGGGCAAACTGCGGCGCGAGCAGCGGTTCGGCCTGAATAGTAATGATGATAATCAGCGCGGTATAGCCGGAAAGCCCCCAGGCGTAGGAGTTTTCGACCTTTACCAGCGAAGAGATCCAGGTACAGAAGCCCGCCCAGATGCAGCACACCATCAGCATCAGCAGCGGCGTGCGGATCATCAGAATAATAATGGTGAGCGCGGCGATACAGCCGATAAAGGTCCCGACGATGCGCAGCATCCCGCGGTAGCGGATCGCGCCGGAATAGGGTTCGCCCCCCGCGGCGAACGCCGGACCGGCCGCCACGATCGCCGCCGTCAGCACCGCCCAGCGGGGCGTTTCCAGCTGAAAGTGAAAGCCGACGAACAGCGCCAGCACGATGGCGCACGCCAGCTTAACGGCAAAGCGCAGGTGCTGGCTGGCGATGGTAAAAATGCCCATAGCGATTAACCAAACTCGCGCAGGCGGTGGGCGAGCTTGCGGAAGAAGGAGTCCTGGCTGGCATCCCGGTCTTTCTCGCCGGTAATCACCACGGTTGCCGTTGTTCCCGCAGGCCACAGGTTGCCCTGCTGCTCGTCGAGGTGAATACGCACCGGCACGCGCTGCGCCAGGCGCACCCATTCCAGGTTGGAGTCGACCGTTGCCATCCCCTTGCTGTCGCTGCTGCTGCTGGAGTTAGTGACGCCAGCCGCCACGCTATCGACGGTGCCCTTAAAAACGCGGTTGCTGCCGAGCGGGGTAATTTCCGCGCGATAGCCCCGACGCACGCCTTCCAGCTTCGTTTCTTCCATATAGGCCAGCACGTAGAAGGAGTTTTGCTTCACCAGCGCCACCGCGGTGGAACCGCGCGTGATGAACTCGCCGGCGTAAACGTTCAGGTTGGTCACCCAGCCGTCAGACGGCGCGCGGATCACGGTACGCTCCAGATCCAGCTTCGCCAGGTCGCGCGTGGCCTCGGCTTTCGCCAGCTGGTGCAGCACGGTTTGCAGCACGTTATTTGACTGGTCGATCTCTTCGCGGGACATCGCCTGAATGCCCAGCTGGTTGCGGCGTCCGGCTTCACGGCGTTTTTCCGATGCCAGCGCCTGGTAGTACGCCACGTCCGCATTCGCCTCTTCCAGGGCTTTCTGATAGCGAGGCTGGTCGATGGTGAACAGCACCTGATCCTTTTTCACCAGCTGGTTATCGTGGACGTTGACGGCAGTGATAAGCCCGGCGACGTCGGGCGCTATCGCCACCACGTCCGCGCTGAAGCGCGCGTCGCGCGTCCACGGTGATTCGGTGTAGTAAACCCAGGCGCGGAAAATCGCGATGAACGCGAGAATGACGAGCGCCATGGTGATGGCAGTGCGGGAGATTTTTCTTGTTAGCGTTTTCACATCAACCTCAAACAAACATGCGCGATATCAGGTAAAACAGGCAGCAATAGAGCGCGGTATTGAACAATGCAGGGTGCCAGACGAAATCATAGATCCCGGTAGGGACCAGCACCTTGCGCACCAGCCAGAAGATCGCCAGTGATAAAAGAAGCTCGAAAAATATCGGTGGGAACGACAAACCGAACACCACGATAACGGGAAACAGACTCATGTTGACCTTGATTAGAGAGAGTGCAGGCTTCAGAATTTTTAAGCCAGCGCCACCGCGGAGGAGCAAGAAAAGCCGGGCGAGAGTGGCGCAGCGATTATGTAATTAATAATATATTAACGTAACTGTTATGCTGTTATCTATAATATGTGATCTAAATCACTTTTAAGCCAGAGTGAACAATGGAACGTTTAAAACGCATGTCGGTGTTCGCCAAAGTGGTTGAACAGGGCTCATTTACCGCCGCCGCCAGGCAGCTGCAGATGAGCGTTTCATCCATCAGCCAGACGGTATCGAAGCTGGAAGATGAGCTACAGGTTAAGCTGCTCAACCGCAGCACCCGCAGCATCGGGCTGACGGAAGCCGGAAAGATTTACTATCAGGGCTGCCGCCGCATGCTTCACGAGGTGCAGGACGTTCACGAGCAGCTCTACGCCTTTAACAACACGCCCATCGGCACCCTGCGCATCGGCTGTTCTTCAACTATGGCACAAAATGTTCTCGCCGCCATGACCGCCGACATGCTGAAAGAGTATCCCGGGCTCACCGTTAATCTGGTAACGGGCATTCCCGCACCGGACCTGATTGCCGACGGGCTGGACGTGGTGATCCGCGTGGGCGCCCTGCAGGATTCCAGCCTCTTCTCTCGCCGCCTGGGCAGCATGCCGATGGTGGTGTGCGCGTCCAAAAGCTATTTGGCGCAGTACGGCATTCCGGAGAAGCCTGCCGATTTGAGCAACCACTCGTGGCTGGAGTACAGCGTTCGCCCGGATAACGAGTTTGAGCTGATCGCCCCGGAAGGGCTGTCGACGAAGCTTCTGCCGGTAGGCCGGTTCGTCACGAACGATCCGATGACCATCTCCCGCTGGCTGGTCGCGGGCGCCGGGATCGCCTACGTGCCGCTGATGTGGGTGATCAACGAGATCAACAGCGGCGAGCTGGAGATCCTGTTCCCGCGCTACCAGTCGGATCCGCGTCCCGTTTACGCGCTGTATACCGAAAAAGACAAGCTGCCGCTGAAGGTGCAGGTCTGCATTAATTACCTGACGGAATATTTTGTCGACGTCGCCGAGCTGTTTCAGGGAATGCGGGGAAGACGAAAAGAATAACCGCAGACATCGCTAATCCGCGTCGATCTATTTCATCAATTTATCCTGAATAACCCACGCGGTTATTCAGGCTCGTCCCGGTAACTATCAAAGATGGCGAATTGACACCCTGCCGCCGCCGTGTTTATCGTATAACCGTCTGTTAATCAGATGGTTATATTTTTGTTAACGATACAATGACTAAAATATATTTTCAGGATTTTGTTTAGACAAGGAATACAGGATGAATCTATTTGAACGAACCGCCCCGGCGCGCAGGCGCTACGGGCTCGCCGCGTTTATTGGCCTGATCGCCGGTATCGTCTCTGCGTTTGTGAAATGGGGCGCAGAGGTTCCGCTTCCACCGCGCAGCCCCGCGGATTTATTTACCGGCGCCTGCGGCCCCGAGCAATTAATTCGCGCGGCAAGCCAAATCGACTGCTCGCGTAATTTTCTTAATCCGCCGTATATTTTCCTTCGCGACTGGCTGGGCGTCGTCGATCCTAACGCGGCCGTCTACACCTTTGCCGGACATATATTTAACTGGGTTGGCGTGACGCATATTATTTTCTCTATCGTCTTCGCCGTTGGCTATTGCGTTGTGGCAGAAGTCTTCCCAAAAATTAAGCTCTGGCAGGGCCTGCTGGCCGGTGCGTTAGCCCAGCTTTTCGTCCACATGATCTCCTTCCCTCTGATGGGGCTGACGCCACCGCTCTTTGAACTGCCGTGGTACGAGCATGTTTCGGAGATTGTCGGGCATCTGATCTGGTTCTGGTCGATCGAGATCATTCGTCGCGATCTGCGCAACCGCATCACCCACGAGCCGGATCCGGAGATCCCGCTGGGAAATCCACGCTAAAAAAAATGGCGCTACCCGAAGGTAGCGCCATTTTTCATCACCGTTCCGATCAGGCCGTGCCGCCCACCGTCAGGTTATCGACCTTCAGCGTCGGCTGGCCGACGCCAACCGGCAGGCTCTGCCCTTCTTTACCGCAGACGCCCACGCCGTTGTCCAGCTTCAGGTCGTTGCCGACCATCGAGATCTGCTGCATCGCTTCGATGCCGGAGCCGATCAGGGTTGCCCCTTTCACCGCTTTGGTGACTTTGCCCTTCTCGATCAGATAGGCCTCTGAGGTGGAGAAGACAAACTTGCCGGAGGTGATGTCCACCTGACCGCCGCCGAAGTTTGGCGCGAAGATACCGTAATCCACGGATTCAATAATCTCCTGCGGCGTCGATTGGCCCGGCAGCATATAGGTGTTGGTCATGCGCGGCATCGGCAGGTGCGCGTAGGATTCACGGCGACCGTTGCCGGTTGGCGCAACGCCCATCAGGCGCGCGTTGAGCTTGTCCTGCATGTAGCCTTTCAGCACGCCGTTTTCAATCAGCACGTTGTACTGGCCCGGCGTCCCTTCATCGTCGATAGAAATCGAGCCGCGGCGGTCGAGCATCGTGCCATCATCCACCACGGTGCACAGCTCGGAGGAGACAAGCTGCCCCATCTGGCCGCTGAATACGGAGGTGCCGCGACGGTTAAAATCGCCTTCCAGACCGTGACCGACCGCTTCGTGCAGCAGCACGCCCGGCCAGCCTGCGCCGAGCACCACCGGGAATGACCCCGCAGGCGCCGCAACCGCACCAAGATTCACCAGCGCCATGCGCACGGCTTCTTTTGCCCACGCGTCCGCGCGCGCTTCGCCGTCCACGTCACCCAGGAACCAGTCATAGCCAAAACGACCGCCGCCGCCGCTCGAGCCGCGCTCGCGCTTGCCGTTGTCATCCACCTGCACGCTGATAGACAGGCGCACCAGCGGGCGAACGTCTGCGGCCAGCGTGCCGTCGGTCGCGGCAACCAGAATCAGCTCATACACGCCGCTCAGGCTGGCAGACACTTCCTGCACGCGTTTGTCCGCGGCGCGGGCAACTTTGTCCACGCGGCGAAGAATGTCGAGCTTCTCTTCCCGGCTCATGCTCTGCAGGGGATCGATGCTGGTATACAGCGCCGAGTGCTGGATCTCGCCCAGGGTTTTCACCCGGCCATCGCCCGCGTCACGCACGATGGTACGCGCGGCCTGAGCGCTCTGCTCCAGGGCCGCAAGGCTGATTTGATCCGCATAGGCAAAGCCGGTTTTCTCGCCGCTAACGGCGCGCACGCCGACGCCCTGGTCGATGTTGTACGAGCCGTCCTTGATGATGCTGTCTTCTAAAACCCAGGATTCGTGATAGCTCGACTGGAAATAGAGATCGCCGTAGTCGAGACGGCGTTCGGTCAGTTGACCAAGAATGGAGAACAGGTCCTGATGGCTCAGGCCGTTCGCTGCGAGCAAATGTTCACTTACCAGGTTCAGACTCATCGTATTGCTACTCGTTCGTTGCCGCTTGGGCGGTAAAAAATTCATATTTATTGAGAGTGAGGCAATTACCCGCCCACGTCAAATCATTGCTGTGCATCTTTGCGCGGCTGGCGCAGGACTTCATTAATCTGCGGCTTATCGATCGGGCCGGTGATCCGGTAGCGCAGAATAGAGACCTTGCTCCACAGCGGACCCAGCACTTTGCTGGCAGCAAACACCGCCGCGCCGACGATCGGGTTCACCACAAATGCTGCCGCCACGCCCACGCTGGCGGAAATTTCCGGCGCGACCACGGCCTCCATGTCCAGCTCGCGGCGCACGAGGTTCACCGAGCCTTTCATGGCGATATCCGCTTCCAGGCCATCCACCAGCGTGTCGTCGGTGTGCAGAACGCCGTCCTTGATCCACGCCGTGCTGCGGATGGAGTCATAGTAAAAGCCTTCGCTGAAGGTATCGCTGAAGTCAAAGCGCAGCTTGCGCAGCAGCGCATCAAAACTCAGCAGGCGCAGGATCTGCCCGGCGCGCCCGGTACTCACGTCGGCAATTTCACCTTTGCCAAAGCGGGTTTTCAAAATACCGTTGAGCGAGGCTTCGTCCGGCTTCCACGGGGCGTCACGCCAGTGAAGATCGTAATCGACGTCAAATGACGAGCCCCGAAGCGGCGTGCTGATGCCAAAGAAGTTGGCCGCAGCGTCCAGCTTGTTGCCCTTGATGTCGCCCTTCAGCGAGGTGCGCTGCTGGCCCGGCGCGTTCACCCACTCGCCCTGCGCGGTCAAGCGGCCAAATCCGGTATCGACCAGCCCGCCGGTGAGGCTTAGCGTGTTGCCCTTGATTGCGAAATCGCCGTCGATACGACCGTATTTCTGTCCCCACAGCCAGCATTCGGCGCAGCGCAGCTGGAGATCGGGCCAGCCGCTGAAGTCGATGCGGGCGTTGTTCGACGGCGCTGCGCTCGCTGCGGCGGCAGTCGTCGTGGCGGCCGTTGGGTTGTAATAGAGATAGCGGATTGCCGCCTGCCACGGCGCGCGATCGCGCAGGGTGAGCGTTCCGTTAATCTCCCGCCCCTGGGCCTCCACTTTCGAGCCGTTCGCGGTTGGCTGCGAAACCAGGCTCAGGTTGTTCCATTTCTGCCCGCCCAGCGTCAGGGCTGGCGTACGCACGGTAATGGTTTTCGGGAACGCCGCGGCCTGGTCTACGTTCTGCCCGACGCCCTTCTCGAAGAGCGCCAGCCATTCGGCGCCGTCCAGCGGCGGAAGGTTCAGCTCGACGCCCGACCGATCCGGCAGCGGCGGCGTGGTGCGGCTGTCGGTGGTCCAGATGGCTCTGTCGAGCGTCAGCTTGCGGCCGAGCAGCCAGCGGCTGTTGAAGTGGTTCGTCGCACCGGCGCTGCCGGTCACGGCAAAGCCGTTCAGGTTGCCATCGACGTTCACCTTCACCGGCAGGGACTGCCCGGCGCTTTTCTCCAGCGGCGAGGGCAGCCTGCTGCTGATGTTTTTCAGATCGCCCGTAATATCGACGCTATAGCGTGCGCCAGCGTGATAGGGGAGCTCGATAGCCACCTTGCCGTTCCACGAGGCCGCGCCGCCAATGGCCGCCTCTATCGGCTTCGGCAGCACGTTCATTTTGGCAGGCTGCCAGTTCGCGTCCATATTCACCGCGACCTGATAGGCCTTTTCGCCCTCGTTGGTCGTGAAATCGACGTCGATCGGCTGGTTAAACCAGGTGGCCTTCAGCGGCTCGCTTTTCAGGTTGCCGTTTACGAAGCTGAACTGGCCGCTGAGGTTTTTCAGGGTGCTGTCCAGCGGCTTAACGTACAGGCTGTTGTTATTCAGACGGACGTCGCCTCTGGCGGTGGTCATTTCGCCGTCCAGCGGAATGTCGAGATGTAAGCGAGCATTCACATCGCCATCCAGCTGCAGCTGCTCGAGCGTGGCGGCCAGCGAGTCCTTCAGCGGGGTCTCTTCAAAGTACGGGCCTACGGCGTTGCCCGGGCCGTTGATATCCGCGTCAATCAGCAGCTTTTCTTTGGAGTAATCCGGGATATTTGCCGTCAGGCCGCTGGCCGTGACTCCGCCCAGCGCAACGCTGTCGGTCTTCATCCACAGGCCGTCATTGATGAAGTTCAGCTCCATATCGAGGTTTTTCAGCGCGGGCCAGTCGGGCTGGAAGGCGAACGTGGCGTTGCGCAGCGGCACCAGCACCTGGAACTGGCCTTCGTTATGCTTGTAGGGGAACAGGTGCGGGTTGCCGCCGTACACCAGCGTGGCGTTGTCCGCCTGGCCGCCCTGGATCGCGCCGCTCAGGTAATCCACCAGCGCTTTGCCCATCAGGTTTTCCGGGAAATAGCGCCAGGCCTGGGAGCCGTCGTCAGTGCTGATGCCGGCCAGAATGCCCAGCCACGGCGCTTCACCCTCAGGCTGCAAGTAGCGGAAATCCCCGCGCGCATGTACCGCTTTGGCCTTCACATCAAGATGGCGGCCGTCCAGCTGGAAACCTTTATCGTTTTTCAGCCAGTTCAGCTCCGCGCGGCCTTTTTCGATTTCAAGCGGCGCGCGGAATACCGTTTCGTACGGCATTTTGGCGTCGGTCATTTCGGCCGTCAGCCTGCCGTTTTCAACGCTTCCTTCGAGCTTGCCGCTAAAATGCTCGGCGCCGGGCAGGAGCTTCCACTGTTTCCACGCCAAATTTTGCCACGAGGCGAGAAAGCGGGTTTTTTCCGTCGCCTGCAGCGGGATATCCAGCCCCAGCGCGTCGATCTTGCCGGTCGGCTGCGTCGCCAGCCAGATATCGCCCAGCTGAGGCGAGATTTTGGCCGCCATGGAGCGCAGCCCTTCGATGGCGTTGAGGTCCAGATTGCTGGCGCGGATGCGCAGCTCGTCGCTGCGCGTGTTGTTCTTCCCGCCAACGTCCTGTTCCGGCATCCAGGCGAGCGTCAACGCGCCGCGCGGCCAGGGCTTACCGTCCATGCTGATGCGGGTGTCAGGAATGGCAAACTGCCAGCCCTCTTTCTGTTTGGTCACGTGGGCGGTGAGGTTATCAACGGAGAGCTGGTGCGGGTTATTCTCCCCCTTCCAGCTTGCGCCTCCCTGCTTGAGCCAGATGTCTCCGCTGGCAAATTCGCCGTTCGTCAGCGTCATCCAGCCTTCAAGGCTGAAGCGGGCGGTCTCCAGCTGCATATTCTTTTGCACCCAGTCGCCCAGCCACGGCTTCACGTCTACGTCGTCGGCCTGCAGCCACACCCTGCCGTTATTCAGCAGGCCGTTGTCGTCACGGAGATCCATGCGCACCTGCATCACCCCGTGCTGGCCGTTCAGGCTGGAGAGGTTAACCTGCCCCTCGGCGCGGTGGCGATCTTTGCCGTTAAGCCACGTCAGCTGTGGGATCGCCAGCTCCGCACGCTCGCCGGAGAGGGTAATAAAGCTGATTTCGCTGTCGCGCAGATCGAAGTGATCGAACTGGCGCAGGAAAAGATCGCTGATGCGGTTGGTTTCAAGATCCTGACCGTTATCACCGCCTTTTAGCGGCGTGTTGGTCACAAGCTGAAGCTGATAAAACGTGAGGTCGCGAAACTGCCAGCGCAGGTGCAGCAGGCTTTGCCAGACGTCCAGCGCCAGGGTAACGCGTTTAATTTTTAGATGGCCGCCGTCTTTCAGGCTGGCGTTGATATCCCGCGCGTCGAGCGTCGGGCCGAAGTTCTGCCAGCTGGCGCTGATTTGGCTGACGTCCACCGGCACGCCGGTGGCGGATTCGATTTTCGCCAGCACCTGAGGGCGCCAGCTGTCCAGATGCGGCAGCACGAGACGTAGCCCACTTACCAGCAGCGCGACGATAACGACAAGCGTTGCCCCTGTAAGCAATAAAATCCCCGGCAATCGCCTCACGCGTCTCTCCTTGTCAGCCTTTAATCTCGCAGCGAACTGCGTTTTACATCATGACGACGTCAAACTGCTCCTGGTTGTAGAGCGGCTCAATTTGTACTTTTACCTGTTTGCCGACAAAGATTTCCACTTCCGCCAGCGCGTGCGACTCTTCGCCCTTCAGCGCTTCCGCCACCGCAGGAGAAGCATAGACCAGGAAACGGTCGGAGTCGTAGGCGTGGTGAACGCGAACGATTTCACGCATGATTTCATAGCAGACGGTCTCTACCGTCTTTACCGTGCCGCGTCCGTGGCAGGTAGGGCACTCGTTACACAGCACGTGCTCCACGCTTTCGCGGGTGCGCTTGCGGGTCATTTCCACAAGGCCGAGCTGCGAGAAGCCGTTGATGCTGGTCTTCACGCGGTCTTTGCTTAGCGCCTGTTCCAGCGAGTGCAGCACGCGGCGGCGGTGATCTTCATTATTCATATCGATAAAGTCGATGATGATAATGCCGCCCAGATTGCGCAGGCGAAGCTGGCGCGCAATGGCCTGCGTCGCTTCGATGTTGGTGTTGAAAATGGTGTCGTCCAGATTGCGATGGCCGACGAATGCCCCGGTGTTGATGTCCACGGTGGTCATCGCTTCGGTCTGATCGATGATCAGATAGCCGCCGGATTTCAGCTCAACCTTACGCTCCAGCGCGCGCTGGATTTCGTTTTCGACATCAAAGAGATCGAAGATCGGCTGGCGGCCAGAGTAGTGCTCCAGCAGGCCGGGCATCTCCGGGATGTATTCAGCGGTAAACTCCAGCAGCGCCTCGTAGGTCAGGCGGGAGTCCACGCGAATGCGGTCGAGCTGCGCATCGGCAAAATCGCGCAGCACGCGCTGCGCCAGCGCCAGCTCGCCGTACAGCTGGTAGCGGGTCTGGTTGCGCTTTTTGCGCTCCATCACCTTGGTCCAGACGCGCTTCAGATAGGCGGCGTCAGACGCCAGATCCTCTTCGCTGATCCCTTCCGCCGCGGTGCGAATGATAAATCCGCCCTGCTCATCGCAGTACGCGCTCACTACCTTCTTCAGGCGCTCGCGCTCGTTTTCGCTTTCGATACGCTGCGACACGCCCACGTGGGAGGCGCCCGGCATGAAAACAAGGTAGCGGGAAGGCAGGGTGATGTCGGTGGTCAGGCGTGCGCCCTTGGTGCCGAGAGGATCTTTCACCACCTGCACCATCAGATCCTGGCCCTGGCGCACCAGCTCGGAGATATCGCGCACGGCGAACTGCTTTTGCTCTTCGCCCGCCACGCATTCGGTATGCGGCATGATATCGGAGGCATGTAAAAATGCCGCCTTATCGAGTCCAATATCTACAAAAGCCGCCTGCATACCCGGCAGTACCCGACTGACACGACCTTTGTAGATATTGCCTACTATTCCGCGCCGCGCTTCACGCTCAATATGAATTTCCTGAAGAATGCCACCGTCAATGTAGGCCACACGGGTTTCCGATGGCGTTACGTTTACCAACAATTCAGCCGTCATAATTATCCCTTCCCTCACGCAGTGAGTTAAAATTGCTCAGCAACTCATACGTTTCCACCAGCGGTAAGCCGACTACGGCGTGATAGCTGCCATTTATCTTCCTGACAAAACAGCCACCCAACCCTTGAATACCGTATGCACCTGCTTTATCCATTGGTTCGCCGCTGGCAATGTAAGCGGCGATCTCGTCATCGGTCAGCACTCTGAACGTCACGTCCGTCACCACCAGGCAGTCCAGCACGTTCTGGCTGTCCGCCAGCGCAACGGCCGTCATCACCTGGTGCGTTTGCCCGGACATGCTGCGCAGCATGCGCGCCGCGTGTTCGGCATCGTGCGGCTTCTCTAACACCTCACCGTTAAGAATAACGATGGTATCGGCTCCCAGCACCGGCAGATCGCGCGGCGTTTGCGCCACGCCTGCCTGCGCTTTCTCACGCGCAAGGCGGGAAACGTACTGCTGAGCGCTTTCGCCCTGCGCACGCTTCTCTTCAATGCCGGTGACGATACGTTCAAAAGACACCCCGAGCTGGGTCAGGAGTTCCTGACGGCGCGGAGAGCCGGAAGCAAGATACAAAGACGTCATAGAAACCTTTTATTGCACGGCAAACTGCTGGCGGATCTTACGCATCAGCAGGAACAGCCACGGCCAGAGCGCACCGTTAACTACACTACTCCAGAACACTTCCGGTCGGAAAGAGACGT
This sequence comes from Enterobacter sp. KBR-315C3_2022, assembly GCF_041399425.1. Taxonomy (NCBI): domain Bacteria; kingdom Pseudomonadati; phylum Pseudomonadota; class Gammaproteobacteria; order Enterobacterales; family Enterobacteriaceae; genus Enterobacter; species Enterobacter sp. KBR-315C3_2022. The sequence continues at coordinate 21,967 of NZ_JBGKEB010000028.1, forward strand.
TGATCACTAAAAACTCTGCCCAGAAAACAACGATATCGGCAGCAAGCGACAACAGCATCACCACCAGAGCCTGTTGCCAGAGCGCGAGGTTGCGAAAGAGCTGGAATTTGAGTGCGACGAGGTACGCAATAATGCTCATGGATAAGGCGCGAACGCCCAGCGTAGAGCCACTAATGAGATCCAGTATGGCACCCATCACAAAACCTGTGCCGACATTTACGCGGTGCGGCAGGGCAAGGATCCAGTAGAGCAGAATGAGCAGCACCCAGTTTGGCCGGAAAACGAGAAGGTCGTCCGGCCAGGGCATCACCTGCAGCAGCAGTGCAATAAGGAACGAGAGCCAGATGACCCAGCGTCCCTGGCTACGATAGCTGGCCACTACTGCCCTCCTGAAGAGAGCTGCGGCGGTGGCGGCGCATCCCGCGTCGGCTGCGTGATACCCGTAGCAGGAGCCGGAACCGGCGCCGGTGGCCCCATCGAGTCAGGCGGCGGAAGAACCTGCGGCATCATCTGCATCAGGCGCTCGTTGGCCACGCGATGCACGTCTTCCGGCGTCATCGGGTTCGTTCCGTTACGGTCCGCTCCCCACAGCAGCAGCAGGTAGCGAAGACGCTGCAGGCCAGCCGTTGGGCGCGCCTGAATCACGGTATACGCGCGCTGGGTATCGAGCTTAACAGAGGAAACCACCCCAACCGGATATCCTTCAGGGAAACGTCCACCCAGACCGGAGGTCACCAGCACGTCGCCCACGCGAATATCCGTGTTGGCAGGCAGATGCTCAAGCTGAAGATCGTCCGTGCAGCCGTTACCCGCCGCAATGACGCGGATGTCGTTACGCAGCACCTGGATAGGCAGCGCGTGGGTGGCATCGCAAATCAACAGCACGCGGCTGGTCAGTTTGGCAACCGCCACAACCTGGCCCACAACGCCTTTATCGCTGATGACGGGCTGACCTTCGTACACGCCGTTGACGCTGCCTTTGTCGATCACAACCTGATCGCTGTAGGGGTCATTGACGGTCGAGATCACCTGCGTAACCATTTTCTGCTCATCCTGACGCAGCGGTGAGCCAAGCAGTTCACGCAGGCGCGCGTTCTCCTGCTTGTATTGCCCCAGCATCAGCAGCTCGCTGTTTTTCAGCAGCAGCTCCTGGCGTAATGCCCGGTTTTCGAGTTCGAGCTGATCGCGTGAAGACAGCGTTTGAGAAACGGAGTCGAGCAGTTCACGGGGACCATTTGATACAAAGTAGAAAGGACTGACGGCGGTATCCATGTACGTTCTGATTTGGCTGAACGTACCGAGGCGGCTATCGGCAATAATGACGCCAAGCGCAACCAGAACCGCCAGGATAAGGCGAAACTGTAGCGATGGGCCACGGCTAAAAATTGGCTTCATAGGCTATGCGTATTCTCGCGTCAGAGAGAAAGGGTAGCGATGCGCTACCCTTTCACAATGACTACTCTTCGCTAAACAAGTCGCCGCCGTGCATGTCGATCATTTCCAGCGCCTTGCCACCACCGCGGGCGACGCAAGTCAGTGGATCTTCTGCAACTACGACAGGAATACCTGTCTCTTCCATTAACAGGCGGTCGAGGTTACGCAGCAGCGCGCCACCACCGGTCAGAACCATACCGCGCTCGGAGATATCGGACGCCAGCTCTGGTGGGCACTGTTCCAGCGCAACCATTACCGCGCTCACGATACCGGTCAGCGGCTCTTGCAGCGCTTCCAGAATTTCGTTGGAGTTCAGGGTGAAGCCGCGTGGAACGCCTTCTGCCAGGTTACGACCGCGAACTTCGATTTCGCGCACTTCATCGCCTGGGTAGGCAGAACCGATTTCATGCTTAATACGCTCTGCGGTGGCTTCACCGATCAGAGAGCCGTAGTTACGGCGAACATAATTGATGATGGCTTCGTCGAAGCGGTCGCCGCCGATACGCACCGAGGAGGAGTACACCACGCCGTTCAGGGAGATAACGGCGACTTCAGTGGTACCACCACCGATATCCACCACCATAGAACCGGTCGCTTCTGATACAGGCAGACCTGCACCAATTGCAGCAGCCATTGGCTCTTCAATCAGGAAGACTTCACGCGCGCCTGCGCCCTGAGCGGACTCACGGATAGCGCGGCGTTCAACCTGGGTTGCACCAACCGGCACGCACACCAGCACGCGCGGGCTTGGGCGCATGAAGCTGTTGCTGTGAACCTGCTTGATGAAGTGCTGAAGCATTTTTTCAGTCACGAAGAAGTCAGCGATAACGCCGTCTTTCATTGGGCGGATGGCGGCGATGTTGCCTGGGGTACGGCCCAGCATCTGCTTCGCGTCATGACCCACTGCGGCAACGCTTTTCGGCGAGCCAGCACGATCCTGACGAATGGCCACAACGGAAGGCTCATTCAATACGATGCCTTGTCCTTTTACATAGATAAGGGTATTCGCGGTACCCAGGTCAATGGACAGGTCATTGGAAAACATGCCACGAAATTTTTTCAACATACTAAGGGATAATCCTGAAAGCTGGGGCGGATAAGAAAATCCGCTTACTTTACCAACCACACACAGCAGCGACAAGGCGCAAAAATCAGCTGCTACGGTGAAAATTAGTGCAGTACGTTACCTTTGTTACAAATTCATCCCCTGAATCCCTCAGGGCTGAGCAAACAGTCGCGTCCCTCACTTTCATTTGTAACCCGTTAAAGGTCGTTCACTGGCATTTTGCTCGACATACTCAAAGCTACAGGCGCGATATTCTACGTGAAAACAACATAAACGGCAGGTCAAACAGAGTATCTTTGCAAATATTTTTTCACATTGGTGTCAAGTGGCTGTGAGGCGGCAAAAAAATCCCCCTGACCGCCGGCAACACCACGCGCCGTCAACGTCTGCCATTCGCTTCTGGCGCGCACGCCCGTAGCGAATACTTGCGTTTGCGTTCCCTTGCAGGCTTCTACCAGGCTCTGAACCAGCAGCTGGTTTTCCGTCCGTTTCTCGATATTTCTTACCAGTCCAGGATGAAGCTTTAATAATTCCACATCCAGCTCCTGGATCCACGTGGTGCTGACCAGCGTTAACCCCGCCTGCGTGACCGCTACGCGAGCGCCGAGCGCATTGATCAGACGCACCACCGGACGTAACCGGCTGATGTGTTGACCCACATCTGCCTCTGCAAGTTCAAAAATAATACGTTTGCGTTGCGATTTTTCGCATTGCATTAATATATCGCGCAGCCAGCGCTGAAAACGCGGGCGAATCAATGATTCGACGGTGATCTGTAATGCAAGGTTCTCTTCGGGCCAGAAAGATAAAAACGGAATAAGGCGGGTAATTTGCTGGCGGTCATACTCTTCGGAAAGCCCGAATTGCAGCACCATTGGCAGATATTCGGCAGAAATAACCTCCTCCGTGCCGTCAAAAATACGGCACATCAGCTCCCGATGGTGCACGTCACCCTTTATTGTTACCGCCGGTTTCTGATAAATGCGGGGTCCACCGCGATTCAGCATTTGCTCAATCAACGTACGCCAGCGCACGTTGCCGCGCCCTTTTTCCGGCAGCGAGTCGTCGTAAATGGCCCAGCCGTTCGCACCCTGCAGTACGGCGTTGCGGGTGGCGGCCTCGGCATGTTCCATCACCTGCTCGGTGCTCTGCCCACCGCGCCAGGCGCAAATGCCGATATGAACCATGTCGTCCCGGTCCAGCATCTTGCTTTGCGGTAAACCATCCACCGCCTTCAACAGCTGGCTGGCGATGCTCTCGGACTCCTTCAGCGTCCGGTGCGGCAGCAGCACGGCAAAATCGCTGCGGCGGTAGCGCGCCAGCAGCGAGCCGGGATAGCGCATCATAAAGGTCGACAGCAGGTTGATCAGCGTAAAGAGGTTTTCTTCCGTGGCGCGCTCTCCCCACGTGTCGCGCAGCAGGTCAAAATCAGGCAGGCGAACGATCATCACCACGCCGTGCGCGCCGACTTTTTCAGGATCTTCCAGCAGCGTCGCCAGCTGGTTATCAAAGAAGAGGCGGTTGTTCAGGCCCGTTTTGTTGTCCTGCGCGGCATAAGAGCGGATCAGGGTGTCCATGCGGCTGCGCTGCTCGCTGGCAAACTGGATGTCGGACAGCAGCACGTCCAGCGCGCTGCTGGTGCGGGACGGCCATTCATGCACCGAGCCGCGCACCTGCGGACCGCGCTCGCCGTTCAGAATACGGATGGAGCGCGTTTCCAGCAGCTCCTGCCCGGAGAGCTGCCGCCGCTGCCAGCGGACCGCAAGAAATATCAGCAGCACGATAAACCCGACGGCAACCGTCAGCGGCGCGGTGGTCATCAGCGAGCGGAAATAGCTCGCCATCGGGTCGAGGTAGACCACGTGAATCGACATGCCGGGATGTTTAAGTGACGGGACCGTCACGTCGCGATACTGATTAATCGTCCCCGCGGGGCGATAGCTTGTCTGTCGGGCGTGGCTGAAAACCGTCTTGTTGCCCTGCATAACGTCGATCTGGACAATATCAACAGGCACCATCATCTCATCCAGCTCGTGCGAGAGCGCCGGAAGCGACGTGGTTATTAAGCGAGAATCAATGATTGAGGCAACCGACTGGACGCGATTCATCAGCTTGTCCTGAATCGCAATGTAAAAACTGAGTGAACATCCCATCAGCGTGACAAATATCGTAAGCCCCGTCAGCAGAGTGGTAAAAGCTGAGAACTTCGTCGTTAATCGCATCCTTGAGATTACTCCGTGAGTTGATGGGAAAGCTAGTAAGCACTAACTTGCATTTAAGACGCGACATACTACCAAACCTGGTGTATCTGGCAATTTATTGCGTTAAATCGGCATAGCGTTTCACTTAGCGAGTATAGTCTTCAGGAAATATTTTCCAATCATCAAACCTAGTGAGGACCCCGTATGCAGGCTTTGATCTTAGAACAGCAGGACGGCAAAACGCTGGCCTCGGTGCAAGCCGTTGAGGAGAGCCGCCTGCCGGAAGGCGACGTTACCGTCGACATTGACTGGTCCAGCCTAAACTATAAGGATGCGTTGGCCATCACGGGCAAAGGTAAAATCATCCGAAATTTCCCTATGGTGCCGGGCATCGACTTTGCGGGCCGCGTTCACGCGAGTGAAGATCCGCGCTTCCACGTCGGGCAGGAAGTTCTGCTCACCGGCTGGGGCGTAGGGGAAAACCACTGGGGCGGGCTGGCCGCGCAGGCGCGCGTGAAGGGCGACTGGCTTGTGCCGATGCCAGCAGGTCTTGACGGCCGTCGGGCGATGATTGTCGGTACCGCCGGGTTTACCGCCATGCTGTGCGTGATGGCGCTGGAAGATGCCGGCGTGCGTCCTCAGGACGGCGAGATTGTTGTCACCGGCGCCAGCGGCGGCGTGGGCAGCACGGCGGTTACGCTGCTGCATAAGCTCGGCTATCAGGTTGCTGCCGTGACGGGCCGTGAAAGCACGCACGACTACCTGCGCCAGCTGGGTGCCAGCCGCATTCTGGGGCGCGACGAGTTTGCCGAAACCCGCCCGCTGGAGAAACAGGTCTGGGCCGGCGCGGTGGATACCGTGGGCGACAAAGTGCTGGCCAAAGTGCTGGCGCAGATGAACTACGGCGGCTGCGTGGCGGCCTGCGGCCTGGCGGGCGGTTTTGCGCTGCCCACCACCGTGATGCCGTTCATTCTGCGCAACGTGCGCCTGCAGGGCGTGGATTCGGTGATGACTCCCGCCGCGCGTCGGGCAGAGGCCTGGGAGCGCCTGGTGCGCGATCTGCCTGAGGCATTCTTCACGCAAAGCGCTACGGAAATTACGCTCGAGCAAGCGCCTGAATATGCGGCGAAAATCATGGACAACCAGTTCCACGGCCGCGCGCTGGTGAAGGTTGCCTAATCTTCAAATTTTCGTGACATATTCGCGCTAACCCCTCTCCTCCGTCATGCTTAGAAAAACGCATGACGGAGGATGCCATGAAAACCCGAAAACTGACGGAAGCCGACGTAACGTCCGAATCTGTCTTTATGCTGCAACGTCGCCAGATCCTGAAAATGTTAGGGATCAGCGCCACCGCCCTGACGCTGCCCCCTGCGGCCCATGCCGATCTGCTCGACTGGTTTAAAGGCAACGACCGCCCGAAAGCCCCTTCCGGCGCCCCGCTCACCTTCACCAAACCCGCCCAGTGGCAAAACACGCTGGCGCTGACGCCGGAAGATAAAGTCACCGGCTATAACAACTTCTACGAATTTGGCCTCGATAAGGCCGATCCGGCCGCCAACGCGGGCGGTATGAAAACCGATCCGTGGACGCTGAAAATCGACGGCGAAGTGGCGAAGCCGCTCACGCTTGATCACCACGACCTCACGACCCGCTTTCCGCTGGAAGAACGCATCTACCGCATGCGCTGCGTGGAAGCCTGGTCAATGGTGGTGCCGTGGGTCGGCTTCCCCCTGCACAAGCTGCTGGCGATGGCAGAGCCCACCAGCAACGCCAAATATGTCTCGTTCCAGACGCGATACGCGCCGGACGAGATGCCGGGACAGAAGGATCGCTTTATCGGCGGCGGGCTTCAGTATCCATACGTCGAAGGGCTGCGGCTCGATGAAGCCATGCATCCCCTCACGCTGCTGACCGTGGGCGTCTACGGCAAGGCGCTGCCGCCGCAGAACGGCGCGCCGATCCGCTTAACCGTGCCGTGGAAATACGGTTTCAAAGGGATTAAGTCTATCGTCAGCATTAAGCTGACCCGCGAACGTCCGCCAACCACCTGGAACCTGGCCGCGCCCGACGAGTACGGTTTCTTCGCCAACGTGAATCCGCACGTGGATCATCCCCGCTGGTCGCAGGCTACCGAGCGGTTTATTGGTTCCGGCGGCGCGCTGGACGTTAAGCGCCAGCCGACCCTGCTGTTCAACGGCTACGCTGACGAGGTGGCGTCTCTGTATCGCGGGCTGAATTTACGGGAGAACTTCTAGGTGCGCTTAACTGCAAAGCAGATAACCTGGCTTAAGGTGCTGCTGCACCTGGCCGGATTGCTTCCCTTCATCTGGCTGTTTTGGGCCGCCAGCCAGGGCTACTTCAGCGCCGATCCGGCAAAAGATATCCAGCATTTTACCGGTAGGATGGCTCTGAAATTTTTACTCGCCACCTTGCTGGTCACTCCGCTGGCGCGTTACGCTAAACAGCCCCTGCTGATACGCACTCGCCGCCTTTTAGGGCTATGGTGCTTTGCCTGGGCGACGCTGCATTTGACCAGCTACGCGCTGCTCGAGCTGGGCATTAACAATCTGGCACTGCTTGGCCGCGAGCTGGTGTCGCGCCCTTACCTGACGCTGGGTATTATCAGCTGGCTGATTTTACTTGCGCTCGCGCTGACGTCGACGCAGTATGCGCAGCGGAAACTGGGCAGGCGCTGGCAACTGCTGCACAACTTCGTCTATCTTGTCGCGATCCTCGCGCCGGTCCATTATCTCTGGTCGGTGAAGATTTTGTCCCCGCAGCCTGTCCTCTACGCGCTGGCGGCGTTGGCGCTTTTAGCCTGGCGTTACAAGAAGTTCCGCCAGTGGTTTAGATAGTTCCCGAAAGTGTGCGTTTTCCCGCAGATTACCTGACAACCGCGAATCTTTTTCGGATAGCGGTTGATAATCTTCCCTGATAAGACCAGTATTTAGCTGCCAAATGCTACGAAATCGTTATAATGTGCGACTTCGGTTTTCCGGACAGCGGTTTTCAGCCCCTGAAAGGGTGACAATCGCGCATTGAAGGTATATTTTGTTTTTTACCGGAAAATCGCAGGAGATAGCGACATTATGGCTGATAAGTTTCAAATCTTAGTTTTAAACGGACCGAACCTGAACATGCTCGGCACCCGTGAGCCGGAGAAGTACGGCACGCTAACATTAGGCGAAATTGTTAACCGTCTGCGCACGGAAGCAGCGTCGCTGAATGTGGATTTGGACCATTTTCAGTCAAACGCGGAGTACGCAATCATCGACCGTATTCATCAGGCTAAAGACACTGTGGACTATATCCTGATCAATCCGGCCGCGTTTACGCACACCAGTGTTGCTATTCGCGACGCACTGCTCGCGGTGAGCATCCCGTTTATCGAGATCCACCTCAGCAACGTGCACGCCCGAGAGCCGTTCCGCCACCACTCTTATCTGTCAGACATCGCTGCTGGCGTTATCTGTGGTCTGGGCGCTGACGGTTATTCATACGCTTTACAGACAGCGGTAAAACGCCTGTCACAATCACACTAAACAAGAGTACGGAACCCACTCATGGATATTCGTAAGATTAAAAAACTGATCGAGCTGGTTGAAGAATCAGGCATCTCCGAACTGGAAATTTCTGAAGGCGAAGAGTCTGTACGCATCAGCCGTGCAGCCCCAGCCGCTAGCTTCCCGGTCATGCAGCAAGCTTACGCTGCGCCGATGATGCAACAGCAGCCTGCGCTGGCTGCAGCCGTTGCACCAGCAGCAGAAGCCGCACCTGCAGCAGCTGCAGAAATCAGTGGCCACATCGTACGTTCCCCAATGGTTGGTACTTTCTACCGCACCCCGAGCCCGGATGCGAAAGCGTTCATCGAAATCGGTCAGAAAGTCAACGCAGGCGATACCTTGTGCATCGTTGAAGCCATGAAAATGATGAACCAGATCGAAGCTGACAAGTCAGGTACTGTGAAAGCGATTCTGGTCGAAAGTGGTCAGCCGGTAGAATTTGACGAGCCGCTGGTCGTCATCGAGTAACGAGGCGCACATGCTGGATAAAATTGTTATCGCCAACCGCGGCGAGATCGCACTGCGTATTCTTCGTGCCTGTAAAGAGCTGGGCATCAAGACCGTGGCCGTGCACTCAAGCGCGGATCGCGATTTAAAACACGTATTGCTGGCGGATGAGACGGTCTGTATTGGCCCGGCTCCGTCCGTAAAAAGCTATCTGAACATCCCGGCTATCATCAGCGCCGCTGAAATCACCGGCGCGGTGGCTATTCACCCGGGCTACGGCTTCCTCTCTGAGAACGCCAACTTCGCCGAGCAGGTTGAGCGCTCTGGCTTTATCTTCATCGGCCCGAAAGCCGACACCATTCGCCTGATGGGCGACAAAGTGTCTGCTATTACCGCGATGAAGAAAGCCGGTGTTCCAACCGTACCGGGCTCTGACGGCCCGCTGACCGACGATATGGATGCTAACCGAGCCCATGCTAAACGCATTGGCTACCCGGTGATCATCAAGGCGTCCGGCGGCGGCGGCGGTCGCGGCATGCGCGTTGTGCGCAGCGACGCCGAACTGGCGCAGTCCATCTCCATGACCAAAGCGGAAGCTAAAGCGGCTTTCAGCAATGACATGGTGTACATGGAAAAATACCTGGAAAACCCACGCCACATCGAAATACAGGTGCTGGCTGACGGTCAGGGTAACGCGATCTATCTGGCAGAACGCGACTGCTCCATGCAGCGTCGTCACCAGAAGGTGGTCGAAGAAGCGCCAGCGCCGGGCATTACCCCGGAACTGCGTCGCTACATCGGCGAGCGCTGCTCCAAAGCGTGCGTGGATATCGGCTATCGCGGCGCGGGTACGTTCGAATTCCTGTTCGAAAACGGCGAGTTCTACTTCATCGAGATGAACACCCGTATTCAGGTTGAACACCCGGTTACCGAAATGATCACCGGCGTTGACCTGATCAAAGAACAGCTGCGCATTGCAGCCGGTCAGCCGCTGTCCATCAAGCAGGAAGAAGTGGTGGTGAAAGGCCATGCGGTAGAATGCCGTATCAACGCCGAAGACCCGAACACCTTCCTGCCAAGCCCGGGTAAAATCACGCGTTTCCACGCGCCGGGCGGCTTTGGCGTGCGCTGGGAATCTCATATCTACGCCGGTTACACCGTACCGCCGTATTATGACTCCATGATCGGTAAGCTCATCTGCTACGGCGAAAACCGTGACGTGGCGATTGCCCGCATGAAAAACGCCCTGCAGGAGCTGATCATCGACGGTATCAAAACCAACGTCGATCTGCAGATGCGCATCATGAGCGACGAGCACTTCCAGAATGGTGGAACCAACATCCACTATCTGGAGAAAAAACTCGGTCTGCAAGAGAAGTAAGCTTGCAGCGACGCTAAAAGGCCGGTTAATCCGGCCTTTTTTATTTCTGGGGGGAGCCATGCCCCATCATGTACAATCCTCGCTTTCTTCATCCACAAGGGACAAAAAATGGACAAGCGTTTTGTTCAGGCCCATAAAGAAGCGCGCTGGGCGCTGTGGCTGACCCTTCTCTATCTTGCCGCATGGTTAGCGACCGCTTACTTACCTGACTCCGCCATCGGCATCACCGGCCTGCCGCACTGGTTCGAAATGGCCTGCCTGCTGGTACCGCTGATATTTATCCTGCTGTGCTGGGCAATGGTGAAATTTATTTATCGCGATATTCCACTGGAGGACGATGATGCAGCTTGAGGTCATTCTGCCCCTTATCGCTTACCTGATCGTGGTGTTTGGTTTATCCGTTTATGCCATGCGTAAAAGATCGACCGGCGCCTTTCTGAACGAGTATTTCCTGGGAAGCCGCTCAATGGGTGGCGTGGTGCTGGCGATGACGCTGACCGCGACCTATATCAGCGCCAGTTCGTTTATCGGCGGCCCCGGTGCAGCGTATAAATACGGATTAGGCTGGGTGCTGCTGGCGATGATTCAGCTGCCTGCCGTCTGGCTCTCGCTGGGCATTCTGGGTAAAAAATTTGCTATTTTGGCTCGTCGCTACAATGCCGTAACGCTCAACGATATGCTGTTTGCCCGCTATCAGAGCCGGCTGCTGGTATGGCTGGCAAGCCTGAGCCTGCTGGTGGCCTTTATCGGCGCGATGACGGTACAGTTTATCGGTGGGGCGCGCCTGCTGGAAACGGCCGCGGGGATCCCGTACGAAACGGGCCTGATTATCTTCGGGGTGAGCATCGCGCTGTACACCGCCTTTGGTGGATTCCGCGCCAGCGTGCTGAACGATACGATGCAGGGGCTGGTCATGCTCATCGGCACTATCGTCCTGCTGGTCGGCATCGTTCACGCTGCGGGCGGCCTGACGCACGCGGTGGAAACGCTCGAAACCATCGATCCGAAGCTGGTTTCTCCGCAGGGTGCGGATGACATTCTTTCGCCAACCTTTATGACCTCATTCTGGGTGCTGGTCTGCTTTGGCGTGATTGGCCTGCCGCACACCGCCGTGCGCTGCATCTCTTATAAAGACAGCAAAGCGGTACACCGGGGGATCATTATCGGGACGATCGTTGTCGCCATTTTGATGTTTGGTATGCATTTGGCCGGGGCGCTGGGACGCGCGGTTATTCCCGACCTGACCGTGCCCGATCTGGTGATCCCAACGCTGATGGTAAAAGTGCTTCCACCGTTTGCCGCCGGGATTTTCCTGGCTGCGCCGATGGCGGCGATTATGTCGACTATTAACGCACAGCTGCTGCAAAGTTCCGCTACGATCATCAAAGATCTCTATTTGAATCTTCGCCCCGAGCAGCTCGATAATGAGCGACGCCTCAAGCGTATGTCGGCGGTGATTACGCTGGTGTTAGGCGCGCTGTTACTGTTAGCCGCGTGGCGTCCGCCGGAGATGATTATCTGGCTCAACCTGCTCGCGTTTGGCGGCCTGGAGGCCGTCTTCCTGTGGCCGCTGGTGCTTGGCCTCTACTGGGAGCGGGCCAATGCGGCGGGTGCGCTAAGCGGTATGATCGTCGGCGGCGTACTGTATGCCGTTCTCGCGACGTTTAAGATTCAGTACCTGGGCTTCCATCCGATTGTGCCTTCGCTACTGTTAAGTTTACTGGCGTTTGTGGTCGGGAACCGTTTCGGTCAGCCCGTACCGCAGCCCGCTATGATTTCTACTGATAAATAAAGAGTTTTGCCATGCCGTGGATCCAACTGAAACTGAATACAACCGGCGCCAATGCCGAAGAGCTGAGCGATGCGCTGATGGAGGCCGGTTCGGTCTCTATCACCTTCCAGGACACGCATGACACGCCGGTCTTCGAGCCGCTGCCGGGCGAAACGCGCCTGTGGGGCGATACCGACGTTATCGGCCTGTTCGATGCCGAAACCGATATGAAAGAGGTGGTTGCCATTCTGGAAAACCATCCGCTGCTGGGCGCAGGCTTTATGCATAAAATCGAGCAGCTCGAGGACAAAGACTGGGAGCGCGAGTGGATGGATAACTTCCACCCGATGCAGTTCGGCAAGCGCCTGTGGATCTGCCCAAGCTGGCGCGACGTGCCTGACGAAAATGCGGTAAACGTGATGCTCGACCCGGGCCTGGCGTTCGGCACCGGCACGCATCCAACCACCTCCCTCTGCCTGCAGTGGCTGGACGGCCTGGATCTCGACGGTAAAACCGTGATCGACTTCGGCTGCGGCTCTGGGATCCTCGCGATCGCCGCGCTGAAGCTCGGCGCAGCAAAAGCCATCGGGATCGACATCGATCCGCAGGCTATTCAGGCCAGCCGCGATAATGCCGAACGTAACGGCGTCTCCGACCGTCTGGAGCTGTATCTGCCGGATGCACAGCCAGAAGCCATGAAAGCCGATGTGGTGGTCGCAAACATTCTGGCAGGCCCACTGCGCGAGCTGGCACCGTTAATCAGCGTGCTGCCCGTTGAGGGCGGTCTGCTGGGGCTTTCCGGTATCCTGGCAAGCCAGGCCGACAGCGTGTGTGAAGCCTATGCCGATCTCTTTGCCCTCGACCCGGTCGTGGAAAAAGAAGAGTGGTGCCGCATCACTGGCCGTAAAAAATAAGCTTTTGGCGTGGTCATCTGACCACGCCTTTCTCCCCCCGATATTTCTCCCGACTTCTTCCTATCTCCGTTAAAATAACCACACAAATCATAATGATAATCGTTGATTTGAATATAAAAATTCATAGGAAGAATATAATGAAACACTTTACTGGCAAGGTAGCGCTGCTGGCGCTGAGCATTCTCTCGACGTCGGCCTACGCCTCGCACTGGAGCTATGAAGGCGAAGGGTCACCGGAACACTGGGGCGAACTGGACGACGCATACAGGATGTGTCAAACCGGGATGAATCAATCGCCTGTCAACATCGATTCCACCGTGAAGGCCCATATCTCTCCACTGCAAACGCACTACAGCGACGGTCCCGTTACGCTGACGAACAACGGCCACACCATCCAGGCGGGTGAAAAAGCCGAGACCCGCGACAGCATTACCCTCGATAAGCAAAGCTGGACGCTGCAGCAGTTCCATTTCCACGCGCCGAGCGAAAATACCGTGCACGGTAAAAAGTATGCGATGGAGATGCACCTGGTGCATAAAAACGACAAGGGCGAGCTGGTAGTTGTCGCGGTAATGTTCGATAAGGGCGCGGCAAACGCCGAGCTTGAAAAGCTGTGGCGCGTGATGCCCGAGCAGGCTGAGAAAAACGTCTCCATTACAGAGAGCCTCGATCTGAACAAGCTACTGCCAAAAGACAAAACCTACTGGCGCTTTAGCGGCTCTCTGACCACCCCGCCGTGCTCCGAAGGCGTGACCTGGGTCGTCCTTAAGCAGCCGCTGACCCTCTCTGCTGAACAGCTGGCGAAATTCACCCACACCATGCATCACGATAATAACCGCCCGGTACAGTCGCTGCACGGCCGCCTGGTTGTTGAATAACGCACATTTTTTGCGCTGAGATCATGTTCTAAAATGCGGCTCAGATTGCAATGAAGCGAGATATTCTGCTGCTAAAAACAGCAGAATATCCCGATTGAGCGATTCATTTTTTCAGAAATGTTGAGAAGTTACGGGAAATTGTAAGCGCACACAAAACCACCATTCCATCATAACATAATGATTTAAATGGTGAATAATTTCACACCACGGACCCATGCGGCGATTCCTTGATCTACCGCAGTGGATTGTTCAAAGTTTGGCCTTTCATCTCGTGCAAAAAATGCGTAATATACGCCGCCTTGCAGTCACAGTATGGTCATTTCTTAACTCATGCGCATCGGACACCACCAGCTCAGAAATCGCCTGATCGCAGCCCCTATGGCAGGTATTACCGACCGGCCGTTCAGGACGCTGTGCTACGAGATGGGAGCAGGATTAACCGTTTCCGAGATGATGTCGTCTAACCCGCAGGTATGGGAAAGCGATAAGTCCCGTTTACGGATGGTGCACATTGATGAACCCGGTATTCGCACCGTGCAAATTGCCGGAAGCGTGCCGGAAGAGATGGCAGACGCCGCGCGTATCAACGTGGAAAGTGGTGCCCAGATTATTGATATCAATATGGGGTGCCCGGCCAAGAAAGTGAATCGCAAGCTTGCAGGTTCAGCCCTTCTGCAATACCCCGACCAGGTGAAGTCGATCCTGACGGCGGTTGTCAGCGCAGTGGACGTTCCTGTTACGTTAAAGATTCGCACGGGTTGGTCGCCGGAACACCGTAACTGCGTAGAGATTGCCCAACTGGCCGAAGACTGTGGCATTCAGGCCCTGACCATACATGGACGCACTCGCGCCTGTTTGTTCAACGGCGAAGCTGAATACGACAGCATTCGGGCAGTTAAGCAGAAAGTTTCCATTCCGATTATCGCGAATGGCGACATTACTGACCCGCTTAAAGCCAGAGCTGTGCTCGACTATACGGGAGCTGATGCTCTGATGATAGGACGTGCCGCTCAGGGAAGACCCTGGATCTTTCGGGAAATCCAGCATTATCTGGACACTGGAGAGCTGCTTGCTCCCCTGCCTCTGGCAGAAGTTAAGCGCTTGCTTTGTTCGCACGTTCGGGAATTGCATGACCATTATGGCCAGGCAAAAGGGTACCGAATTGCGCGTAAACACGTTTCCTGGTATCTCCAGGAGCACGCTCCAAATGACCAGTTTCGGCGCACATTCAACGCCATAGAGGATGCCAGCGTACAGCTGGAGGCGTTGGAGGCATACTTCGAAAATCTTGCGTAATGAAATAAAGAGCTGACAGAACTATGTTCGAACAACGCGTAAATTCTGACGTACTGACCGTTTCCACCGTTAACTCTCAGGATCAGGTGACTCAAAAGCCCCTGCGTGACTCGGTTAAACAAGCACTGAAGAACTATTTTGCTCAATTGAACGGTCAGGATGTTAATGACCTGTATGAGCTGGTATTGGCTGAAGTTGAACAGCCACTGTTGGACATGGTGATGCAATACACCCGCGGTAACCAAACCCGCGCTGCGCTGATGATGGGTATCAACCGTGGTACTCTGCGTAAGAAATTGAAAAAATACGGCATGAACTGATACTCATCAGCTAACTGCTTGTTTAAAAAGGCGCTCTTCGGCATGGGGAAGCGCCTTTTTTATCGCCCTCACGCTGTGTGTCAAGACAATGTAAACCTTCACGTTCCCTGCTTTTCAACGCCCGTTATTCGTGTATATTTCCACCACCTTACAGGCTATCTTCTCCCGGAATGGCACATGATTCGTAAATACTGGTGGCTGGTCGTTTTTGCTCTCTCCATTTTCCTTTTCGATGCGCTATTAATGCAGTGGATTGAACTGATGAGCACCGAAACCGATAAGTGCCGTAATATGGACTCCGTTAATCCCCTCAAACTGGTGAATTGTTCAGACCTCAACTGAACGGCGAACGTCGCCTAAAATCCCGCTATCACCCACTAAAAACGGGGATTTAAATCCCTTTTAGTCATTATCTGACGATGATAATGTCTCAGCCCTTCTCCACCGCTCTCGCTTAGCCTCTCATACGAGTTCAACAGACTATGCTGGTAAGCCAATACAACCCAATCCTCGTCGTTATCTCTTTCGTTGTGGCGATCCTTGCCGCCTATACCGCGCTAAACATGGCCGCACGCGTGGCCGGAAGCCAGGGCACCACCGCGCGCGTCTGGCTTGCGGGCGGCGGCATCGCGATGGGGATCGGCGTGTGGGCAATGCACTTCATCGGCATGCTGGCGATGGACCTCTCCATGAGCATGAGCTACAGCACCGGCCTGACGGTTTTCTCGATGGTCATCGCCATCGCCTCGTCAATGTTTGCCCTGTGGCTTGTGAGCGGCGAACGCCTGCGCTTGCGGCGGCTGATCCCGGGGGCGATGGTGATGGGGTGTGGCATCGCGGCCATGCACTACACCGGGATGGCCGCGCTGGAAGTTACGCCGGCTATCGTCTGGGATAAAACGTGGGTGGCGATTTCGGTTGCCATCGCCCTTGCTGCCTCGCTGACCGCGCTGTGGCTGACCTTTCGTTTGCGCCACGAGGCGGCGCAGGTCGCGCTGATGCGTCTGGGGGCCGCGATCACCATGGGGATCGCCATCGCCGGCATGCACTACGCGGGTATGAAAGCCGCGCAGTTTCCAGCGTCAACCTTGGTTCACCATCACGGCATCAACGGTAGCTGGCTTGCCGTTCTGGTGAGCGTCATGGCGCTCTCCATTTTGGGCATTACGCTGCTGGTCTCCATGCTGGATGCCCGCCTTCAGGCCCGCACGTCGCTGCTGGCCTCTTCGCTGGCGGAAGCTAATCGCGAGCTGGCTCAGCTCGCCCTGCACGATACGCTGACGCGGCTTCCTAACCGTATTCTTCTGGAAGACAGATTAGATCAGGCCATCAGCAAAGCCGACCGTGAGGAAAACCGCTTTGCGCTGATGTTTATGGATCTCGACGGCTTTAAGGCCGTCAATGATGCCTACGGCCATGACGTCGGCGACAAGCTTTTGGTCGCGGTTACCCGGCGGCTTCTGCTGCCGCTCAAAGGGCAGTACACGCTGGCGCGTATCGGCGGAGACGAGTTTGTCCTGCTGGCCGAGACGGACACGCCGGATGATGCTGCCTCGCTGGCCAGCGCCCTGGTACGCGCCGTTGACAGCCCGTTCAACATTGAGCCCTATGAGCTGATGGTCACGCTCAGCATAGGCATAGCCCTCTATCCTCACGATGGAAAAAATGAACGTGAGTTGATGTTTAACGCCGACGCCGCGATGTATCACACCAAGCATATGGGCCGTAACGGGTATCACTTTTTCCAGCCGTCGATGAACACCCTGGCGCAGACAAGCCTACAGCTGATGAACGATCTGTGGATGGCGGTGGATCGCGACGAGCTACGCTTGCTCTACCAGCCGAAATTCCACGCGCCAGCCGGGCCAATACTGGGTTTTGAAGCGCTGCTGCGCTGGCAACACCCCAAGCAAGGACTGCTGACGCCGGACCAGTTCCTTCCCCTGGCGGAAAAAACCGGGCTTATTATTCCCATTGGCAACTGGGTCATCAATGAAGCCTGCCGCCAGCTGCGCGAGTGGCATCTTCAGGGGCATGCGGGCTGGTCGATGGCGGTGAACCTTTCGACGCTGCAGTTTGAGCAACCGTCACTGGTCAAGACCGTGCTGGACTGCCTTGCCCGCCACGCAATTCCACCTGAAACGCTGATCCTTGAGGTGACTGAAACCACCGCCATGAGCAACCCTGACGAAAGCGTGCGGGTGTTGACCGAGCTGACGCAGGCAGGCGTAAAAGCGTCAATAGATGACTTTGGGACGGGCTATTCGAGCCTGCTTTATCTCAAGCGACTGCCTGCCTGCGAGCTCAAAATCGATCGTGCCTTTGTGAAGGAGCTGAGCGGGGAAAGTGAGGATGCGACTATTGTGTCGGCGATCGTTGCCCTGGCAAAAACGCTGAACCTAAAAGTGGTCGCTGAAGGGGTAGAAACCGTGGAGCAGCAGGCGTTTCTGACGGAGCTAGGCTGCAATACGCTTCAGGGATATTTATTGGGTAAACCGATCTCCGCCAAAACCGTTGAGGAACTCTGTCGTAACGGAGAAGTGTTCCACTCTAAAACGTCATCATGATGCCGCGTCGCAAACCTCTGGCGACACTCGCGCGCTCTGCAGCGTCGCCAGAATGTAATCCACCAGCGCAGGCGCCTGATGGTAAAGATTAAAGCTCTCGCTATTCATTAACCAGTTTTTAATGATTCCACTAAAAAAACCGCGGAAAGCAATCATCGTCAGTTCAATATTGACGTGTGGTGAGATAACTCGCCTGGAGATGCATCTTTCCAGCGTGGCGCGAAAATGTTCATCATTAAGCCCAATACGCTTTCGTATTTCATACTCTGAAATCATATCGCTATGAAATTCACACTTATGATAAAGGATTTGCAAAAGGGAACACTGGCGTGGTTCTCGCGCAATGTACTGCAAGGCAGTG
Organism: Enterobacter sp. KBR-315C3_2022; assembly: GCF_041399425.1. NCBI lineage: Bacteria > Pseudomonadati > Pseudomonadota > Gammaproteobacteria > Enterobacterales > Enterobacteriaceae > Enterobacter > Enterobacter sp. KBR-315C3_2022. The sequence goes on from NZ_JBGKEB010000028.1 coordinate 40,169, forward strand.
ATAAATTGCTCACGAAGGATCATCAGGGGATTATCATTTTCCGGCAGCGCCAACCGGTCTCTAATAATGTCGCGTAACGGCAGCTGCTGCTCCCATATGGCGTTAAAAATTTCCGATTTGCTGGAAAAATGCCAGTATACGGCTCCACGGGTCACGTTGGCCGCATCGGCAATATCTGTCAACGTGGTGTTCGCCACGCCGCGCATAGCAAACTGTTCAATGGCAGCCTCAATCAGCTGTTGTCGGGTCTTTTGTGCTTCATCTTTCTTTTTACGTGCCATAACCGTTGCTCATGACTGAGTGAAATAACATTTATTAATACGCGGCGTGTATTGATAAAAAAAGTATCCATCATAAACCGCTTTATATTTGCACAAAAAAAGTCAATTACCGAAATGCATAATTAAGGCGAATATTTATGATTCGATCAATTCACCAAAAGAATGCATGCCGGCTAATTACTGCAACAGCCTGACATAAATATCGCGGAGAATACACCGGGTGCGATTCTGATTTTGTCTGTGACACCCTCTCTTCGCACTTATAAATCAAAAAATATCAAACAGCCTGATTATTATACGCAGCTACATTTTTATTTGTCTTCCAGGCCCTCTCTCCGATTCTCGGCGAATATCGGTTCATGGGTATTTAAAGGAAAAAAAATGACGAAACACTTCAGGCTATTACCCTTAACCAGCTTATTTGTCTTTGCAACACTTCTTGGGGGATGCGACGAGCAGGGAAACGCGCAGCAGCACGCCCCCGCTCCGCAGGTCAGCGTGCATGTGATTAAGAGTGGACCCTTGGCCGTTACCACTGAACTGCCGGGCAGAACGGATGCTTTTCGCGTTGCAGAAGTACGTCCACAGGTGAGCGGTATCATCCTGCGTCGTAACTTCGAAGAAGGCAGTGACGTCAAAGCCGGCGAGTCTTTGTATCAAATCGACCCTGCGACGTATCAGGCTGCATATGACAATGCGAAAGGCGAGCTGGCTAAGGCTCAGGCCGCGGCTAACATTGCGCACCTGACCGTGAAGCGCTACCTGCCGCTGGTGGGAACACAGTACGTCAGCAAACAAGAGTACGATCAGGCGGTCGCCACCGCGCAGCAGGCGGATGCGAGCGTTGTAGCCGCCCAGGCTGGCGTGGAAAGCGCACGTATCAATCTCGCCTATACCAAAGTGACGTCTCCTATCGACGGACGTATCGGTAAATCCAGCGTGACCGAAGGTGCTCTGGTCACTAACGGCCAGTCTACCGCTCTTGCAACCGTTCAACAGCTCGATCCGATTTATGTCGACGTGACGCAGTCGAGCAACGATTTCATGCGTCTGAAGCAGACGAGCCTGCAAAAAGGCAATGCCGCCAGCACCGTTGAGCTGCTCATGGAAAACGGTCAACCCTACCCGCTAAAAGGCACGCTGCAGTTCTCTGACGTTACCGTAGATGAAAGCACCGGATCCATTACGCTGCGCGCCATTTTCCCTAATCCTCAGCATATGCTTCTGCCAGGCATGTTCGTGCGGGCCCGTATCGACGAAGGTACGCAGCCCGATGCTATTCTGGTTCCCCAGCAGGGCGTCACCCGCACGCCGCGCGGAGAGGCTACCGTTCTGGTTGTGAATGATAAAAATCAGGTTGAGTTGCGCACCGTAGAAGCGCCACAGGCGATCGGAGATCGCTGGCTGGTCACCGAAGGTCTGAAAAATGGCGATCGCGTAATTGTGAGCGGTTTACAAAAAGTTCGACCTGGCGTCACCGTGGTGGCAACGCCTGATACCGCTGCTAAACCAGCCAGTTAAGGGACGATAACATGGCTAATTTCTTTATTCAGAGGCCCGTTTTCGCCTGGGTACTCGCCATCATACTGATGATTGCAGGCGGGCTGGCCATCCTAAAGCTGCCCGTTGCACAGTATCCAACCATCGCTCCACCTGCCGTTGCCGTAACGGCAACGTATCCTGGCGCGGATGCCCAGACGGTGCAGGATACGGTGACGCAGGTTATCGAACAGAATATGAACGGTATCGATAACCTGATGTATATGTCGTCAACCAGCGACTCCGCAGGTAACGTAACGATTACCCTGACGTTCCAGTCGGGCACCGATCCTGATATCGCTCAGGTCCAGGTGCAGAACAAACTGCAGCTGGCGATGCCGCTTCTGCCACAGGAAGTTCAGCAGCAGGGTATCGGCGTGGAGAAATCCAGCAGCAGCTTCCTGCTGGTGGCGGGTTTTGTTTCAGACAATAAAAGTCTCACCCAGGATGATATCTCCGACTATGTTGCGTCGAACGTAAAAGATGCAATCAGCCGGACTTCCGGCGTCGGCGACGTTCAGCTGTTTGGCGCGCAGTATGCAATGCGCATCTGGCTCGACAGCAATGCGATGAATAAATACCAGCTCACCCCGCTGGACGTTATCAATCAGCTGAAGACCCAGAATAACCAGATTGCTGCCGGTCAGCTGGGCGGTACGCCGTCCGTTCCGGGGCAGCAGCTAAACGCCTCAATCATTGCCCAAACTCGCCTGAAATCACCGGAGGAATTTGGCCGCGTAACGCTGAAAGTGAACCAGGACGGATCGATGGTTCATCTGAAGGATGTGGCACGCATTGAGCTGGGTGGCGAGAACTACAACATGGTCACCAAGATCAACGGCCAGGCTGCAACGGGTCTTGGGATTAAGCTGGCAACGGGTGCGAACGCGCTTGATACTGCAGCAGCCATCAAGAGCAAGCTCGCCCAACTGCAGCCCTTCTTCCCGCAGGGGCTGAAAGTTGTCTACCCTTACGACACCACGCCGTTCGTGAAAATTTCTATTCATGAAGTGGTGAAGACGCTGTTTGAGGCGATCATCCTCGTCTTCCTCGTGATGTATTTGTTCCTGCAAAATCTGCGCGCAACCCTGATCCCTACGATTGCGGTGCCTGTCGTACTGCTCGGCACCTTTGCCGTGCTGGCGGCGTTCGGCTTCTCAATCAACACCCTGACGATGTTCGGCATGGTGCTGGCGATAGGCCTGCTCGTGGATGACGCCATCGTTGTCGTCGAGAACGTCGAGCGCGTAATGGTCGAGGACAAGCTGCCGCCAAAAGAGGCAACGCAAAAATCAATGGAGCAGATCCAGGGCGCGCTGGTCGGTATTGCCATGGTGCTCTCGGCGGTCTTTATCCCAATGGCCTTTTTTGGCGGCTCAACGGGGGCGATTTACCGTCAGTTTTCCCTGACGATCGTTTCGGCCATGGCGCTCTCCGTGCTGGTTGCGCTGATTTTGACGCCTGCGCTGTGCGCTACGCTACTTAAACCGGTTTCAAGCGAGCACCACGAGAAAAAAGGCGGCTTCTTTGGCTGGTTTAACGCGCTTTTCGACAGAAGCGTTGAGCATTACAGCAACAGCGTCAGCGGGATTTTACGTAAAACCGGGCGCTATCTGTTGGTTTACGTGATCATCGTCGGCGGTATGGCGGTACTCTTCCTGCGCTTACCGACCTCTTTCCTGCCCGAAGAGGATCAGGGCGTCTTTATGACGATGGTGCAGCTGCCCGCGGGCGCGACGCAGATGCGAACCCAGCAGGTGCTCGACCAGGTGCAGAATTATTATCTGAACAAAGAAAAGGCCAACGTTGAATCTGTCTTCACCGTGAACGGTTTTAGCTTCAGCGGTCAGGGGCAAAACGCCGGTATCGCTTTTGTGAGCCTTAAGCCATGGGAAGAACGCCCGGGTGAAGAGAACGGCGTAGAAGCGATTGTTGGCCGCGCTACGAAAGCCTTCAGCCAGATAAAAGATGGCCTCGTGTTTCCGTTTAACCTGCCGGCGATTATCGAGTTGGGCACCGCAACGGGCTTCGATTTTGAACTGATCGATCAGGCAAACCTTGGGCATACACAGCTTACGCAGGCGCGTAATCAGCTGCTCGGTATGGTGAGAGAACATCCTGACCTGCTGGTGCGCGTACGTCCTAACGGCCTTGAAGATACGCCGCAGTTTAAGCTCGATATCGATCAGGAAAAAGCGCAGGCGTTGGGCGTCAGCGTTTCCGATATCAACCAGACCGTCTCGACCGCGCTGGGCGGAACGTATGTGAACGACTTTATCGATCATGGACGCGTGAAAAAGGTGTATGTTCAGGCAGATGCCCAGTTCCGCATGCTGCCAGGCGATATCAATACGCTGTACGTGCGCAGTGCTAATGGCGAAATGGTGCCTTTCTCTGCATTCAGCAGCGCGCACTGGGTGTATGGTTCACCGCGTCTCGAACGTTACAACGGTATGCCTTCGATGGAAATTCTTGGCGAATCCGCACCGGGCAAGAGTACCGGTGAAGCAATGGTGATGATGGAAAGCCTGGCATCTAAGCTGCCTTCCGGCATCGGCTTTGACTGGACGGGAATGTCTTATCAGGAACGGCTTTCTGGCAACCAGGCGCCCGCGCTTTACGCCATTTCACTGATCGTCGTGTTCCTGTGTCTGGCGGCCCTTTATGAAAGCTGGTCCATTCCGTTCTCCGTGATGCTGGTTGTGCCGCTGGGCGTGATTGGCGCATTGCTTGCCGCTTCGCTGCGCGGATTAAACAATGACGTCTATTTCCAGGTCGGCCTGCTAACAACCATTGGTTTATCCGCCAAGAACGCCATTTTGATCGTTGAGTTTGCGAAGGACCTTATGGATAAGGAGGGCAAGGGAATCATCGAAGCAACGCTTGAAGCTTCGCGGATGCGTCTGCGTCCTATCCTGATGACGTCTCTGGCATTCATTCTTGGGGTTCTGCCGCTGGTAATCAGCAGCGGCGCGGGTAGTGGCGCGCAAAACGCCGTTGGTACTGGCGTTATGGGGGGAATGCTTTCCGCCACCCTACTGGCTATCTTCTTCGTGCCCGTCTTCTTTGTGGTTGTCCGCAGAAGGTTTACCAGCCACAAAGAGTAGTGCATTTCGAAAAGGCGCCTGGTGCGCCTTTTTATTTTGCTTTCCACGCAAGTAATTCATTTGCCATCTTATTTGAAAATCCCAGTTCATTATTCTTTCAGTAATTTATTGAGTAGCCGTTTTTTCTCCATCATTTTTACAATCAACATATTTTGAGATTATTCCTCGTACTGCGGTATCTGACTCAGTGGTAAAATAACAGACAATTCGTTGATAGCCCTTTTGGCTCTGGCGCGAAGGTAAGAACACACTGAGGTAACATCATGAAAAGATTCATTTCCGTTGCACTTCTTGCTGCGCTCCTTGCTGGCTGCGCGCATGACTCCCCATGTGTACCGGTATACGACGATCAGGGCCGCCTGGTCCATACCAATACCTGTATGAAAGGCACGACACAGGATAACTGGGAAACGGCAGGCGCTATCGCAGGTGGAGCTGCTGCAGTGGCAGGCCTGACGCTCGGCATCGTCGCCCTGACCAAGTAAGTATCCGTTTTAAAAGCGCGGCGAAATCCGCGCTTTTGTTTTTTTAAATAGTACGCGCAGGAATGCTTAATAAAAAAGAGATAGCCGTTATAAAAGCATTATAAATACCAATCATCTTTCTTTTGTATTTTCTCTTCACCTCTATTCATCGTGACCCTCTCCACATACTAATTCTGCCTGCCAATATTCAAGTCTAAAAATGTCTTTCGTTTATATTCCATTCCACGGCAACGTTTACTCTAATTTCTTGCCCGGGCTGCATTATGAAAGGAAGATGATATCTAGGTGATGCTGATCCCAAGACCGGACGCTCTGACCTCTGCAATTTCGATTCATTTCACTGCGCTTAACGTGGAAATCATCCCTCCAGAGTCTCAGACCTTTCCTTGCGGGCAACGTGAGGTAGCTCGTTCGCTCGGTTGGTCCACCATGGCAAGAACGGTGGCCGAGAGAATGATCATTATGAGTGTCGCTAGATAATAGTCAGACAGTTGCCACCTAACGAGTTCTTTGCGCATCCGAAGCCAAGGCCGTCTTGTTGTAGATGACCCACGGATCGCTTGCCTCCCGGTGACAGTACGCAAGTCGGGCCACAATTTTATCTGATGCATAAACGCAAAAAGGCCATCCTTTCGGATGGCCTTCTCACTTATTTGATGTCTGGCAGTTCCCTACTCTCACATGGGGAGACCCCACACTACCATCGGCGCTACGGCGTTTCACTTCTGAGTTCGGCATGGGGTCAGGTGGGACCACCGCGCTAAAGCCGCC
>NZ_JBGKEB010000029.1:0-41489 GCF_041399425.1 Enterobacter sp. KBR-315C3_2022
GGATGAAATTGGCTTTGGTGAACTGATACTGGCCCGGTACGACAGACGAAATCATCGTATAATCCGGGCCGATTAAGTCAAAAAGTGTTACCTATGTGACCGGTCAGATCTATAACCCATGTGACCGGTTCATACACGGGAGCCCCCTTCACACGTTCACAAGTAACGTGATTTAAGAGTAGCAAGGCTCGTAAAGTGAACGGAATTACCACCACAGCCGTATGTTCCCCCTCACCCCAGCCCTCTCCCTGAATGGAGAGGGAGTATTCTGTGCCAGTCTGAAATTTGTGGGGATCCCTCAGCCCACGGGGAGAGGGAGAAAACACTAAAAACGGTAACCCAGGTTACCGTTTTGCTTTTATTCCGGCAGCGTCCAGTCGCCTTCGTTGAGCGGCCGCTGCATGATCAGCGTATCCCGCCAGTCGCCTTTTTTATAGCCGACGCTGCGCAGCTGGCCCACCACCTCGAAGCCGTGCTTTTTATGCAGCCGCAGCGACCCCGCGTTATTGTTCCCATCTCCCACCACGGCGATCATCTGCCGCCACGGGCCCTGCTCGCAGCGCGCGATAAGCGCGCTGAGCAGCGTTGAGCCTAGCCCTTTTCCGGTGGCGCTGGCATCGACGTAAATCGATTCTTCAAGGGTATAGCGATAGGCATCGCGCGGGCGATAGGGCGTGGCGTAGCAATAGCCGACCACGATCCCGCGATAGAGAGCAACCAGCCACGGCAGGCCGCTATCGGACACGTTTTTTATACGCTGGCGCATGTCGTCGACGGTAGGGGGAACTTCCTCAAACGACGCGCGGCCGTGGAGGACGTGCCACGCGTAAATGGCGGAGATGGCATGCACGTCATCGGGAAGGGCGTCGCGCACGACCACTCCGCTTTCGGACAAAGTATCAACAGCCGACATGATGTGCCTGCTCCTCGTAATGCAATGCCGGAGAAGCGTTTCTCCGGCGACAGGCTGCTACTCTAGTACGTTTAAGGCGCGCTTAACAATCTCTCAAATATGGCGGTAACCCGGGTTCAGTGGCTTACGCGTCGTGCTGCTCGGCGTTAACATCCTCTTTCCAGTATTTCTTCCGCGTTGTTTTGCCAATGCCGGGATTCATACTGTTTGTAGGGTCATTCTCGCGATAAAAACGCGTAAGCGTTTCTGGCGCTTTATAGAGATGTCCGACGTTATGTTCCGCAGGATACTGCGCGCCGCGCGCGTGAAGAAGGGCGAGCATCTGCTCTTTTAGCGCATGCGCGTCGACCCCTTTCTTGACGATGTAATCCTGATGGAAGACATAGCACATGAAGTGGCCGTAATAGAGCTTATGCACCAGCTTGTCGCTAATTTCCGGCGGCAGATGCTCAAACCACTCGGTATCGTTGCGGCGCAGGGCGATATCCAGCGCCAGAATATCTTCCACCTCTTCGGAATGCACCGCCTGATAGCGAATCGCCGCGCCCGCTGCCGCAAAACGGTGCAGGAAGGCCTTGCTGCCCTCTTCAGGCGTGCAGGCGAAGAAATCACCCTCGGCGGTTTTGAAAAAGTCGCTCAGCCAGGCCTGCGCTTCGTCGATGCCGTCTCCGGACATTTTGAGCAGCAGGTGATGTTCGTACTTATCGCGCCAGGTTTTCATCCGCTCCGGCAGGTGCGCCGGGAAGACGTTGCCCAGCTTCTGCATAAAGCGGTCGGTGAAGTGGGGCTTAAACAGCGGCACCTTCTCCAGCATCGCGTCGGTACGCCCCTTCATGGTGAAGAAGAACGGCATTTTGTCGGTGCCGAGCCTGTCGATCATCAGGAAGGTGTCTTTACCGTAGCGCTCGGCGATATCGTAAATATCCCGGTGCATATACTCGCCCGCCACCGGCAGGTGGGTGAACTCGGCCAGGATGTGGCGACGAATTTCGGTGAGCACCTCCGGCTGGTTGGTCCCGATGTAGAAGACCTGCTGCTTTTTCTCTGCCGGGAAGGTATCGAGACGCACCGCAAATACCGCCAGCTTGCCCGCGCAGCCGGAGGATTCGAACAGCCGGTCCGGGTCGGCGTTGTAGCGCGCCGGGGTATCGGCCTCAATGTCGCGCACGCGGGTGATGTAATCGTGATCGTGCGCGTGGCGGCCGTCGTGCTGCACGTCTTCATCCCTAACGCGCTCGTCATCCAGCTTGCTCAGAATCTGCTCTGGCGTCACGCCCAGAGCGATACCCAGATGGTTAACCAGCGTCAGCTTGCCGCTCTCGTCGATGCGGGCAAAGAGCGACATCTCGGTATAGGCCGGGCCGCGCTGCACCAGCGAACCGCCGGAGTTATTGCAGATCCCGCCGATCACCGATGCACCAATGCACGAGGAGCCAATCACGGAGTGCGGCTCGCGCCCCAGCGGCTTAAGCGCTTTCTCCAGCGAATAGAGGGTAGTACCCGGGAAGGCCAGCACCTGCTCGCCTTTGTCCAGCAGGTGAAGCTTATCGAGGCGCAGCGTGCTGATAATCACAATGTCGCGATCGTAGTCGTTGCCGTTCGGCGTTGAGCCTTCGGTCAGGCCAGTATTGGCGGCCTGCATTAAAATAATCTTGTCGGCGGCGACGCAGGCGCTGAGCACGCGCCACAGCTCCAGCAGCGTGCCGGGGAAAACGACCGCCAGCGCGTCGCCCTGACCGGAGCGAAAGCCCTTACGGTAGCGGGCGGTTTTGTCCGGGTCGGTAAGCAGGTGAGAGGAGCCAACCAGGCGCGACAGTTCGTTAATAAAAGCGTTGTTATCGTCAGTTCGAACAGAAGACATCTTCCACTCCTTGTGGTGGGGCAAATTTCTCGCTGTAAAGCATAGCGCGATTAACTGTTGAGCGGTCTACTATTCATGAGAAAAATCAGAGAATAACCCTGCAAGCCGCAGAGGGTTTGTGGCACACTGCGCTTTTCGCACGGTCCGGTGGCGTTCTTCCGGCGGTTAATGATGAGAGAGTAAAACGACATGAAATGGATATGTTCTGTAGGTGTCGCCGTCAGCCTGGCGCTGCAGCCTGCGCTGGCAGATGATATGTTTGGCAATCACCCGCTCACGCCTGAAGCCCGGGACGCGTTCGTCACCGAACTGCTTAAAAAGATGACGGTCGATGAGAAGATCGGCCAGCTGCGCCTTATCAGCGTCGGCCCGGATAACCCGAAAGAGGCCATCCGGGAGATGATCAAAGAGAGCCAGGTGGGCGCAATCTTTAACACCGTCACCCGTCAGGATATCCGCAAAATGCAGGATCAGGTGATGGAACTCAGCCGCCTGAAAATTCCTCTCTTCTTCGCCTACGACGTGCTGCACGGGCAGCGGACCGTCTTCCCGATTAGCCTCGGCCTGGCCTCTTCCTTTAACCTCGACGCGGTCAAAACCGTCGGGCGCGTTTCCGCCTATGAAGCGGCCGACGACGGCCTGAACATGACCTGGGCGCCGATGGTGGACGTCTCTCGCGATCCGCGCTGGGGCCGCGCCTCGGAAGGCTTTGGCGAAGACACCTATTTAACGGCCACGATGGGCAAAACCATGGTGGAAGCGATGCAGGGCAAAAGCCCGGCGGACCGCTACTCCGTCATGACCAGCGTCAAGCACTTCGCGGCCTACGGCGCGGTTGAGGGCGGCAAAGAGTACAACACCGTGGACATGAGCCCGCAGCGCCTGTTTAACGACTACATGCCGCCGTACAAAGCGGGGCTGGACGCGGGCAGCGGCGCGGTGATGGTGGCGCTGAACTCGCTGAACGGCACGCCAGCCACCTCCGACTCGTGGCTGCTGAAAGACGTGCTGCGCGACCAGTGGGGCTTCAAGGGCATTACCGTCTCGGATCACGGCGCGATTAAAGAGCTGATCAAGCACGGCACGGCCTCCGATCCGGAAGACGCGGTGCGCGTGGCGCTCAAGTCCGGCATCAACATGAGCATGAGCGACGAATACTACAGTAAATACCTGCCGGGGCTGGTGAAGAGCGGCAAGGTGACGATGGCCGAGCTGGACGACGCGACCCGCCACGTGCTGAACGTGAAATACGACATGGGGCTGTTTAACGATCCGTACAGCCACCTGGGGCCGAAAGAGTCTGACCCGGCGGACACCAACGCCGAAAGCCGCCTGCACCGCAAAGAGGCGCGCGAGGTGGCGCGTGAAAGCCTGGTGCTGCTGAAAAACCGTCTTGAAACGCTGCCGCTGAAAAAGTCCGGCACCATTGCTGTCGTAGGGCCGCTGGCCGACAGCAAGCGCGACGTGATGGGCAGCTGGTCCGCCGCGGGCGTGGCCGATCAGTCCGTCACGGTGCTGACCGGCATCAAAGACGCCGTGGGTGAAAACGCGAAGGTGGTTTACGCCAAGGGCGCGAACGTCACCAACGATAACGATATCGTCACCTTCCTTAACCAGTACGAAGAGGCGGTGAAGGTCGATCCGCGCTCGCCGAAGGAGATGATCGACGAGGCAGTCAGCGCCGCGAAGCAGTCTGACGTCATTGTTGCGGTCGTGGGCGAAGCGCAGGGCATGGCGCACGAAGCGTCCAGCCGTACCGATATCACCATTCCGCAGAGCCAGCGCGACCTGATTGCCGCCCTGAAGGCGACCGGCAAGCCGCTGGTGCTGGTGCTGATGAACGGCCGTCCGCTGGCGCTGGTGAAAGAAGACCAGCAGGCCGACGCGATTCTGGAAACCTGGTTTGCGGGTACAGAAGGCGGTAACGCCATTGCCGACGTGCTGTTCGGCGATTACAACCCGTCCGGCAAGCTGCCGATGTCCTTCCCGCGCTCCGTCGGGCAGATCCCGGTGTACTACAGCCACCTGAACACCGGCCGTCCGTACAACGCCGACAAGCCGAACAAGTACACCTCGCGCTACTTTGACGAAGCGAACGGCCCGCTCTATCCGTTTGGCTACGGCCTGAGCTACACCACCTTTAAGGTCTCGGACGTAAAAATGTCGGCGCCGACCCTGAAGCGTGACGGCAAGGTGACCGCCAGCGTTGAGGTGACCAACACCGGCAAGCGCGAGGGGGCAACGGTCATTCAGATGTACGTTCAGGACGTAACGGCCTCGATGAGCCGCCCGGTTAAGGAGCTGCGCGGCTTTGATAAGGTCACGCTCAAGCCTGGCGAAACCAAAACCGTCACCTTCCCGATTGACGTGAACGCGCTGAAGTTCTGGAACCAGCAGATGAAGTACGACGCGGAGCCGGGCAAGTTTAACGTCTTTATCGGCGTGGATTCTGCTCGCGTAAACAAAGGCGAGTTCGAGCTGCTATAATTCCTTCCCCGCCTCCCCCGGTTCCGGGGGAGGCGTCTTACCTTATGCTAAAAAGGCATTTTGACGGTTAAACCCGCCGTTTTAAGCTACGCTTTTCTTTCAAGCCTCTGAAAAAGGCGGCAAAACTGAGGAAAGTACATGACGATTTCAAAAGGATTAATGGGCTCAGCGGCGCTGCTGGCGGCGCTGAGCCTGCCTTTACAGGCGGCAGAGCCGGTGAAAGTGGGCTCAAAGATTGATACCGAAGGCGCGCTGCTGGGCAACATCATCCTGCAGGTGCTTGAAAGCCACGGGGTGAAAACGGTCAATAAGGTACAGCTCGGCACCACGCCCGTGGTGCGCGGCGCAATTACCTCCGGCGAGCTGGACATCTATCCGGAATATACCGGCAACGGCGCCTTCTTCTTTAAAGACGAAAACGACGCGGCGTGGAAAAATGCCAAAGCCGGCTATGAGAAGGTCAAAAAGCTCGACGCCGAGCAGAACAAGCTGGTCTGGCTAACGCCGGCTCCCGCCAATAACACCTGGACGATTGCGGTGCGTAAGGATCTCGCCGAAAAGGGCAAGCTGGCCTCGCTTGAGGATCTGAGCCGCTATCTGAAAGAGAAGGGCGACTTTAAGCTTGCCGCCTCTGCCGAATTTATCGAGCGCCCCGATGCGCTGCCTGCCTTCGAAAAAGCCTACGATTTCAAGCTTGACCAGTCGCAGCTGCTTTCGCTGGCCGGGGGCGACACGGCGGTGACCATCAAAGCCGCGGCGCAGCAAACCTCCGGCGTGAACGCCGCGATGGCCTACGGCACCGACGGTCCGGTGGCGGCGCTGGGGCTGCAAACGCTGAGCGATCCGAAAGGCGTACAGCCGATCTACGCTCCGGCACCGGTGGTGCGCGAAGCGGTGCTGAAAGCCTATCCCGACCTGGATAAATGGCTTAAGCCGGTTTTCGAAAAGCTGGATGAGAAAACGCTGCAGCAGCTGAATGCCAGCATTGCCGTTGAGGGACTGGATGCCAAAAAAGTGGCCGCCGACTTCCTGAAGCAACAAGGGCTTGTGAAGTAACAGGACAGGGATGTGCCAATAAAATGCCATAACCGCGTGCTGCTGCTGTTGGCCTGTGTGGCCGCGGCAGCCATCGCGCTACCGTTTGTTAACGTTGCGCCAAACCGCCTGGTCTCGGGCGAACCGCGCCTGCTGTGGGAGATTTGGCCGTTCATGCCGGTCGCCATCGTGATGGCGCTGGCGGCGACGATCGCGCTGTCGCTCCTGCCGGGACGCGCCGCCCTCTGGCTGACGCTTATCCTCTGTGAACTCCTCTTTGTTGCGCTTTTCTGGAGCGCCGGGCTGGCGGCAACGCACATGGCCTCGGCGGAAAGCCCGCTTGCGCGAACCTCGATTGGCAGCGGACTGTGGCTCTGGCTGGCGCTGTGCCTGCTGGCGTGCAGCGACGCCATTCGCCGCCTGGTGCCGATGCCCGCCTGGCGCTGGGTGCTGAACGCCCAGATCTGGGTTCTGCCGCTGGCGCTGCTGTTCAGCGGCGAGCTGAACGCGCTTTCCCTGCTCAAGGAGTACGCCAACCGTCAGGAGGTCTTTGACGATGCCCTGGCGCAGCATATAACCATTCTGCTCGGCACGCTTTTCCCCGCGCTGCTTGTCGGCGTGCCGCTGGGGATGCTGTGCTACCGTCACCCCTCGCGGCAGGGAAGCGTGTTTACCGTGCTGAACGTCATCCAGACCATTCCCTCCGTCGCGCTGTTTGGCCTGCTGATTGCGCCGCTCGCGGGGCTGGTGAAGTCGTTTCCCGCGCTGGGATCGCTTGGCGTAGCCGGAACCGGACTCACGCCTGCGCTTATCGCGCTCGTGCTCTACGCGCTGCTGCCGCTGGTGCGCGGCGTGGTGGCGGGGCTGAGCCAGGTGGCGCCGGACGTGCTGGAAAGCGCCCACGCGATGGGCATGAGCGCGCGCCAGTGCTTCTGGAAAATCCAGCTTCCGCTCGCGCTGCCGCTGCTGGTCCGCAGCCTGCGCGTGGTCACCGTGCAAACCGTCGGCATGGCGGTTATCGCCGCGCTGATCGGCGCGGGGGGATTTGGCGCGCTCGTCTTCCAGGGATTGCTCAGCAGCGCGCTGGACCTGGTGTTACTGGGCGTCGTGCCCACCATCGCGCTGGCGGTCGTGCTGGATGCGCTGTTTGCCTTGTGGCTCGCCCTGCTCAGGAGAAGCGCCAATGATTGAATTTCATGATGTCAGTAAAACCTTCGCGGGCCGCCCGGCGGCCAGCCACCTGAACCTTCACTTTGCGGAAGGTGCCTTCTCCGTGCTGATCGGCACCTCCGGTTCGGGCAAATCGACCACCCTGAAAATGATCAACCGGCTGGTGGAGCACGACAGCGGCCAGATCCGCTTTGCCGGGGAAGAGATCCGCAGCCTGCCGGTACTGGAGCTGCGCCGCCGCATGGGCTACGCCATTCAGTCCATCGGCCTGTTTCCCCACTGGACGGTCGCGCAGAATATCGCCACCGTGCTGCAGCTGGAAAAATGGACGAAGGCCAGGATTGCGGATCGCGTGGACGAACTCATGGCGCTGCTGGGGCTGGAGCCTTCGCTGCGCGATCGCTATCCGCACCAGCTCTCGGGCGGGCAGCAGCAGCGCGTGGGCGTGGCGCGCGCGCTGGCCGCGAACCCGCAGGTGCTGCTGATGGATGAGCCGTTTGGCGCGCTCGATCCGGTGACGCGCGGCGCGCTTCAGGCCGAGATGACGCGTATTCACCGCATCCTCGGGCGCACCATTGTGCTGGTCACGCACGACATCGACGAGGCGCTGCGCCTGGGCGATCGCCTGATCCTGATGGACCAGGGGGAAGTGGTGCAGCAGGGCTCGCCGCTGGAGCTGCTAACGCACCCGGCGAACGATTTTGTGCGCGAGTTTTTCGGCCGCAGCGAGCTGGGCGTCCGGCTGCTCTCCCTGCGAACCGTCGGGGAGTATATGCGTTCGCAAAGCGACGCGGTGGCGGGTGAGCCGCTACGGGCGCAGATGAGCCTGCGCGATGCCCTCTCCGCGTTTGTCGCCCGGCGCTGCGAGGTGCTGCCCGTGGCAGACGAGCAGGGCGTGACCTGCGGCGCGCTGCACTTTCGCGATCTGCTGACAGGGGAGGTGGCGGGTGAAGTGGGCGCGTGATCCGTTGCTTTGGCTGATTGGCCTTTTTGTCGCCCTGCTGTTTCTGATGCCGCACAGCGCGGGGCTGTTTAGCGCGCTCTTTCCCGGGCTGCCGCGCCCGGTTTATCAGCAGGAGAGCTTCGTCAACCTGACGCTGGCGCATTTCTGGCTGGTATCGCTCTCCAGCCTGTTTGCCATTCTACTGGGCGTGGGCGCCGGAATTGCGGTCACGCGCCCGCAGGGCAGGGAGTTTCGTCCGCTGGTGGAGACCATCGCCGCGATGGGGCAGACGTTTCCCCCCGTGGCGGTGCTGGCGATTGCGGTGCCGGTAATGGGATTTGGCCAGCAGCCGGCGATTGTGGCGCTGATTCTCTACGGCGTGCTGCCGATTTTGCAGGGGACGCTGGCCGGGATAGCGGCAGTGCCGTCTTCCGTGCTGAGCGTGGCCGAAGGGGTCGGGATGAGCGCCCGCCAGCGGCTGTGGAAGGTTGAACTGCCGCTCGCCGCGCCGGTTATTCTCGCGGGGATCCGCACGTCGGTCATCATCAACATTGGCACGGCGACCATCGCCTCAACGGTGGGCGCAAATACGCTGGGCACGCCGATTATTATCGGCTTAAGCGGGTTTAATACGGCCTATATTCTGCAGGGCGCGGTGCTGGTCGCGCTGGCGGCGATCGTCGTCGACCGCCTGTTCGAAAGGTTGGCGGGGTATTTCAGCCGACACCGCCGCGAACAATAAACGAATAGCCCGCCAGCATGACGCCGCCAATGCCGCTCACGGCCATCAGAACGAAAAGGGTAATTACGGCCAGTTTGGTTGCCTTCATCATGTGCTCCTGTTGTTAACGGAACAATTATACGGTGAAGCGCAGCTGTTAATGAACCATTAAATGCCGTTACGATTCATCCGGCCCCAGGGCGTAAACCGGATAGCCATTCTCCCGCCACTCGGCCAGCAGCTGCTGCTGGGAGGCGGTGGGAATTTCCCCGCACCAGACCAGCAGCGTCTGGCCTTCAAAAAACTCGGGCCGCAGCTGGGCGAGGGAATGGGCCAGCACGTCGACGCGCCAGCCTTTTTGGGTGGCGATCCACGCTTCAAGCCACAGGCGGGTAGTGTCGTGAATGTTCCAGCCGACCACCAGCGCATCTTTTCCGCTCTTGTTTCGGGCGGAGGCCAGGCAGACCGAAATATAGTTGATAAGCACGCCGTCGAGCATGCTCAGGAGCGCCTGCAGCGTGGACTGCTGGCACTGGAGGCGGCGGCGCAGGGGAATAAAAAGCTGCACGATCAGCGTTTGTGCCGGGTGATCGCGCCCCTGCTCCTTAATCCAGGCGCGCAGGCGCTGCAGGTTGCCGGCCTGCAGAAGGCGCAGCAGGGCTTCTTGCTGGTCGCGCCAGACGCGCTGCGTGTCGGGATCGTCCTGGCTGAGCAGGGATTTTACCTTTCCGACCTGCACGCCGTTGTCGATCCAGCTTTTGATTTCCCGGATCCTGTCGATGTCGGCGTCGTTGAAAAGGCGATGTCCGCCGTCCGTTCGCTGCGGCTTGAGTAATCCATACCGCCGCTGCCACGCCCTGAGCGTGACGGGATTGATATCACAAAGGAGTGCCACTTCACCTATCGTGTAAAGCGCCATATTCGCCCCCTGGCCTGCGCGTCCCCAGCTTAACTGTAGACCCAGTTCGCCGAACCAGGAAGAATTGATTCTTTTTTGTACAAATTATGCGAAGGATGCGATATGTTCGGCAAAAGATGTGATACCGGACACGAATTACAGCTTTTTTGTACCGCTTCAAAGAAAGTTATTCCCCTTCAGTGTATGTTACCCGTTTTTAGAATGTGCGGTTCCCGAGTATGTACGAGTTCAATCTGGTGCTGCTGTTGCTTCAGCAGATGTGCGTGTTTCTGGTCATCGCCTGGCTGATGAGCAAAACGCGCCTGTTTATTCCGCTGATGCAGGTTACCGTTCGTTTACCGCACAAGCTGCTTTGCTACGTAACCTTTTCAATTTTCTGCATTATGGGGACGTACTTTGGCCTCCATATCGAAGATTCCATTGCCAACACGCGCGCGATAGGCGCGGTCATGGGCGGCCTGCTCGGTGGCCCCGTCGTGGGCGGGCTTGTCGGCCTGACGGGTGGCCTGCACCGTTACTCAATGGGCGGCATGACGGCGCTCAGCTGCATGATCTCGACGATCGTCGAAGGGCTTCTCGGCGGGCTGGTTCACAGCTACATGATCAAGCGCGGCCGCCCGGACAAGGTGTTTAGCCCGATCGCCGCCGGGGCGATTACCTTTGTAGCCGAGATGGCGCAGATGGCGATCATCCTGCTGATTGCCCGTCCGTTTGAAGATGCTCTGCATCTGGTCAGCAACATTGCCGCGCCGATGATGGTGACGAATACCGTTGGCGCGGCGCTCTTTATGCGCATTTTGCTCGACAAGCGCGCGATGTTTGAGAAATACACCTCGGCGTTTTCCGCCACGGCGCTGAAGGTCGCGGCCTCGACGGAGGGGATCCTGCGCCAGGGCTTCAACGAAGAGAACAGCATGAAGGTGGCGCAGGTGCTGTATCAGGAGCTGGATATCGGCGCGGTTGCGATAACCGATCGCGAAAAGCTGCTGGCCTTTACCGGCGCAGGGGACGATCACCATTTGCCCGGCAAGCCTATCTCGTCCGCCTACACGCTGCGCGCCATTGAGACGGGCGAGGTGGTGTATGCCGACGGCAACGAAGTGCCGTACCGCTGCTCGCTGCACCCGCAGTGCAAGCTGGGCTCGACGCTGGTCATTCCTCTGCGCGGCGAAAACCAGCGGGTGATGGGCACCATTAAGCTGTATGAGGCGAAGAATCGCCTGTTCAGCTCGATCAACCGCACGCTGGGAGAGGGGATCGCGCAGCTGCTGTCGGCGCAAATTCTGGCCGGGCAATACGAGCGGCAGAAGGCGCTGCTGACCCAGTCCGAAATCAAGCTGCTGCACGCGCAGGTGAACCCGCATTTTCTGTTCAACGCGCTGAATACGCTGAAGGCGGTGATTCGCCGCGACAGCGACCAGGCGGCCCAGCTGGTGCAGTTCCTGTCGACGTTTTTCCGTAAAAACCTCAAGCGCCCGTCGGAGATCGTAACCCTGGCCGATGAGATCGAGCACGTTAATGCCTACCTGCAGATTGAAAAGGCGCGCTTTCAGTCGCGCCTGCAGGTGTCGCTGTCCGTACCGGACGAGCTGGCGTATCAGCATCTTCCGGCCTTTACCCTGCAGCCGATCGTGGAAAATGCCATCAAGCACGGCACCTCGCAGCTGCTGGGCACCGGGGAGATATCCATTTCCGCCAGCCGGTTTAATCACCATCTGGTGCTGGATATTGAGGACAACGCCGGGCTGTATGAGCCTACCGGTTCCGGCGGATTAGGCATGAGCCTGGTGGACAAGCGCCTGCGCGCCCACTTCGGCGACGATTGTGGAATTGCCGTTGCCTGCGAGACGGACCGCTTTACCCGCATTACCTTACGACTGCCGCTGGAGGAAAACGCATGCTGAGAGTGCTGATTGTCGATGACGAGCCGCTGGCACGGGAAAACCTGCGCGTGCTGCTGCAGGAGCAGCGTGATATCGAGGTAGTGGGGGAATGCGCAAATGCCATTGAGGCCATCGGCGCGGTGCACAAGCTGCGCCCGGACGTGCTGTTTCTCGACATCCAGATGCCGCGCATCAGCGGCCTGGAGATGGTCGGCATGCTTGACCCGGAGCACCGGCCCTACATCGTTTTTCTGACGGCGTTCGACGAATACGCCGTGAAGGCGTTCGAGGAGCATGCGTTCGACTACCTGCTTAAGCCGATCGAAGAGAAGCGGCTGGACAAAACGCTCAACCGCCTGCGCCAGGAGCGCACCGTGCAGGACGTCACGCTGCTGCCGGAAAACCAGCAGCCGCTCAAGTTCATTCCGTGCACCGGACACAGCCGCATTTACCTTTTGCAGATGGATGACGTCGCGTTTGTCAGCAGCCGCCTGAGCGGGGTCTACGTGACCAGCGCGGAAGGCAGCGAGGGTTTCACCGAGCTGACGCTGCGCACGCTCGAAAGCCGCACGCCGCTGATGCGCTGCCATCGTCAGTATCTGGTGAACATGGCGCACCTGAAGGAAATTCGCCTGGAAGACAACGGGCAGGCCGAGCTGGTGCTGCGCGCGGGCCAGACGGTGCCCGTTAGCCGTCGCTACCTGAAAAGTTTGAAAGAGGCGATCGGCCTGTAAAACTGGTACACTGCGCGCCATTGCATCATCGACAGATAAAGGCACACATGCTGAGTAACGACATACTTCGTAGCCTGCGCTACATCCTGAAAGCCAACAACAACGACATGGTGCGCATTCTTGCGCTTTCCGACATGGAGTCCACGTCCGCAAGTTTCGATACCTGGACGACCAAAGAAGATGAAGAGGGCTTCGTTCGCTGCCCGGATATCATCCTGTCCGGCTTTCTGAACGGGCTTATTTATCATAAGCGCGGCAAAGATGACTCCGCGCCGGAGCTGGCGCTTGAGCGTCGCGTGAATAACAACACGGTGCTGAAAAAGCTGCGCATCGCGTTTTCACTGAAAACCGACGATATTCTGGCGATCGTGACCGGGCAGAAATTCCGCGTGTCGATGCCGGAAATCACCGCCATGATGCGCGCGCCGGACCACAAAAACTACCGCGAGTGCGGGGATCAGTTTCTGCGCTATTTCCTGCGCGGGCTGACGGTTCGCGAACACGCCGCGAAGCCGTGATTGTTTGCCGTGTGGCGGCTTCGCCTTACCCGGCCTACAAAACCGTAGGCAAAAATGCCATAAAAAAAGCCGGATTATGCATCCGGCTTTTTTGTTATTTCACCTGCTGACCCGGCTTCGCGCCTTCGTCAGGGCTTAACAGGAAAATATCCTTCCCGCCAGGGCCTGCGGCCATCACCATCCCTTCGGAGATGCCGAAGCGCATTTTGCGCGGCGCAAGGTTAGCC
The DNA here is from genome assembly GCF_041399425.1 of Enterobacter sp. KBR-315C3_2022. NCBI lineage: Bacteria > Pseudomonadati > Pseudomonadota > Gammaproteobacteria > Enterobacterales > Enterobacteriaceae > Enterobacter > Enterobacter sp. KBR-315C3_2022. The sequence goes on from NZ_JBGKEB010000029.1 coordinate 13,412, forward strand.
ACCATCACCGTCTGGCGACCAATCAGCACCTGCGGATCGGGGTAGGCTGAGCGGATGCCGGAGAAGACGTTGCGCTTCTCGCCGCCCAGATCCAGCGTCAGGCGCAGCAGCTTGTCAGAACCTTCTACGAACTCCGCGTTCTCAATCAGCGCCACGCGCAGGTCGACCTTCGCGAAATCATCAAAGGTGATGGTTTCCTGAATCGGATCGTCAGCCAGCGGGCCGGTCACCGGCGCAGCGGCAGCCTTCACCTCTTCTTTAGAGGCGTCCACCAGCGCTTCTACCTGCTTCATCTCAATGCGGTTGTACAGCGCCTTAAAGGTGTTCACCTTGTGGCCGAGCAGCGGCTGCTGGATCGCGTCCCAGGTCAGCTCGGTGTTCAGGAATGCTTCAGCACGTTCAGAGAGCTGAGGCAGCACCGGCTTCAGCCAGGTCATCAGCACGCGGAACATGTTCAGACCCATCGTGCAGATCGCCTGCAGGTCAGCGTCGCGGCCTTCCTGTTTTGCCACCACCCACGGAGCCTGTTCGTCCACATAGCGGTTGGCAACATCGGCCAGCGCCATGATTTCACGAATCGCTTTACCGAACTCGCGGCTTTCCCACGCTTCGCCAACCGCAGCGGCGGCGTCGGTGAAGGTTTTGTACAGCTCAGGATCGGCCAGCTCGGCGGAGAGCACGCCGTCGAAACGCTTGGCGATAAAGCCCGCGTTGCGGGAGGCCAGGTTCACCACCTTGTTGACGATGTCCGCGTTCACGCGCTGGACGAAATCTTCCAGATTCAGGTCAATATCGTCGATGCGCGAAGAGAGCTTCGCGGTGTAGTAGTAGCGCAGGCTGTCCGCGTCGAAGTGGTTCAGCCAGGTGCTGGCCTTAATGAAGGTGCCGCGAGACTTGGACATCTTCGCGCCGTTCACCGTCACGTAGCCGTGAACGAACAGGTTGGTCGGCTTGCGGAAGTTGCTGCCTTCCAGCATCGCCGGCCAGAACAGGCTGTGGAAGTAGACGATGTCCTTGCCGATGAAGTGGTACAGCTCGGCAGTGGAATCTTTTTTCCAGTATTCGTCGAAGCTTACGGTGTCGCCGCGCTTGTCGCACAGGTTCTTGAAGGAGCCCATGTAGCCGATTGGCGCGTCCAGCCAGACGTAGAAATATTTGCCCGGCGCGTTCGGGATTTCAAAGCCGAAGTACGGCGCGTCGCGGGAGATATCCCACTGCTGCAGGCCGGATTCGAACCACTCCTGCATCTTGTTCGCCACCTGCTCCTGCAGCGCGCCGCTGCGGGTCCACGCCTGCAGCATTTCGCTAAACGACGGCAGGTCGAAGAAGAAGTGCTCGGAATCACGCATCACCGGGGTTGCGCCGGACACCACGGATTTCGGCTCGATAAGCTCGGTCGGGCTGTAGGTCGCGCCGCACACTTCGCAGTTATCGCCGTACTGATCCGGGGATTTACATTTCGGGCAGGTACCTTTGACGAAGCGGTCCGGCAGGAACATGCCTTTTTCCGGATCGTACAGCTGAGAGATGGTGCGGTTTTTAATAAAACCGTTCTCTTTCAGACGGGTGTAAATCAGCTCCGACAGCTCGCGGTTTTCGTCGCTGTGCGTCGAGTGGTAGTTGTCATAGCTGATGTCAAAACCGGCAAAATCGGTCTGATGCTCCTGACTCATTTCACCGATCATCTGCTCCGGGCTAATGCCGAGCTGCTGCGCTTTCAGCATGATCGGCGTGCCGTGGGCGTCGTCTGCACAGATGAAGTTGACCTCGTGGCCGCGCATTCGCTGGTAACGGACCCAGACATCAGCCTGGATATGCTCCAGCATGTGGCCGAGGTGGATTGAGCCGTTGGCGTACGGCAGGGCGCACGTTACCAGAATTTTTTTCGCGACTTGAGTCATAGTAGGCATTACTTCTTTTAACTGTGAAAAGGGTTTTTGATATTACCAAATGGGGCATTATTAAGTAAGCACAAACCACGGCCTTTCAGGTAAACTTGTTCATCTAAGGTCTTATTCACAAGAACAAAGGAGTCGGGATGAGTTCTCAATCCCAGGCCAAATCACCGGAAGCCTTACGAGCAATGGTCGCCGGGACGCTGGCTAATTTTCAGCATCCAACCCTGAAGCACAATCTCACCGCGCTGAAAGCGCTGCATCACGTGGCGTGGATGGACGATACGCTGCACATCGAACTGCAAATGCCGTTCGTCTGGGCCAGCGCGTTCGACACGCTGAAAGAGCAAACCAGCTCTGATCTGCTGCGCATCACCGGCGCGAAGGCGATTGTCTGGAAGCTCAGCCACAGCATTGCCACGCTCAAGCGCGTGAAAAACCAGCCTGGCGTGAACGGCGTGAAGAACATCATCGCCGTCAGCTCCGGGAAGGGCGGGGTGGGGAAATCCTCCACCGCGGTCAATCTGGCGCTGGCGCTGGCGGCCGAAGGGGCGAAGGTCGGCATTCTGGATGCCGATATTTACGGCCCGTCCGTGCCGAACATGCTGGGTGCGGAAAACCAGCGCCCAACCTCGCCGGACGGCACCCACATGGCGCCGATTATGGCCCACGGTCTGGCAACCAACTCGATTGGCTACCTGGTCACCGATGATAACGCCATGGTCTGGCGCGGCCCGATGGCCAGCAAAGCGCTGATGCAGATGCTGCAGGAGACGATGTGGCCGGATCTGGATTATCTGGTGCTGGACATGCCGCCGGGCACCGGTGACATTCAGCTCACGCTGGCGCAGAACATCCCGGTGACGGGCGCGGTGGTGGTGACGACGCCGCAGGACATTGCGCTGATCGACGCCAAAAAAGGCATCGTGATGTTCGAGAAGGTGGAAGTACCTGTCCTCGGCATCGTCGAGAACATGAGCATGCATATCTGCAGCAACTGCGGGCACCATGAGCCGATCTTCGGCACCGGCGGCGCAGAAAAGCTGGCCGCGCAGTATCACACCCAGCTGCTGGGCCAGATGCCGCTGCACATCACGCTGCGTGAAGATCTCGACAGCGGGAAGCCAACGGTAGTGAGCCGTCCAGACAGCGAGTTTGCGGAAATCTATCGTCAGCTGGCGGGGCGCGTTGCGGCGCAGCTCTACTGGCAGGGCGAAGTGATTCCGGGCGAGATCGCGTTCCGCGCGGTGTAATTCATCTGCGATTGAGTGCCGGGCGGCGGCTTCGCCTTCCCGGCCTGCAAAGGGTACCATCACGTAGGTCGGGTAAGGCGAAGCCGCCACCCGACTTTAACGCAACCGATAGTGCATCAAATAATACTCTCCGTCCGGAGCATCCCCCGTCGCCTCGATGTGCCAGCCGTGACGCTGGTAAAATTCAACGGCCCGCCTGTTCTTTACCAGACACTTGAGCGATCCCGTGCTGGTAAACGTCTTTTGCACCTGTTCAAGCAGTAAGCGCCCGACGCCCAGCCGCTGGTACTGCGGATCGACAAACAGGTTGTGCAGAAAGTTATCGTTCGTCCAGACGGAGGCGAACCCCAGGCGGTGCCCGTTCTGCACGGCAACCCAAATCTCTTCATCGCGGGTCGCCGCATCGAAATCCTCGAGCTGCCATTCTTCCCCGTCCAGCCACGGCCAGGCATCGCGCCGGGCATGCAGGTAGAGCGTGCGCAGGAAAGGGCGGTCGCTCTCCTGCCACGGGCGAATATGTACGGTATCAGCGGTGATAGAAGATATCTCCGTTATAGGCTTTGTAGATTTTGCCGTCGGTATCACCGATCAGCACGTAGTTCTCGCCCATATAGGTCCAGTGCGTTCCCGCGTCCGGCGCCGGGAGGTTGCGCAGCTGATACTGTTTGATGGTGTACTCCGGGGTCTGGTACTGAGCAGGCGCAGTATCCCCAATCTTGAATTTGGTGAAGTCGGCAATGAACTCTTGTTCTTCATAAGCCTTGATGCCGGAAGGTGCGGAAGCCGTTTGCGGAGCAGCGCTGGCGGCACCCGCTAAAGACAGTAAAACACCCAGAAGCAACAGTTTGCGCTTAGCCATTTTTTCTCCAGTGAAATCGTTACGGACATATCGATACAGCAGTGAGCCTATTTTAAGTATCACGCATTGATGTGTTTGAAAAAAAATGTAACAAAAGTGGACGATTTTGTGTAGCGATTATGAGTCGCAATATTTTCTGGCTGAATAACTCATCGGTAGGCGGATGGTTGGATTTATCGTTATGTAAATTAATTCTGAAAAATAACGACGGTTTTAAAATTATATCATATTGCGAATGCATTCCCTGAGTAGAACACTTAAAATTGCCTATTAGACATATACGATCTTATTTCCTTTCAGCCGCCTCTTAGCACCACGCGCGAGTTTTTTATGCGTGCTGGGGATTTGAACGTTTCTTTAAATGATTAATGAATTGATTTTATTACTAAAAGTGGGTTTTTCCACTTTTGAACATGGTTTGCCGGTTAAGGATTGACCGCAATGACAATAGATCGCATTATTAAAATGAAAAACACAACGCCCCTTTCGATTATATTTCTCGTTATTAGCCAGCTAACCGGCTGTGTTTTTTCTCCCGGACAAGAGTTAAGCATTAAAGGCAAAAATATTGCTTCGTCCGACGCCGGTGAATATCAAATCGATAATCACGTCGACGTGTATCAGATTACGCCCGGCCTGATTGAGAAAATGCGTAAGCCGATGCTGAAATCTCAGCAAAATCCTAATCTTGATGAGCAGGTCAGGGCGTGGGAGTACCGCGTCGGTCCCGGCGACATCCTGACGGTGACGGTATGGGACCACCCGGAGCTCACCACGCCAGCAGGCCAATACCGTAGCGCAAGCGATGCCGGTAACTGGATCAATGCAGACGGCACGCTCTTCTATCCTTACGTCGGAAAGGTGCACGTTGCCGGTAAAACCGTGGCTGAAATTCGCGATGAAATTGCCGCACGCCTGGAGCGCGTTATCGAAAGCCCGCAGGTGGACGTCAGCATAGCGTCTTTCCGCTCGCAAAAAGCCTACGTCACGGGAGAGGTGGCAAAATCGGGCCAGCAGGCGATCACCAATATCCCCCTGACGGTGATGGACGCGGTTAACGCCGCGGGCGGGCTCTCCGCCGACGCCGACTGGCGGAGCGTCGTGCTCACGCACAACGGTCAGGACGTTCAGCTTTCGCTCTATGCACTGATGCAGCATGGCGATCTCACGCAAAATAAACTGCTCTATCCCGGCGACATTCTGTTCGTGCCACGCAACGACGCGCTAAAAGTGTTCGTGATGGGAGAAGTGGTGAAGCAAAGCACGCTCAAGATGGATCGCAGCGGAATGACGCTGGCGGAGGCGCTGGGCAGCGCGGGCGGCATGAATCAGGATATGGCCGACGCTACCGGCATCTTCGTCATTCGCTCGATTCCAAAAACAGAGCAGTCGAAAAAGATAGCCAATATCTATCAGCTAAACGCGAAAGACGCGTCGGCAATGGTGATGGGCACGGAGTTTCAGCTTGAACCTTACGACATTGTGTACGTCACCACGGCACCGCTGTCGCGCTGGAATCGCGTAGTGACGCAGCTTGTTCCGACCATTAGCGGCGTTCATGACCTGACTGAAACCGTCCGCTACATCCGATCCTGGCCGCAATAATGTTCAATTCAATCCTGGTGGTATGCACCGGAAACGTCTGCCGCTCCCCCATCGCGGAGCGGCTGCTGCGTCAGCTTTTACCGAATAAGCAGATTTCGTCGGCGGGGATCATGGGGCTTGAAGGCAACCCGGCGGACGGCCTCGCTCTGGACGTCGCCACGCGGCACGGCGTCTCGCTGGAAGGACACGTGGCGCGCAGGCTGACGCGCAGCCTGATGCAGACGTCGGACCTCATTTTGGTGATGGAGCCAGAGCATCTGCGCTTTATCGCCGATATTGCACCGGAAACCCGCGGAAAATCACTGCTTTTTGGCCACTGGCTGGAGCAGCAAATTATCCCCGATCCGTATTGCAAAAGTCGTGAAACGTTCGAATACGTCTTCGAACAGTTGGGCAAAGCCAGTCAGGAATGGGCTCGCCGTTTGGGTCAACAAGGAATCAAGCATTAATGTCGTCTTATACCACTGACAGTTATGGGGCTGAGTCATCCACAAAAGGCGAAATCGATCTGATTCGATTGCTCGGCGAGATGATCGACCACCGCGTTATCATTTTGAGCGTAACGTTTCTGTTTGCCTTTCTGGCGGCGCTGTATGCCAGCTTTTCGAGGCCTGTTTACCAGGCGGACGCGCTGATCCAAATCGAAGCGAAACAGGAAAACGGCCTGCTTAAAAATTTGAGCCAGCTTGATTCCGGCCTTTCACCCGATGTGGCGCCGGAGATTTTGCTGCTTAAATCACGCATGATCCTCGGCGAGACCGTTGACGATCTTGGCCTGACTCAGCACGTACGCCAGCGTATGTTGCCGATAGTGGGCCCGCTGTGGGAGTGGGTGCGCGGGCGTAAACAGGGCACTATTGCTATCGATGGGCTGCATATTCCGCAGCTGGAAGGGCACCCTCAGGAGCTTATCCTCACCGCACTGGGTGAGGGGAAGTACCTGCTTGAAGGTGAAGATCTCCGCGCCCAGGGAACGATCGGCAAGCCGCTGGTGGAAGAGGGCGTCTCGCTTCTGGTGACTGCGCTTGATGCTGCCACCGGAACGCAGTTCACCCTGAAATCGTTACCCCGGCTTGACGTTATTCATTCGCTTCAAAAGCGCCTGACGGTCACTGAATCGGCGAAGCAGAGCGGCATGCTCACCCTGACGCTCACCGGCCACGATGCGGAAAACATCGCCGTGGAGCTGAACACGATTGCGGAGAGTTATCTGCGGCAGAACGTGGCCCGCCAGCAGGCTCAGGACGCCCGCAGCCTGGCTTTTTTACAGCGTCAGCTGCCCAAAATCAGCAGCGAGCTGAATGAGGCGGAGGCGCGCCTGAACGAATACCGAAAACAGCGTGATTCCGTAGATTTAACCCTTGAGGCGAAATCGGTGCTGGATCGCGTTGTTAACGTTGAAAATCAGCTTAACGAACTCACCTTCCGCGAAGCGGAGATCTCACAGCTTTTTAAAAAGGATCACCCGACCTATCGTGCGCTGCAGGACAAACGCAAGACGCTGGAGCAGGAGCGGGCGCGATTAAACGGTCGCGTCTCGAGCATGCCTTCCACGCAGCAGGAAATTTTGCGCCTCAGCCGCGACGTGGAGTCCGGGCGGGAAATTTATCTGCAGCTTTTAACGCGTCAGCAGGAACTCAGTATTTCTCGTTCCAGCGCGATTGGGAACGTGCGCATCATCGACGCTGCGGTGACGAAATCCGATCCGATAAAACCCAAAAAGGCGCTGATTGTGGTTATGGGCGTGCTGCTTGGCCTGATGATGTCCGCGGGCGGCGTGCTGGTGCGCGTGGCGCTTAAGCGCGGTATTACCACGTCTGAACAGCTTGAGGTGTACGGAATACCCGTTCTGGCGACGCTGCCGCGATCCGCCTGGCTGTGGAAAAAAACGCACCTGCACAGCAAGACGCCGTTCAGCACGGACTGGCGGCACAAAACTTCGGATGTTCCTTTCCTGCCCGTCGACCGGCCCGCGGATATGTTTGTTGAGGCAATCAGAGGGCTGCGCACCAGCCTGCACTTCACCATGATGGATGCCGTCAATAAGGTGGTGATGTTCTCCGGGCCGACCCAGGACTGCGGCAAAACCCTGGTCAGCACCTCGCTGGCTGCGGTTACCACGCAGGCGGGACAGAAAACGTTACTGATTGATGCCGACATGCGCGCAGGCTACGTGGACAACATTTTTAACCTCAGCAACAGCCGCGGGTTGTCCTCCGTGCTTGAAGGAACCTGCGGGTATCGGGAGGCGATTCAGCACTACGAGAAGGGCGGTTTTGACGTCATGACGCGCGGCCCGGACTCGCTTCTTCCTTCTGAACTGCTGCTGAGCGAGCGGCTGCAGGCCTTAATGGCGTGGGCGGATGAGCATTATGACATGGTGATTGTCGATACGCCGCCGGTGCTTGCCGTAACCGACGCCGCCCTGATCGCCAAAACGGCGGCGACGCTGATTCTTGTCACCCGCTTCGACAAAACCAGCGCGAAAGAGGTCGAGACCAGCATAAAGCGCCTGCAGCAGCTGGGCGTCAGGATCAGCGGTATACTCCTCAACGATATCGTGAAATCCGCGGCGCTTTACTACAGTTCCGGGTATAACCACTCCGGCTACAGCTATACCGCGGAGAATAAATCACGCGAGCGCTAGTGCCTCACCAGCGTCGCAAAGTAGTACACCAGGGGAATGGCGAGAACCCAAAGTCCAATGGGGATTTCACGCCATTTCCCGGCAATCGCTTTAATCACGATGTAAAACAGCAATCCCCCCGCGATGCCCGTCCCGAAGCTGTTGGCGATCAGCGTAATCATCACCATCATCAGCACCGGCAGGCCGTCGGTGAAGTTCGCTAAATCGACTTTTCGCAGGCCGCTGAACATGTTCAGCCCAATCAGAATCAGCGCTGGCGCGGTCGCTTCTTTCGGGATCATCAGCGCCACCGGCGTAAACAGCAGCATTAGCAGGAACATCACGGCGGCGGCCAGCGCGGTCATGCCCGTTTTGCCTCCGGCCTCTGCGGCGGCGGAAGACTCAATCAATGCCGTTGCCGCCGGAATACCGACCCACGGGCCAATCGCGGCCGCAATAGAGTCCACCATAAAGGGACGATTGATATGCGGCATGTTGCCTTCTTCGTCCAGCAGGCCCGCTTCGCCGCCCACGGCCAGCGTCGTGCCCATGGTGGAGAAAAACTCGGAGGCGAAAAAGACGAACAGGAACGGCAGGAAGGCGATGTTAAGCGCGCCGAGCATGTCGATCTGCCCCAGCACCGGCGTGAGTGAATGGGGGGCATCGATAAGGCTGGCGGGCAATTTTGTTACGCCCATCGGGATGCCGACGAGCGTGGCAAACAGGATCGCCCACAGGATAGCGCCCGGAATGCGGCGGGCCTGCAGGGCGATTGCCAGAAACAGCCCGGACAGCGCCACCAGCGCGGCTGGGGAGAGAAAATCGCCGAGCATCAGGGCATTTGTTTTCGCGTTTGCCAGCACCAGCCCCGCGTTTCTGAAACCGAGCACGGCGACAAACAGTCCGATGGAGGCGGTTAGCCCCAGCTTGATCGACTGGGGAACCGAGCGCGTGACCACTTCGCGAAGCCCGAAGCGCGTCAGCAAAAAGAACAAAATGCCCGACCAGCAGGCAATTCCCAGGCCGATTTGCCAGCCAATGCCTTCGCTTCCCGCCAGCGTCACGCCGACCAGCACCGAGCCGCCGATGCCCGGCCCGACGATAAACGGCAGGTTAGCGTAAAACGCCATCAGCAGCGTGCCGGCGACGAACACCAGAATGGTGCCGGTCGTCGCGGCGCCTTTGTCCATCCCGCCCACGGCCAGCAGCCCAGGGATCACCACCAGCAGGTACGCGGCCGCCAGAAAGCCGGTGACGCCGGCCAGGCACTCGGTGCGTGCGTTGCTGCCGCGCGCCCGAACGGCGAAACGGCGCTCAAGCCAGCTCCCTGGTGCTGGCGTATTTACGGTATTGTCGGCCATTGTCCGGCTCTCCTTCGGTATTATTGCGTGGCGTCCGGCGTTTCCCGGTACGAAATGAGCGGATCGACAATCTGGCGCGTGGTGCCGTCGGTCAATCCAAGGTCGGTCAAATGCGGCCCGGCGTTGCAGGCAAGGCACGTGCCCTCTATCGCCTTAAAGACGCGGTACGGCGGCTCCCAGTCGGCAATCTCGCTGCTGCGTTCGCGAAGCGCGCGGAACTGCTGCGCCAGCTCGGACGGCGGCAGTTCGGACAGCATACCGGCTATCGGCATCGCGACGTGCGAGACAATCTCCCCGCGCTGCGCCAGCGCCATGCCGCCCCCGCTGTGAATCAGCGCGTTTGCCGCCAGCGCCATATCCTCCGGCGAGCGTCCCAGCACGACCAGGTTGTGGGAATCGTGCGAGTAGCTGGTGGCTATCGCGCCGCGCAGCTCTCCCCAGCCTTCCAGCAGGGCAATCTGCGGTTTGGCCTCGTGGCGGCCGTGGCGATGCTGCACCCAGATCAGGCTAAATCCTTCCGGTATCTCAACGCGTCCGCTGCGGACGTTTACCTCGACTTCGCCCCAGCGGGTAAACCGCGCGCCGCTGATGTGGCGCAGGCGGGCAACGCCGTGGCTGGCGCCTTCGATGCGCAGCTGAAAATCTTCTGCCGCGAGCGCAGAAAGCCGCAGGGTATCGCGCGGCAACGCTGCCTTGGGGGCTTTAAGCGGCTCGATCATCGTCCCACCGCGGGCAATCAGTTTGCCCGCCGCGTAAACCCGGCGAGCGGTCAGCTTGTCCAGGGAGTCAAACGCGACTAAATCCGCGCGTCGCCCGGCAGCAATCAGCCCGAGGTCGTTGCGCTGCAGGCGAATCGCGGCGTTCAGCGTGGCGAAGCGCAGCGCGTCGGTTGCCGCCAGCCCGTGCTCGATCAGCAGGTTGAGGAGGGCAATAATGCCGCCTTTCTCCAGCAGCACGTCGGGCGGCACGTCGTCGGTGCACACCGTGATTTGCGACGAGAGATGCGGCAGGGTTTTCAGGGCCTTCACGATATCGGGCAGCAGGTAGGGATGCGAGCCGCGGATTTCGAGCGTCAGGCCGGCGCGCAGTTTTTCCAGCGCATCGTCCGCGGAGGTCAGCTCGTGATCGGACGTCACGCCCGCCGCCAGGTAGGCCTGTAGGTCCGCGCCGCTCAGGCCGCGGGCGTGGCCTTCGATAAGCTTTCCGCTTTCCAGGCCCGCCTGCAGAATGTCGATCATGCGCGCGCTGCCGTTCAGCACGCCGTGCATGTCCATCACTTCCGCCACGCCGCGCACGTCGGGCCAACTGAGCAGGGTGGTCATCTCATCGCCGTTAAAGTCCGCGCCGGACATCTCCAGCCCCGGCGTAGACGGCACGCTTGACGGGGCCGCGACCATCACCTGCAGCGGCAGGTTGCGGGTGGACTCTACCGCAAAGCGAACGCCGTCAATGCCGAGCACGTTTGCCAGCTCGTGCGGGTCCCAAAATACCGCCGTGGTGCCCTGCGCCAGCACGATTTCCGCATAGCGGGCGGGCAGCAGGTGCGAGCTTTCCAGGTGGACGTGCGTGTCCATCAGGCCCGGCGACAGGTAAAGCCCGCTGAGATCGTGCGTCTCAAGCGCGTCGCGGCGGCTGCCGCGCGGATGCACGCTGGCAATCAGATCGCCGACGATGCCGACGTCGGCGTCGCGGATCTCGCCGGTCGCCATATCGATAATGCGGGCCTGCGTGAGCAGCAGGTCAAAAGGCTGTTCGCCTCGCGCGGCCTGTACGGCGCGGCGTCGGGTTTCGGCAGTCATGCAATAAACAGTTCCAGCTTCAAAATAATGACGCTACTCTATGCACCCGGCAAACGTTTGCCTAGCTGATAAAATTTATCACCCGATAACCGCGGGTTATCCTGCGACGCGTGTAAGAGAAAATGATGACGGAACCCTGGCAGCGCTTGCCCGCGCTCTCTCTTCGGCAGCTTCAGTACTTTGTCACCCTTGCCGAGCTGCGCCATTTTACGGATACGGCCAGCAGGCTGGCGATAAGCCAGCCTGCGCTCAGCAGCGCCCTGCGGCAAATTGAAACGGTGCTCGGCGGCAAGCTGGTTAACCGGACCGCCTCCGCCGTGACGCTGACCGAACTGGGCAATGCCATCCTGCCGCACGCGCAGCGGGTGGTCAGCGTCGCGCAGCTTGCCTTTGAGGATATGCAACGGATCGTGCAGGCGGGCGGCGACGGCACGGTGCGTATTGGCCTGATCCCCTCCGTCGGTTCGCTCTTATTCCCGCAGCTTCCCCAGGCGCTGGCGCTGGCGTTTCCTCGCCTGAAGGTCGAGTTTCACGATCAAACCAACGATGCGCTGGTGGCGCAGCTGCTGAAAGGGCAGATTGATTTCGGCATAGGCGCGCTGGATAACACGGTGTCCGACGAGCTGGACGTTTTTCCGATTCAGGAAGATCCGTTTGTTGCCGTGGTCCATCGGGACGATCCGCTGGCCGCCTCGGCCCACCTGCCGTGGAAGCAGCTGGCCGGTCGTGAAATCGCGGTGTTCTCGAAGGGGAATATTCAGCGCCTGGTCAACGCGCTGGCGGAAAGCCACCGCCTGTCATTAAGGACGCGCTATCAGGTGGATTACATCGAAACGCTGTACGGGCTGGTGCGCTCCCGGCTTGCGGTGGCTATCTTGCCTGAGCTCTACACGACCCACCTGCAGGATCCGCAGCTTAAGGTCGTTCATCTTCAGCAGCCGGCGCTGGCCCGCACGGTGGCCCTGATGCGCGCCCCGCAGGCGCTGCCTCCGCTGATTGAATCCTGCTTCGCCCTGATGCTGGACACCCTGCGCGCGACCTGACGCGACACTTCTTTACAGCGGGGCGGCACAATGCCCGCTAAGATGACGCTCGTCTACTCACGAGGTCAACATGGAAAACCGCACTTTTGCTAAGCTCCGCCGCTGGGCGCGAGAAGGGATTATTTTCATTCTGCTGGCGCTGGCCGTTATGTGGGGCGTGGACCAATACCGTAAACCCGATTTGCCCGCCAGCTTCAGCGCGACGCCGATGCGGAGCATTGACGGCAGAACGTTCGACATTGCGGCGCTTAGCCAGGAGCGGCCGCTGATGATTTACGTCTGGGCGACCTGGTGCAGCATTTGCCGCTTCACCTCGCCCTCCGTCGATAAGATAGCCAAAGAGGGCGGAAACGTGGTGAGCATTGCGATGCGCTCCGGCGATGATGCGAAGCTTGCGCGCTGGGTGGAAAAGAAACAGCTTACGATGCCGGTAATCAACGATGCAAACGGCGCGCTGTCGCAGCAGTGGCAGGTGAGCGTCACGCCAACGCTGGTGATTGTGTCGAAAGGGCAGGTGGTCAGCACGACAACCGGCTGGACGAGCTACTGGGGAATGAAGCTTCGGACGTGGTGGGCGGGGCGATAAAATAACCCCTCTCCGGCAGGAGAGGGGCTGATATTACTTCGCCATAACTTCCTGCGCGGTACGCTCAACCAGGGACAGCAGGACCTTAACGTCCTCCAGCGTCACGGTTGGGTTCAGCAGGGTAAGCTTCAGGCAGGTGACGCCGTTGTGCTCGGTCACGCCGACGTTGGCACGACCGGATTCCAGCAGCGCATCGCCGATTTTCTGGTTCAGCAGGGCGATGCCCGCGTCGTCCAGCTGCGTTTCAGGGCGGAAGCGGAAGAGCACGCTTGCCAGCTGCGGCTGCATGACCAGTTCCAGAGCAGGCTGCTCCTTCACGTAGGCCGCAACCTGCTGCGCCAGCGTCACGCCGTGATCGATAATCGCCGCGTACTGCTCCTGACCCAGCGCTTCCAGGCTCATCCACAGCTTCAGCGCGTCGAAGCGGCGCGTCGTCTGCAGCGATTTGGAGACCAGGTTAGGCACGCCCGCTTCTTCATCGAACTCAGAGTTCAGGTAGGCCGCCTGATAGCGCATCAGCTCATAGTGGCGCGCCTCTTTCAGCAGGAACGCGCCGCAGCTGATGGTCTGGAAGAACTGCTTGTGGAAGTCCAGGGTAACGGAATCCACCAGCTCAATGCCGTCCAGGTAGTGACGATACTGCTCGGACATCAGCAGCGCGCCGCCCCAGGCCGCATCAACGTGGACCCAGATGTTCTGCTTCGCCGCCAGCTCGGCAATCGCGCGCAGCGGATCGATAGCACCGGCGTCGGTGGTACCTGCCGTCGCAACAATCGCCAGGATCTGTTCGCCGTTCGCGTTGCACTGCTCAATTTTCGCCGCCAGATCGTTGAGATCCATGCGCGAGAATTCGTCCGTTTTCACCTGCACGACGGACTGGTAGCCCAGCCCCATCAGCGCCATGTTCTTCTGCACGGAGAAGTGCGCGTTTTCGGAGCACAGCACGCGGATCTTGCGCAGATCGCCCACCAGGCCGTCCTGCTGAACGGAATGACCCTGACGTGCGAAGAACGCATCGCGCGCCAGCATCAGGCCCATCAGGTTGCTCTGGGTGCCGCCGCTGGTGAAGACACCCGCGTCGCCAGCCTGATAACCCACGCGGGTACGCAGCCACTCGATCAGCTTGATCTCAATGATGGTTGCGGACGGGCTTTGATCCCAGGAGTCCATGCTCTGGTTGGTGGCGTTGATCAGCACTTCCGCCGCCTGGCTTACCACCAGGCTTGGGCAGTGCAGGTGCGCCACGCACTGCGGGTGATGAACGGACAGGCTGTCTTTCAGGAAGAACTCCACGGCGCGTTCAATCGCCGCTTCGTTGCCCAGCCCTTTCGGGTTGAAATCCAGCTTAATGCGGTCGCGCAGCTCCGCGACCGTTTTGCCCTGATACATCTCAGGCTGTTTCAGCCACTGCATCACAGCCTGAGTGCTTTGTTCAATCGCCTGCTGGTAAGCGTCAATGCTCTGCGCAGAGGAGAACAAAATTGGGTTTGAATCAGACATCGTAATCAACAACTCCGGTTACGCCGGGCGAACGCCCGCAGCAAGCAGCGCCTGCTCGAATTTATCCAGGAAGATCTTCAGCTCGTCATCGCTAATCAGCAGGGACGGCAGCAGGCGCAGAACGATACCGTTACGGCCGCCGCGCTCCAGAATCAGACCGTTTTCGAAGCACTTCTTCTGGATCAGGGCAGACAGCTCGCCGTCGCCAGGGAAGCAGCCCATGTGGTCAGCCGCTTCGTTTGGCTTCACGATTTCAATGCCGATCATCATGCCCAGACCGCGAACGTGGCCGATAACCGGATAGCGTTTCGCCATCTCTTTCAGCTGGCCTTTCAGCCATTCGCCCTGCGCGGCTACTTTGCCCGCGACGTTCTGGTCTTTCAGGATCTTCAGCGTGGTCAGGCCGGTTGCCATCGCCAGCTGGTTGCCGCGGAAGGTGCCGGTGTGGTGGCCTGGCGCCCATGCGTCGAACTGCTTTTTGATGCCGAGCACGGCCAGCGGCAGACCGCCGCCGACGGCTTTAGACATTACGATGATGTCTGGCTCAATGCCCGCGTGTTCGAAGGCGAAGAATTTACCGGTGCGCGCAAAGCCCGCCTGTACTTCGTCGAGGATCAGCAGGATGCCGTGCTCCTGCGTCACTTTACGGATGCGCTGCAGCCACTCGGCCGGAGCCGGGTTCACGCCGCCTTCCCCCTGAACCGCTTCCAGGATCACCGCGGCAGGTTTACGTACGCCGCTTTCAACGTCGTTGATCAGGTTATCGAAGTAGTAGGTCAGCGCCTTCACGCCCGCTTCGCCGCCGATGCCCAGCGGGCAGCGGTACTCGTGCGGGTAAGGCATGAACTGGACTTCTGGCATCATGCCGTCAACCGCTTCTTTTGGAGACAGGTTGCCGGTCACGGACAGCGCGCCGTGGGTCATGCCGTGGTAGCCGCCGGAGAAGCTAATAATTCCGCTGCGGCCGGTCACTTTTTTCGCCAGCTTCAGCGCCGCTTCAACGGCGTCTGCACCGGATGGACCGGTGAACTGCAGGCAGTACTCTTTGCCCTGGCCTGGCAGCAGAGAGAGCAGATACTCGGAAAACGCGTCTTTCAACGGCGTAGTCAAATCGAGGGTATGTAACGGCAAGCCGCTGGTAATGACATTTTGGATGCTTTTCAGCACATCAGGATGATTGTGGCCCAGCGCGAGGGTGCCTGCGCCGGCTAAACAGTCAAGGTATTCTTTATTATCTGCATCGGTGATCCACACGCCTTCTGCTTTAGTGATCGCTAAAGGCAGCTTGCGCGGATAACTCCTGACGTTAGATTCAAACTCGGCCTGACGGGCCAGATAGGTTTCGTTGCTTTTGTGGGCATCTGCGGTGTCAATACGGACTTTATCCGTCATCATATCTCTCCTACAACCGCGGCTTCGCTATGCGCCACGGTTGAATAAATAGTTTAAAAAATAGATGGGGCCTGAAAAACGCCGCCAATATAGAGCCTTTTGAGGTCAGGCTCAATGGTTAATTTGTTTGCGGTTTTATGACAAACGTAAAGGAACCGCACCCCACCATGAAGCGCGTGAAATCTGGAGGAATATCATTGAATAAAAACAGTCAATTGCGCGGTGAAGTCGGGGCGTAATTTGTTACAAAAATAATCAATAAAATGCCCAGCGAAGCGGGGGAAATCGTGGGTAAAAAAGGGGCAGCAGAGCGTTACTCCCTTAACGCGCTGTTTATAAGATCAACTACCGGGCAAAGCCGTCGAAAACGCCGTTCTTGTTTACGGCCACTTTGCCGCTTTTGTAAACAATGATTTCGAAAATCCCCTGGCTGTAAACGGTGGCGCTTTCTGTCGTTTCAATCACCGCGGCTGGCTTGCCGTCTACGGTTAAAATGCCGTCGCTGCCGCGCTTAATTTCCATATTATAGTAATGTTTTACGAACGTTTTTTTAGCTGCCTGCGCTTTTTGCACAGGGTATTGCGCCCGGGCATTTTCCAGCGCCTGTTTCTCAGAGGCCTGCAGCAGTGCGGCACGTTCGCTTTCGCTAAGGGCGCGGTGTGAGCAGCCCGAGAGCGTCAGGATAAAAAGTACTGCGGTTATCCACTTGTTCATATATTTCCTGCTATTTAAAAGCGCAAAGATTAATAACGCCGTTTGAATCGGTAATTAATCGAGTGCTTATTATATTAACGATCAGAACCCAACCCCGACGCCCGCACCCACGGCAAAGTCATCGTTGGTCGTGGTGCTGAAGCCCGTTTTGACGATGGCGTTTCCGGCATGGAAAGAGGCGCCGACGCTTACCGCTGATTCGCTTTTAAAGGTGCCCGCCCCGGCGGAAAACATCACCGTTTGCGCCTGCTCGACCTGCGGCATAGAGGCAATCGCGACGGCCGCCGCCGAGCCGCTCCGGGCCTCTTTTTGGTTCTCCTCAACCTCATTTTTCAGGGCGCCAAACTGCGCGTTGGTCGCCCCCTCCAGGGAGGTAATACGTTCTTCATGATTCTGCAGCTGGCCCGCCTGCGCCTGCAGCGCATTGCTGTTGGCCTGGCTGCGTGACTGCACCCGCGCCACGGCTGCCCGGTTGGCGGCGGCTACGGTTTGTGCATCCACCGCCAGCTGCTGCGCGTAAGCGCCTTTGCTATACGCCTGGTTCGCCTTATCAGCCGCGCTCTGAGTCGCCTTATTCTGACGATCGCGGTCCGCCTGAAACGCACCCTTATCGACCTTTCCGGCCATCGCGCTGGTGTTCGCGCTGATTAATTTTTTGTTTTCAGCGATGCCCGCAATATTCGTCAGAATGCTGGTGGTATTGGCATGTATGTTTTTACCGTTCTGGTCGGCGGTGATTTGCGCATTCCCCGCCGCGGCCAGCGCCGTGTGGGCCGTTTTGTCCGCCCCGGCGGCCGCAGCACCGGCCAGGCTGGCGTTAAGCTGCGCGACGTTCGCCACGTGCTGCGCGTCATCCGCTTTGGTGCTGGCGTCGTTAGCCGTATCCTGCGCAATCGAGATCTGCAAATCGTGGCGTTTATCGGTTTGCCCGGCGCTGTAGACGTCGCTGGACAGGCCGGAAAGTTGACCTGCAAGCTGATCAATGGCTATTTCAACATTGCCGCCCGAATTGAGCGAAACGTCCGAAGCCGGGGTGGAAGCGTTTACACTGAACGCACTAAAAGAAGCCATAATAATTATGGCCTTATTGGTTTGTAACATTGCTATCATCTCTATAATTTATATGGGCTTAATTACGCCAGCCATTTTAAATAAATGGCAGATTCTACTCATAGATAAAGACACCCGTTGCGGCTGCATATTTATAGAATATGGAGTAATTAAGTGGCGTTACTATCCCTCTGATTCATTAATAAGATCTTGATACAGATCACTAAAATTTGCGATTTGTTTGGCTTGGGATTAATCTGACTTGGTGATAAAAATCATTAAATATCAGTCGTTTAATATTTTCATTTTCGAAAGGCAAATAATCTCTTTTCATTCAAAAGGAATAAGGGGATAGATGTCCTTGTTATTAACATGGGAATACAGCACGCGTCGTAAGACGCTGCACATCTCAAATGAAACTTTACAAACGAACAGCAATTGATTGGTGGCTCTTATTTCTTAAAGCTGAGAAATACCCGTATTACCGATGAGAATGATGCCCTCATCAGTAATAACGGCTCGCAGATTGGATATGAGCTCAATAAAGAGACCATCAGCGGTTCAGTCAAATGCGCATTTTTATATGAACCGACTTTTCTGAACACGCAAGACTCTTTTTTAAAATTCTCTGGATATAACTAAGTAACCATTGAATCTAATCGAGCATTCATTTTATTCATTAGGCTGGATGCAATAAATACAGATTTCTTACCCATCTTATTAATGTAGGTATATTTAGCCGTAATTGATTTCACTTCATTACCATAGTAACTTGATAGGTAAATATCGTTGTACATATCTTCTGTTTTATTTTTGCCAAGGTCTTTATCAAAATCCATTCTTGCTAATGATTCAGCGTAGATTTTTGATACTGGAGATATATCAATTATTTCAACTTTCACTTTTGTTTCATCTACGGTGGAAGTATCAATTTTTAAATCCTTTGATAGAGCATCAAAAAGTGATGACTCCATTGATAGCCCAACCTTTGCACATCCATAATCTTTTGCATATACAAACAGAGGTAGTATTGATAATGAATAAATTATTAATTTCCTCATATTAATCTTCCACGACTAAAATCTTGTCACTACTTGCAGAAATCTTTTTACGGTATGGAAAGTTAAGGATAATGCAACCGTCAGAAGCTTCACCCAGACCTGATGAATTATCACCGTGTATCATGAACCCATCACGACCACACATTTGATTTTCTGCAAAGGGGGTGAGTCTCATTGTCCACGCTAATGTTGATGCTTTTTTGTGCTTCCAAAAAATGTTTGTTTTTACTTTTAATCTTATTTTGCTACTAAATACTGTCTATCTCTATTGAACAGAATATAGATAATGTAATCTACTCATTTCGGAGAATTACAATTATAGATAATAGGCTTATTGGGTGTATCTTTAGGAATGAATGTTATCTGTGTTTTACTTGTATTCATCCATAGAACTGTAATAGTGCTCCCATTGTTTTCATTAATAAATTCAGATCCATATTGACTTTTAGTATTGAAGTTATAATAACGAGCATCCGACATTTCTAAAAACTCTCTTTTATCTTCATCAACAGAATTTTTAAATACGCCAATAGTTGCAGGCGTTGTGTTTATAGTCTGGCAATGATAAACAAAAGCATGACTATTAAATGAAATGAATAGAGCAAGGGCGGCAGTTGATTTCTTCATCATTTTTAATCTCTATTTAATGAACTAATGGTGCTATTAGAATCATCGAAATTATTCATTTGTTTGAACATTACCCACTTTCTCGCCAAATTATTAGCATCCAATGTTACATTATGTGGCTGCAAAGGTTCATTATCAAACAAAGTTTTGTGAATACAGTCAATAGCAAAATGTACGCTTAAATCATCTGGATTAATACCCATTAACCCTTTATCAAACATTCGATGTAAGCTTACTTCAAGTAATATGCCGTTAGAGGTGTTATTGTTAGCAGCCTCAGTTATAGCTTCAATGTGAGCAGCTTCTAAAATACCTTCAGGAAGTGCATAGCCAGTAACAGCACATCTACCATTAAAGTTAGCCCATACGCGCTTTCTAAAGTCTGCTTGATCTCCTGCATGTCGTGTATTGTGTGTTACTTCCACTGTACGCCCTGTAGCACAGGTATCATTTGCAGCCTCTGAAGTGTTAATAGACTCTCCATTAACAGCTATATCACCTGCATCTAATATTAAAGGAACATCTATTTTAGCTTTCGGTGGCGTTAATGGGCTTAAGTAATTATCACTTAAGAAGAACATACAAGCTTCTTCATCAGTGGCTAATTTCCATGCCTCTGATTGTGTCATTGTACGTAATGCCAATTGGTAAGCTTGTCTATTAAAATAGCGCTTATCTTCCTTGTCTGTTTCTACATCAGTAGTTGTAGGCTCAACAGGAAGCGTAATAGCACCAATTAAAAGATCACGCATTAGTACAGCTTCTTCTAAAGTGTCATACCATTTGGTAACACATTTGCTATTTAATTCTAATCCCATGAATGGGAGACCTACACGGATTGCATTAGGATAGACTTGTAATAAGTAACGCTTGTTACCTTCTGGTTTATCATCCCAAAAAGAAATATATTTTTCCCCCGTATATCTATCAATCCTACTATCTGCATCTTCAATAGCATCAACAGGAGCTGATACAGGTTTAGTAAGTGGGTTATCTGCGTGGCCTATGTGATTACGGCTTAGATGCCATTCTATAGCATCTTCTTTTACATGAATCTTGCATACAGGGCATACAACTAGCCCCATAGATGTTACGGGTATCTTCTTACCTCCGATCAAACGTAATGTACTTACATTCTGATTATGAACTTTCTTTTGATTCTGTGTAAGTACGCTACGTTTAGCCTCTAAGCGAGTAGGGATCTTATCAAGCTGGAGTGATTTTCGCTTATCATGCCTTTCACGATCATAAATCTGAATCCCTGCTTTAGTTTTTATTTGTTTCCATATTGAATCTGGAAATTTATGCCCATGTTCTTTTTCATAATCAGCATGAGCTTTAGAAGTAGCTGTTGCACTATCTAAGCCTTTTTTACGAAGCGCGGTATATTTTTGAAAAAGATTAATGGCATGAGCAGCGATAGCGCGTCTAACATCTCTTTTACGATCTTCTTGAGCTTGATGCTCAGCTTGTTTAGCTCGTTGTTCTTCTGGACTTAGTTTTTGCTTAGCCTTTTTTGCTTTCTTCTTGCTTTCGTTAGCCATTATGTAAGTCTCTAATTTGCATCAATGAATCAATAATACGCTTAGATAAAACCTATGTAAACACAGATGCTAATAGGCAGAAAAATATCCCCTCAAAGCTTTCCACGGAGCGCTAGAGGGGGGCGAATGCCTAAGAATGTTGAAACTTACACGGCTAACTACGCATGGTTAGTCTATAGAACGCCAGCTAATAACATTCTATAAAATAATACTGTCTGTATTTTTGTTTGCTTTCTTCATGTAGTTAACAAATTCATGGTCTTTAAGTAGTGAAACTTTGCCAGAGGTATAAATAATAACCGTGTATAGCCCCTGGCTGTATGCTTTAGCTTTTGGAGTAGTTTCATCTAATGCAGCAGGTTTGCCATTAACATAAAGACTACTATCAGACTTTTTTAATTACCTGTACACCTTCGCTATTGTAAATTACATCTTTCTTCTTAGCTGCTTGTGCTTTCTGGATTGGATATTGAGCTTATGCATTGTCCATAGCCTGTTTCATTGCAGCACCGTTAATAGCGGCTCTTGTCATTACTGCTTCTTCTGGTGGTTGATAACGAGGAGCACAACCAGCCAGAATTGCAGAAGAAACAACTAAAGCAATAATTGCATATTTCATTTTGCTATCATCCTATTATAAGATGGTTGATTATTATTCCGTTTTGCATACAGCGGTTAATTCTTTACAATTAAAACTGATTCTTTATTTTGAATTTCAAAAATGTAAATAAACCCCTTTTAGTTCCAGGCATTTTTTGAGATCCCGGCCAAATGAATATGTTGCCGATATTCCTCCGGCGTCATATTGTTCAGTGATTCATGAGGCGCTCACAGTTATATTCAGACACCCATCTTTCCGTGATTTCCCGCACTTCATTCAGCGTTCTGAACAGATAAAAATCGAGTTTTTCTGTACGGTATGTTCGGTTAAAGCGCTCAAAAAAAGCGTTCTGCGTCGGCTTACCAGGCTGAATAAATTCCAGTTTTACTGCACGTTGCTCAGCCCATTCAGCCAGTGCAAGTGAGATAAATTCCGGACCATTATCCATGCGTAGCATGACCGGATAACCACGATTTGCCGCGATCCTGTCGAGTACACGGACCACGCGCAGAGCTGGCAGATTCAGATCGATTTCAATCGACAACGCCTCACGGTTAAAGTCATCAACGACATTGAACGTGCGAAAACGACGGCCACAGACCAAGGCATCATGCATAAAATCGACAGACCAGCTCTGCTTCAGCGCTTCCGGTGTGGCCAGTGGCGAGGTATTACGCACCGGTAACCTTTGTTTGCCTTTACGGTGAAAATTCAGCTTCAGCAGACAATAAATACGATGGATCCTTTTGTGATTCCACTGGTATCCCTGCCGCCGCAAAACTTGGAAAAGTTTTGGAAAACCGTCCCGTGGGTATCGCTCTGCCACTGCCTGCAACGCGACAATAACGGGTTCGTCACGCGTGGTATCCGGACGGTAATGGTAGACCGTTCTGCTCAGGTTCAGACTCCGGCAGGCCTGACGGATACTGAGTCCAAATGTCTTTATCAGATGAGTGACCAGCTCACGCTTAAAGGCTGGTTTTAAAGCTTTTTTTCGATAAAGTCTTTCAGCGTCCGGTTCTCAAGACTCAGGTCGGCAAACATCTGTTTGAGACGCCGGTTCTCGCCCTCAAGATCCTTGATCTTTTTTATATCAGAAGCCTCCATGCCGCCATATCTGGACTTCCAGTTGTAGTAGGTGGCTTCAGATATACCGGCCTCCCGGCAGACATCTTTAACGGTTCGTCCGGCCTCAACCGATTTAATTACGGCAATGATCTGATGCTCAGTAAAACGGACTTTAGGCATAGCGATCTCCTTTGTTGGCAGATTGATTATGCCGGAGGATCTCTAAATGTTAATGGCACGATTATGCGGGATACTTACATTTGTAGCGCGTGAGAGCTGGTTAACGGCGTTCAAGCTTGTAGATTTGAAGTACCTTAACTATGTGCAGATGGCCTATGAGGAACTTCGAGACGCATTAGCGGCTATTGAGGGCTTGAACATTACCACAAAAGCACTTGTGAAAAAGTATGCTGGTATTCGTACATCCTTAATCACGACGTGTTACATTGCTGTGAAGCATGAAGAATCTTCTAAGCTCCCTCAGTAGGTTGAGTTTTGGAATGATTTCTATAGTGCTGAACCGTCAAATATAATTGTAACTACGCTTCTTTCTGGTTTAACTGGCGTTGCTTCAAATGATTCCAAAACCATGATCAGCAAGTGTAAGAGCAGTTTTGATAGCTTCACTGCTTAACGAATCGATGTAGAAGAGGGGCCATTTTAGCCCCTTCAACTTATCCCTGATTCTTTTCATTCCATGCGTCAGAATGCAATATATTCCCGTCTTTATACAGATGGGTTATTTTCTCGTATCTCAAAGAAACATCTTCCATGTGTCCAGTACCTGTAGCCGTCCGTGTATCGTGCATTATCGGACTAACGCTAACCACTTTCACGTTTTCAAGAAGGATGTTGTAATATTCTTCCTCTTGCCCGCTGTAGTTAATCTTATAGAATTTAAATTCAGCGCTCTTTAACGTTTGCCCTGTAGCAACTGCTTTGAACAGGTAAGGGGAAGAGCTATCAATTTCTTTAGTGAAATTGAAAGGAGCATGTTGTCGAGTTCCTGTAATCTTCCCTGTTAAGTGATCCGTAGGGATAGTTAAAGAATGCTGGAGGCTACGTAATTCTATTGAACCTTCACGGCTTTGAACGTCACAAGATCCCATAATTTGAGAACCGCCATCATCTTTCAATACTAAATGAACTGGTACAGCCATTTTTAAAACTCCTTTTAATTAATCATATAACCATTTGCCAGCTTTAGCTGATTCTGCAAACATTCTTACTGTAAGAGGTTTTGAGATCTGTTTTACTGGCTTATCTGTAAACCATTTTCTAAAGAACCATGTGCTAAACCACGGATAATAAGTTTCATAATTCATTACTGAAATATCAACATTAAACACGTCGCTATATTTATCCATGCAGTAAACTAGATCATCATCATTGGTGTATTCTTGCAACACATCATCTAATTGCAATGGTATTAGCTTTCCTGTGAAT
Source organism: Enterobacter sp. KBR-315C3_2022 (assembly GCF_041399425.1). Classification (NCBI taxonomy): domain Bacteria; kingdom Pseudomonadati; phylum Pseudomonadota; class Gammaproteobacteria; order Enterobacterales; family Enterobacteriaceae; genus Enterobacter; species Enterobacter sp. KBR-315C3_2022. Next base: position 37,442 of record NZ_JBGKEB010000029.1, read on the forward strand.
GTACCCACTACAGGCAATTCATCACGGAAAAACTCAAGCACTTCTAGATCAGTTACCATATGCGATCTTTCTCATGTGCAATAGTGTTATAGTCTCTGACAGTTTTATAAATTATCTGACTTAAATCACTGGTAATAAGTACCCAACCGATTACAGGCAATCCTCTACCGACGAAAGCACCTAAGTTTTTTACATACTTTGGTTTTAATGTAGTAATACTAGCTTCTGTTAAGGTAGGTAATCTAAATGGTAATTCTACATTGAGATATTGACGTAAATATTTAGATGCTATGGATGTACCTGCTGTAGTTCCGTATGGCTTGCCTCTTGTCTTAAGTATCGGTAATCCCAGAATGATGCAACTCAAAGCTACAATATCTTTTATCTCACCAAACTGATCATTAATCTTATCTAGCAATATCCAGAAAAATAGCTCACCTGCTGAAATATTACATACTCCATGATAGAAGTAAGTTCCGTTTAGCTCTTCAACTGTATCCATACTATCCCTTAGATTAAATAATGGCATTGTTCGCTAATCGTACACCTATTTAATAAGAAAGGGTAAAGAAACATTCCGCGAAAGCTCTTAAAATCAATGGTTATTTAGTGGGGCTTAATGTTATTTCAGTGCGGGTTATTAATTCTTTTTGACTTGCCTTTACCACCGGCGGGTTTGCCCTTCGGATAAGAAGAGCGACCACAGGGAGCGATTCTTATTCCCCTATCGGCAAGAAAACCCTCTGTGATTGAACTATGAGGAAGGAAACCACGACAGTTAGATCACTTCTCACGGTAGCTTTATGTGATACGGGCTGATTTTTACTGTGATACCGGAGTACCACGCAAAAGCCTAGTGTGATACTGTTTTAGCTCCTGCCAGACGGTGAAGAAGGGATGACCGGAGGGCGGGTTTTACTTGTAAAATCAGCACTTTCCTACGCATAATAACCATCCCTAGCGAACTAAAATAATTCTTGACAAATGCCAGCGTAGGGAAGTCAGATGCCTTCCCGGTCATCGCTTCTTCACGTAAGGCAGGAGCGAAACCATGCAGCCTGACCTGCTCGATTTACACGTTTTACATCAGTTCCATACCCACTCTCCGCTCACCCACTGTATGACCAACGACGTCGTGCAGGCCTTTACCGCCAACGTGCTTCTGGCCCTCGGCGCTTCACCGGCGATGGTGATTGAGGCCGATGAAGCCGAACAGTTTGCCGCTGCGGCGGATGCGTTGCTGATTAACGTCGGTACGCTGACCGCGCCGCGCGCCCAGTCGATGCGTCGGGCGATTGAAAGCGCCGTCGCGGCGGGAAAACCCTGGACGCTCGATCCGGTTGCCGTCGGCGCGCTGGCGTTTCGCACCCGCTTTTGCCAGCACGTTCTTTCCCTCAAGCCTGCCGCCATTCGCGGCAATGCCTCCGAAATTCTGGCCCTGGCCGGAATGAGCGAAGGCGGTCGCGGCGTGGATTCCACCGACAGCGCGTCCAGCGCGTTGCCCGCGGCGCAGGCGCTGGCGGAACAGACTCGCGCCATCGTCGTGGTGACGGGGGAGGTGGATTACATCACCGACGGACGGCGAACCCGCACGGTAACCGGCGGAGATCCGATGATGACCCGCGTGGTCGGAACGGGGTGCGCGCTGTCGGCGGTCGTGGCGGCGAGCTGTTCGCTCCCGGGAGATCGGCTGGACAACGTGGCGGCGGCCTGTAAGTGGATGAAGCGCGCCGGAACGCGCGCGGCTGCGGACGCTCGCGGGCCGGGCAGCTTCGCCTCCGCTTTCCTTGACGCGCTGTACGCGCTGGAGGCGCAGGCATGAAGCGGATTAACGCACTCACCATTGCAGGCACAGATCCGAGCGGCGGGGCGGGGATCCAGGCCGATTTAAAAACCTTCTCCGCGCTTGGCGCATACGGATGTTCAGTCATCACCGCGCTGGTGGCGCAAAACACGCGCGGCGTGCAGTCGGTCTACCGCATTGAGCCGGATTTTGTCGCCGCCCAGCTGGACTCGGTGTTCAGCGACGTGCGTATCGACACCACCAAGATTGGCATGCTGGCGGAGACGGACATCGTGGAGGCCGTGGCGGAGCGGCTCCAGCGTTATCAGGTGCAAAACGTGGTGCTCGATACCGTGATGCTGGCGAAAAGCGGCGATCCGCTGCTCTCACCGGCCGCGGTTGACACGCTGCGCAAAAAGCTGCTGCCGCAGGTGGCGCTCATTACCCCGAACCTGCCCGAGGCCGCCGCGCTGCTGGATGCGCCGCACGCGCAGAATGAACGCGAAATGAAGGCGCAGGGCCACGCGCTGCTGGCGCTGGGCTGCGGCGCGGTGCTGATGAAGGGCGGCCATCTTGATGATGCCGAAAGCCCCGACTGGCTCTTTACCCGCGACGGGGAGCAGCGTTTTACCGCGCCGCGCGTGCAGACGAAAAACACCCACGGAACGGGCTGCACGCTCTCCGCGGCGCTGGCCGCGCTGCGCCCGCGGCATCAAAGCTGGAATGACACGGTGCTCCACGCCAAGACCTGGCTTTCCGCCGCGCTGGCGCAGGCCGACACGCTGGAGGTCGGCCACGGCATTGGGCCGGTGCATCATTTTCACGCGTGGTGGTAACGCGGCGCGATGTACACGAATCGAGCCAGCAGAATGTGCTTAATAACGTTGCAAATGGTGGAAAATCTGTTAAGTCGGTACCAGGCTTAGTCTGCCCACAACGCTGTGGGCCTGGATAACACGCTACGGGAGAATAGCTATGACCGATATTGCGCAGTTGCTTGGCAAAGACGCCGACGCCCTTTTGCAGCATCGCTGTATGACCATTCCATCCGACCAGCTTTACCTGCCTGGCCACGACTACGTGGACCGCGTGATGGTGGATAACAACCGTCCGCCCGCGGTGCTGCGAAACATGCAGACGCTGTATAACACTGGCCGACTTGGCGGAACGGGCTATCTGTCCATTCTGCCGGTTGACCAGGGCGTTGAACACTCTGCGGGCGCGTCGTTCGCGGCCAATCCGCTCTATTTCGATCCGAAAAACATCGTGGAGCTGGCGATTGAGGCGGGCTGTAACTGCGTGGCGTCGACCTACGGCGTGCTGGCCTCCGTGTCGCGCCGCTACGCGCACCGCATTCCGTTCCTCGTCAAGCTCAACCACAACGAAACCCTGAGCTACCCGACCGAATATGACCAGACGCTGTACGCCAGCGTCGAGCAGGCGTTCAATATGGGCGCGGTGGCGGTTGGGGCGACGATCTATTTCGGCTCCGAGCAGTCTCGCCGTCAGATTGAAGAAATCTCCGCGGCCTTCGAGCGCGCGCACGAGCTGGGCATGGTGACGGTGCTGTGGGCCTATCTGCGCAACTCTGCGTTCAAGAAGGACGGCGTGGACTACCATGTTTCTGCCGATCTCACCGGGCAGGCGAACCACCTGGCGGCAACGATTGGCGCGGATATCGTTAAGCAGAAAATGGCCGAGAACAACGGCGGCTACAAGGCGGTGAACTTCGGCTATACCGATGACCGAGTCTACAGCAAGCTGACCAGCGATAACCCGATCGACCTGGTGCGCTACCAGCTGGCGAACTGCTACATGGGCCGCGCGGGGCTGATTAACTCCGGCGGCGCGGCGGGCGGCGAAACCGATCTCTCCGACGCGGTGCGCACGGCGGTCATCAACAAACGCGCGGGCGGCATGGGGCTGATTCTGGGCCGTAAGGCGTTCAAGAAATCAATGGCCGACGGCGTGAAGCTGATTAATGCGGTTCAGGATGTCTATCTGGATAGCAAAGTCACGATTGCCTGACGCCTATGTCTCCCTCTCCCCGTGGGTTGAGGGAGCCCCACAAATTTTTAACCTGAAGCGATTAAGGTTTTATTAAAAGAATTAATAGCTTAAAGCGACATCCCGGTCCGGCTGAAAATCGCCGAAGTGTTTCCTGAAGGCCGGGGCGGCGCGCCGGGGGGGGCGGCCGCGGGATAACCCGGGCGGGGTGCGGGGGGGGGCCGGCCCCCAAGGCGCAAGGGATTAACGGGGGGGCGC
>NZ_JBGKEB010000030.1:0-40693 GCF_041399425.1 Enterobacter sp. KBR-315C3_2022
CCCTCACCCCCAACCCCTCTCCCCAAAGGGGCGAGGGGGGTTATATTCCCTCTCCCCTTTGGGGAGAGGGTTAGGGTGAGGGGTATTTTTTTATTTTCATTCCTCCCACCCCACACGCTTTTTTTCTTCCTCTCTGCTGCGATAATTACCCTATTGGCTTTGCAGAGGAAAATACTATGGATTACGAATTTCTGCGCGACATCACCGGCGTGGTGAAGGTGCGTATGTCGATGGGCCACGAAGCCGTTGGGCACTGGTTTAACGAAGAGGTGAAAGAGAACCTCGCCCTGCTGGATGAAGTAGAGCAGGCGGCGCGGACGGTGAAGGGCAGCGAGCGCTCCTGGCAGCGCGCCGGACACGAATACACCCTGTGGATGGACGGCGAAGAGGTGATGGTGCGCGCCAACCAGCTTGAGTTTTCAGGGGACGAAATGGAAGAGGGGATGAGCTACTACGACGAAGAAAGCCTGTCGCTGTGCGGCGTTGAGGACTTCTTACAGGTGGTAAACGCCTACCGCGACTTCATGAAACAGAAGTAACCTGCCGGAGCTTCCCTGCTCCCGCGCGCTTTACACGGCCGGAATATTGCGGCCGTAGTAGATTTCGCGCATCTCTTTCCAGAGCAGGCTGGTAATCGCCCTGCGCTCTTCTTCGCTCAGGTCTTCCGGCCTGGTGTGGAACATGTAGTGCTTCAGATCGAACTCTTTCAGCAGCATCTTGGTGTGGAAGATATTTTCCTGATACACGTTCACGTCCATCATGTCGTACAGCGACTTCATATCCTCTGACATAAAGTTCTGGATGGAGTTGATCTCATGATCAATGAAATGCTTCATACCGTTGATATCACGGGTAAAACCGCGCACGCGATAGTCAACGGTGACAATGTCGGACTCCAGCTGGTGGATAAGGTAGTTCAGCGCATTTAGCGGTGAAATCACCCCGCAGGTCGACACTTCAATATCCGCGCGGAAGGTGCACAGGCCGGCTTCCGGGTGGCTTTCAGGATAGGTATGCACGCAGATATGGCTTTTATCGAGATGGGCTACCACCGCGTCCGGCAGCGGGCCCGGGTGCTCGGTCTTGTCGATAAGCGTCGGATCGACGGGCTCTTCGCTCACCAGGATGGTCACGCTTGCGCCCTGCGGCTCGTAGTCCTGACGCGCAATGTTCAGGATATTCGCGCCGATAATGGAGCAGGTTTCTGACAGGATCTCGGTCAGACGGTTGGCGTTGTAGAGTTCATCGATATAGGCGATGTAGCCATCGCGCTCTTCTGCGGTTTTAACGTAGCAGATATCGTAAATACAAAAACTCAGGCTTTTGGTCAGGTTGTTAAAGCCATGCAGTTTAAGCTTTTTCAATTAGTTCACCCCCTTAGAGGACAGCGCGTCTTGCAGATACTGCGGTAAGGCAAACGCGGCGGTATGGATTGCAGGGTTGTAGTAGCGGCACGCGAGGCCGGACTGGTGGAAGCGGGCCTGAATGATTTCGGTGGAAAGGTGGCGCAGCGCCTCGTTGTCCGTCGCCCAGGCAAAGGTCATGATCCCGCCGTAATAGGTCGGAATGGCCGCCTGGTAGAAGCTGACGTCGCCAAAATAGGTGCTGAGTTTGCGGTGGCTGTCGAGCGCCTCATCCTGCTGCAGGAAGCACACGCCGTTTTGCGCGACAAAGATGCCGCCCGGGTTCAGGCAGCGCTTGCACCCTTCGTAGAACGATGAGGTAAACAGCGATGCGCCAGGGCCGACAGGATCGGTACAGTCGGAGATAATCACGTCAAACGTTTGCGTCGTCTGGTTAACAAAATTGACGCCGTCGTCGATAACCAGATTAAAGCGCGGATCGTCGTAGCTGCCCGCGTTATGGTTAGGCAGATACTGGCGGCAGAACGACACAACGCCCGCGTCGATTTCCACCATGGTGATGGATTCGACGGCGCGGTGACGAGACACTTCGCGCAGCATCGCGCCGTCGCCGCCGCCGATAATCAGCACGCGCTTCGCGTGGCCGTGGGCGAGCAGCGGCACGTGGGTCATCATCTCGTGGTAGATAAATTCATCGCGCTCGGTGGTTTGCACCACGCCGTCCAGCGCCATGACGCGCCCGAAGGCCGCGTTCTCGAAGATAATCAGATCCTGGTGATCGGTCTTCTCGTGGTACAGCACGTTATCAACGGCAAAGTACTGGCCAAACTGGTCATGCAGCGTTTCATGCCACGTTTTTTTATCGCTCATTGGCTGACGCCTCCTTCGTTAACATCCGTTACAGCCCGGTAAAACAGGCGTAACATCATAACGAACTATAACCGTGCTTGCACGGCTATAGCATCAACAGGGGCGCAGGGGGGAGGGTTACTTCACGTAGGCGAGCAGGCTGAGCGAGTCGCGCGCCAGCGCTTTGCATTTTTTGGCGGTAGGAATGCCGATCCCGCTTAAGTCGCGGTAGCTGTCTTCTCCCAGCGACTTCATGTCAAAGCTGTCGTAGTTGCTCAGATCCCACTGGTTCTGCTGGGCAAAAAAGACCAGCGCGCGGCGGATCTGCCCGTTGGGGAGATTTTGGTAGCCGCAGTCGTTTTTCAGAAAAACAAATACAGCCGTCAGATCGGCCATGTCTTCTGCTTCATTTTCACTCAGCGCATAGCTGTTCGCACACATTGCCATCAGGCTTCCGAACAAAATTGTTCTGAAAAACGTCTTCATTGCTTATACCACTGCGTCACGGAAAATTAACGTTAGCACACCAGGCATATGGGCGGCGATCTTTATTATTACGGCTTTGCTTGACCTTCCCGTAAGGGTAGGGTTTATGCTCAAAATATCGCCTGCTGGAAATAAGGAAATGAACATGCAACGTCGTGATTTTTTAAAGTATTCCGTCGCGCTGGGTGTCGCCAGCGCGCTACCGCTGTGGAGCCGCGCCGCGTTTGCGGCTGACAGGCCCAGCCTGCCGATCCCCGACCTGCTGACCGCCGACGCGCGCGGGCGGATCCAGCTTGTCGTCCAGGCGGGGAAAACCGCCTTTGCTGAACATACTGCCGCAACGTGGGGCTACAACGGTAATCTGCTCGGCCCGGCGCTTCAGCTGCGCAAGGGGAAGGCGGTCACCGTTGATATTCACAATACCCTTGCTGAAGAGACTACGCTGCACTGGCACGGTCTGGAAGTGCCGGGAGAGGTGGACGGCGGCCCGCACGGCATCATTAAGCCCGGCGGCAAGCGTACCGTCACCTTTACCCCGGACCAGCGCGCGGCAACCTGCTGGTTCCACCCGCATCAGCACGGCAAAACGGGCCATCAGGTGGCGATGGGGCTGGCCGGTCTGGTGCTGATTGAGGATGACGAGAGCCGCCTGCTCCGTCTGCCGAAACAGTGGGGCATCGACGACGTGCCGGTTATCGTGCAGGACAAGAAGTTCACCCCGGACGGACAGATTGACTACCAGCTGGACGTCATGAGCGCGGCGGTCGGCTGGTTTGGCGATACGCTGCTGGCTAACGGCGCGATCTACCCGCAGCACGCCGCGCCGAAGGGCTGGCTGCGCCTGCGCCTGCTTAACGGCTGTAACGCCCGCTCGCTGAATTTTGCCGCCAGCGACAGGCGCCCGCTGTACGTGGTGGCGAGCGACGGCGGCCTGCTGCCCGAGCCGGTGAAGGTGAGCGAGCTGCCGATGCTGATGGGCGAGCGTTTTGAGGTGCTGGTGGACATCAGCGACGGCAAGGCGTTTGACCTCGTCACGCTGCCGGTGAGCCAGATGGGGATGGCCGTTGCGCCGTTTGATAAGCCGCATCCGGTGCTGCGCATCCAGCCGCTGCAGGTCACCGCCTCCGGCGTGCTGCCGGACACGCTGGCTACGCTCCCGGCGCTGCCTTCCCTTGAGGGGCTTACCCAGCGCAAGCTGCAGCTCGCGATGGACCCGATGCTCGACATGATGGGCATGCAGGCGCTGATGAAGAAATACGGCAATCAGGCGATGGCCGGAATGCATCACGGCGAGATGATGGGCCATATGAATATGGATCACGGGAAGATGGGCGGCATGGGAAACATGAATCATGGCGGCCACGGATTTGATTTCCGCAACGCTAACACCATCAACGGCCAGGCCTTTGACATGAACACGCCGATGTTTGCCGCCGAAAAAGGCAAGTTTGAGCGCTGGGTGATTTCAGGTGAGGGCGACATGATGCTGCACCCGTTCCACATTCACGGCACGCAGTTCCGCATCCTGTCTGAAAACGGCAGCGCGCCAGCCGCGCATCGCCGGGGCTGGAAGGATACGGTCAGGGTTGAGGGCGGCGTCAGCGAGGTGCTGGTGAAGTTCGACCACGACGCGCCGAAGGAATTTGCCTATATGGCCCACTGCCACCTGCTGGAGCATGAGGATACGGGGATGATGCTCGGGTTCACCGTATAAAAAAAGCCGGGTGGCGGCTTCGCCTTACCCGGCCTACATAGAGCACCCGTAGGCCCGGTAAGCGTAGCGCCACCGGGCTTTTTAGTTACTTGTTTTCGTCCGGCAGCGCATACGCGACGATATAGTCGCCCATCTTGGTGCCAAACGAACCGTGACCGCCCGCAGAGATGACAACGTACTGCTTGCCATTCACTTCATAGGTCATCGGCGTGGCCTGTCCGCCTGCCGGCAGGCGGCCCTGCCACAGCTTCTCACCGTTGGTCATGTTGTACGCGCGCAGGTAGTTATCTGCGGTTGCCGCGATGAACAGCACGTTACCGGCGGTGGAGATTGGGCCGCCCAGCATTGGCATACCCATATTGAACGGTACAGGAACCGGCATCGGGAACGGCATGCTGTCCTGTGGCGTACCAATACGTTTTTTCCACACGATCTGGTTAGTTTTCAGATCCAGACCGGAGATATAACCCCAGGCAGGCTGTTTACACGGCAGACCAAACGGAGACAGGAACGGGTTCAGGGTCACGCCATACGGCACGCCGTACTGCGGCTGAATACCGGCTTCGGTACCGCTGCCCTTCGCGTCCTTCGGCGGCTCCATCGGGTTGCCCGGACCGCGTGGGATCAGGCGGGAAACGAACGGCAGCGCCATTGGGTTGGCAATCGCAACCTGACGGTTCGGGTCAACGGAGATCCCGCCCCACTCGAACATCCCCAGGTTACCCGGGAAGACCAGCGTGCCCTGCTCGGACGGCGGGGTGAAGATGCCTTCATAGCGCAGCTGATGGAACATCACGCGACACACCAGCTGGTCAAACATCGTGGCGCCCCACATGTCTGCACCGCTCAGGTCTTTCTTCGGACGGAAGCTCAGATCGGAGAACGGCTGGGTTTTGCTGACGTAATCGCCTTTCGCCGCACCCTGCGGAACCGGTTTTTCCGGTGCCGGCACAACCAGCTTGCCGTTGCTGCGATCCAGCACGAAGATGTTGCCGGTCTTGGCCGGAGCGTAAATCACCGGTACGGTTTTGCCGTTAACGGTAATGTCCGCCAGCGTTGGCTGGGACGGCATGTCCATATCCCACAGATCGTGGTGAACGGTCTGATAGCTCCACGCCAGCTTGCCGGTGGTCGCGTTCAGCGCCACGATCGCGCTCGCGTAGCGCTCCTGCTCCGGCGTGCGGTTACCGCCCCAGATATCCGGCGTGGTAACGCCCATCGGCAGGTAGACCAGGTCCAGCTTCGCGTCATACGCGGCAGGTGCCCAGGAGTTCGGCGAGTTGAAGGTAAAGGTGTGTTCATCCGACGGAATGGCGTTTGGATCTTTCGCGCCCGGATCGAAGGCCCACAGCAGCTTACCGGTGTTCACGTCGAAGCCGCGGATCACGCCCGAGGTTTCGCGGGTGGAGAAGTTATCCGTCACCGAACCGGCAATCACGATTGTTTTATCGGTGATGATTGGCGGAGAGGTTGGCTCATACAGACCCGGCGTGGTGTCCGGCATGTTGGTCTGCAGGTTCAGGATGCCTTTGTTGGCGAAGGTTTCGCACAGCTTGCCCGTCTCGGCGTTGATGGCGAACAGGCGGCCATCGTTCACCGGCAGCATGATGCGGCGCGGACAGTCGGCAACCACTTCAGGGCTGGCGTTATCCGCGCGCGCTTCGTGGTAAGAGACGCCGCGGCAGGTCACGTGCTGGAACGACGGATTCGAGTTCAGTTGCGGATCGAAGTGCCACTTCTCTTTACCGGTCGCCGCGTCGAGCGCAAACAGGCGCTGGTGCGCGGTGCACAGATAAAGCATGTTGCCGACCTTAATCGGCGTCACTTCGTTGGTCAGCTCGCCCGGATCGTTCGGCATCTTCAGGTCGCCGGTGCGGAACACCCAGGCTTCCTTCAGGTTTTTCACGTTATCCGCGTTGATCTGCTTCAGCGGGGAGTAGCGTTGGCCTTCCTGATTACGACCATACGCAGGCCAGTCGCCGTCGGCAACCTGCGAGATAGCCGCAGCAGGCGTGGATTCTGCGTTCAGCGTGCCGCTGATCTCCTGCGGGTCGTTAAACCCGGCCCAGGTCAGGATGCCGCCGCTAATCAGCAGGGCAACGACCAGGCCGGCGACCGCACCGCTTGAAGGCACGAGCAGGCGACGCCAGACGAACGGCAGAATAAGCCAGATGCCAAAGAAGACCAGAATGTCACTGCGCGGCGTCAGTGCCCAGAAGTCGAAACCGACCTCCCAGACGCCCCAAATCATGGTTGCGAGGAGCAGCGCAGCGTAAAGCCACAGCGCAGATTGTTTGCTACGCCAGAGCAGGACGGTTACGCCGAGCATAAGCAGACCCGCGATCGGGTAGTACCAGGAGCCGCCAATTGCGACCAGCCATACGCCACCGATTAACAGGTATAAGCCGCAGAGAGCGGCAAAGAGCGCTGTTAAGTTCACCAGTAGACGCGGCTGCTTAGTTTTTGATTCAGCCATAGAAAGTGTACTCGTCAGTTTTGTTAATTATTTGCTAGCAATTAATTATAGGTATTAACAAGTGTGATCGGAATCACAATATTTGCTTTTTATAACTCATACGCCAGGCTTATCCATTTGCTGTTATAATGGCCCGCTTGCGAATTGATGCTGGATGCACAGTCATCTGCATTGATGGATTTTCTTTAAAATCATATGGTTAGTAATATGAAACATACTGTTGAAGTGATGATCCCGGAAGCCGAGATCAAAGCGCGTATCGCCGAACTGGGTCGTCAAATCACCGAACATTACAAGGACAGCGGCAGCGAAATGGTGCTGGTGGGTCTGCTGCGCGGCTCTTTCATGTTCATGGCGGACCTGTGCCGTGAAGTGCAGGTGCCTCACGAGGTCGATTTTATGACCGCCTCCAGCTACGGCAGCGGCATGTCCACAACCCGTGATGTGAAAATCCTGAAAGACCTGGACGAAGATATTCGTGGCAAAGATGTGTTGATCGTTGAGGACATCATCGACTCCGGCAACACGCTGTCTAAGGTGCGCGAGATCCTGAGCCTGCGCGAGCCGAAATCCCTCGCCATCTGTACGCTGCTGGATAAACCCGAGCGCCGCGAAGTGCAGGTGCCCGTGGAGTATGTTGGCTTCTCCATCCCGGACGAGTTCGTGGTGGGTTACGGCATTGACTACGCGCAGCGCTATCGCCATCTGCCGTACGTGGGGAAAGTGGTATTGTTGGACGAGTAATTGAGTGGGTGCGGCCTGATGCCCTCACCCCAGCCCTCTCCCACAGGGAGAGGGAGAAAATCCCCGGCTTTTTTACGGCTGGTTATTTATGGTTAGTGTGCTTAAGCTTGAGGTTGGCAATCCCGGAACGGTAGCGCTGCTCCAGCGTTTCGCGGTTGGTGGCGGTGACGTCCAGATCGCGCAGCAGGCCGTCGTGGATGCCGTAGGCCCAGCCGTGAACCGACACTTTTTGCCCGCGCTTCCACGCCGACTGCATGATGGTGGAATGCCCGAGGTTATACACCTGCTCCATCACGTTTAGCTCGCACAGGGTATCGAGGCGACGCTCCTGCGGCATTTCGCCCAGCAGTGAGCTATGTTGAAACCAGATATCGCGAATGTGCAGCAGCCAGTTGTCAATCAGCCCCAGCTCCGGATTTTCCACCGCCGCCTGCACGCCGCCGCAGCCGTAGTGGCCGCAAATGATTATGTGTTCAACTTCCAGCACATCAACGGCATACTGTACCACCGACAGGCAGTTGAGATCGGTATGGATCACCAGGTTAGCCACGTTACGATGAACAAACAGCTCGCCCGGCTCCAGTCCGGTTAAGCGCTCGGCCGGTACTCGACTGTCCGAACATCCAATCCACAGAAAGCGTGGCTTTTGCACCTGCGACAATTTTTCAAAAAAACCGGGATCTTCTTCTACCAGCATCTTTGACCATAGTGCATTGTTGCTGATGAGTGTATCTATGTCGTTCATGGAGGTTAACGGCCTGTAACCGAGTGATAGCGTTGCGCTAATATAGGGTAACTCGACTTTTAATGAAACCACACAACGTGTGTCAGAACTATAGGTAAGTTTAATTCATGGCGATTGCACTAGAGCTTGAGCAGCTAAAAAAAACCTATCCGGGCGGCGTTCAGGCGCTGCGCGGAATAGACCTAAAAGTAGAGGCCGGCGACTTTTATGCGCTTCTGGGGCCGAACGGGGCCGGTAAATCCACGACGATCGGGATTATCAGCTCGCTGGTGAACAAGACCTCTGGCCGGGTGAGCGTGTTTGGTTACGACCTGCAGAAAGACGTGGTGAACGCCAAGCGCCAGCTAGGGCTCGTGCCGCAGGAGTTCAACTTCAACCCGTTCGAGACGGTGCAGCAAATCGTCGTTCAGCAGGCGGGCTACTACGGCGTTGAGCACAAAGACGCGGTTGCGCGCAGCGAAAAGTACCTGAAGCAGCTCGACCTGTGGGAAAAACGCAACGAGCGCGCGCGGATGCTCTCCGGCGGGATGAAGCGCCGCCTGATGATCGCCCGCGCGCTGATGCATGAGCCTAAGCTGCTGATCCTTGATGAACCAACCGCCGGGGTCGACATCGAGCTGCGCCGCTCCATGTGGGGCTTCCTGAAGGATCTCAACGACAAAGGCACCACCATCATCCTCACCACCCACTATCTGGAAGAGGCGGAAATGCTCTGCCGCAACATCGGGATTATTCAGCACGGCGAGCTGGTGGAAAACACCTCGATGAAAGCGCTGCTCTCCAAGCTGAAATCCGAAACCTTTATTCTCGATCTGGCGGCGAAAAGCCCGCTGCCGAAGCTGGAAGGGTATCAGTATCGCCTGGTGGATACCTCAACGCTGGAAGTCGAGGTGCTGCGCGAGCAGGGCATTAACAGCGTGTTTTCCCAGCTGAGCGCCCAGGGCATTCAGGTGTTGAGCATGCGTAACAAAGCGAACCGACTGGAAGAGCTGTTTGTCTCTCTGGTACAGGATAAACAAGGAGACAAGGCATGACGCATCTTTACTGGGTCGCGTTGAAAAGCATCTGGGCGAAAGAAATTAACCGCTTTATGCGCATCTGGATCCAAACTCTGGTGCCGCCCGTCATTACCATGACGCTGTACTTCATTATTTTCGGCAACCTGATCGGCTCGCGCATTGGCGAGATGCACGGCTTCACCTATATGCAGTTTATCGTCCCGGGCCTGATCATGATGGCGGTGATCACCAACGCCTACGCCAACGTGGCATCGTCGTTCTTCAGCGCCAAATTCCAGCGCAATATTGAAGAGCTGCTGGTGGCGCCGGTCCCCACGCACGTGATCATCGCCGGTTACGTGGGCGGCGGCGTGGCCCGCGGCCTGTGCGTCGGCGTTCTGGTTACGGCGATTTCGCTGTTCTTCGTGCCGTTCCAGGTGCATTCGTGGCTCTTCGTGGCGCTGACGCTGGTGCTGACGGCGATCCTGTTCTCGCTGGCCGGCCTGCTGAACGCCGTATTTGCGAAAACGTTCGACGACATCAGCCTGATCCCGACCTTCGTGCTGACGCCGCTGACCTACCTCGGCGGGGTGTTCTATTCGCTGACGCTGCTGCCGCCGTTCTGGCAGGCGCTGTCGCACCTGAACCCGATCGTCTACATGATCAGCGGCTTCCGCTTCGGCTTCCTCGGCATTACCGACGTGCCGCTGTTCACCACGGTCGCGGTGCTGGCGATCTTTATCATCGCCTTCTATGTGCTCTGCTGGTATCTGATCCAGCGCGGCCGCGGCCTGCGCAGCTAGCCTCCCGCCCGGCAGATTGCCTGCCGGGCGCTTTTCTTTGACAGTTATCACCGTAAACTAACCTTCACTCCGCTAAACTACTTGCCTGCTAAGGAGAGAGTTATGCTGGGATGGGTGATCACCTGCCACGATGAAGACGCACAGGAAATGTTGATCGCGCTTGAGGCCAAATTTGGCCCGCTGGCGCAATGCCGCGCGGTGAATTACTGGCGCGGGTTAAGCACCAACATGCTGAGCCGCATGATGTGCGATGCCCTGCACGAAACCGACTCCGGGGACGGCGTCATTTTCCTCACCGATAAAACGGGCGCCGCGCCGTACCGCTCGGCGGCGTTAATGAGCCACAAGCACGACAGCTGCGAGGTTGTCTCCGGAATCAGCCTTTCATTGCTTGAGAAAATGTATCCGCTGCGCGAGCGATTAACCAGCGCCGAGTTCCGTAACGCCATTGTCGCGCAGGGCGGGGCGGGCGTCAGCAGCCTCTGGCACCAGCAGCAGAAAAATCCGCCGTTCGTCCTGCTTCACGACCTGTATAAGAATTAGACGTTGGTATTGATGGCGCTTTTGTTACAATGGCGTCAGTTTACTCGCATCGATAATAATTCCATGTTTACGCGCTTCACTCTCCTGCTGTTTATTTTCTTTTCCGGCATCTGTTCTGCCAGCTTGTTAAGTCAGCAAAGGCTGCCCGCGCAGTATATGCAAACCACCGAAGACGCGGCGATATGGGCGCAGGTGGGCAACGACGTCATTAACGTGGGGAACGTGCGGGCAGGGCAGATCCTGGCGGTGGTTCCCGCGGCGGCGGACTACTACGAATTTCGCTTCGGCTTCGGCACGGGCTTTATCGACAAAGGCCATCTGGAGCCGGTTCAGGGGAAACAGCGGGTTGCGGACAGCCTGGGCGATTTAAATAAGCCGCTCAGCAACCAGAACCTGATCACCTGGAAAGACACGCCGGTGTATAACGCGCCGAGCAGCGGCAGCGCGCCGTTCGGCACGCTCAGCGAAAACCTGCGTTACCCCATTCTGAACAAGCTCAAGGACAGGCTTAACCAGACCTGGTTTCAGATCCGCATCGGCAACCGCCTGGCGTGGATAAGCAGCCTGGACGCGCAGGAAGACAGCGGCATCCCGGTGCTGACCTATCACCACATTCTGCGCGATGAAGAAAACACCCGCTTCCGACACACCTCTACCACCACCAGCGTGCGCGCGTTCAGCAACCAGATGACCTGGCTGCGCGATCGGGGCTATGCCACGCTGACGATGTACCAGCTGGAAGGATACGTGCGTAACAAAGTTAACCTGCCCGCGAGGTCCGTCGTCATCACCTTCGACGACGGGCTGAAGTCGGTAAGCCGCTACGCCTATCCGATCCTCAAAGAGTATGGCTTTAACGCCACGGCGTTCATCATTTCGTCGCGCATTAAGGGGCGTCCTCAGAAGTGGGATCCGAAGTCGCTGCAGTTTATGAGCGTACAGGAAATTAAGGGCATTCAGGACGTCTTCGACATTCAGTCCCATACGCACTTTCTGCACCGCGTTGACGCCTACCGGCACCCGATTTTACTGAGCCGCAGCGAGCACGTGATCCTGTTTGATTTTGAGCGTTCGCGCCGGGCGCTGGGGCAGTTCAACCCGCGCGTGCTCTATCTTTCCTATCCGTTTGGCGGCTACGACAATAAGGCGATAAAAGCGGCGAATGACGCGGGTTTCCACCTGGCGGTGACCACGGTAAAAGGGAAGGTAAAGCCGGGGGATAATCCGTTCTTACTGAAGCGTCTGTATATTCTCAGAACGGATTCGCTGGAGACGATGTCGCGGCTGATCAGCAACCAGCCGCAGGGGTAATGCTCAGGCAACCTGAACCGGAATCGCCTTCGCGGTACGTTTCATCTCGTTGTCGCCTTCGAAGTAGGCCACTTTTGGCTGCCAGCGGCGCGCCTCTTCATCAGACATCATCACGAAGCTGGCGATGATGACGATATCGCCTACGTCGGCGCAGTGCGCGGCGGCACCGTTGACGGAGATGATTTTCGATCCGCGCTCGGCGGCAATCGCGTAGGTGGAGAAGCGTTTGCCGTTGTTCACGTTCCAGATATCAATCGCTTCGTTTTCCAGAATGCCCGCCGCGTCGAGAAAATCCTGGTCGATCGCGCAGGAGCCTTCATAGTGCAGGTCTGCCTGAGTCACTTTTACCCGGTGAAGCTTACCTTGCAGCATTTTGCGAATCATTACGTTTACCTTTCATCATACGTTAACCCCTCTCACAAGAGGGGAGGGTGACAGCGTTACGCCAGCTCAACCACTTTATTGTCGATAAGACGCGCCTGGCCCAGCCATGCCGCGACGAGGATCACCGCGCGCCTGCTGGTTTCCGTCAGTTCGAGCAGCGTGTCGGCATCGCGGATCTGAATATCGTCGGCGCGGAAGCCTTTCTCGTTCAGCGCCTGTTCGGCGAGAGCGATAATCTCTTCTGCCGCCAGCGCTTTTGCCAGAAGCTGCTCCGCCATGGTGTTCATGACCTTACTCAGGCCCGGCGCAAGCTTGCGTTGGTCCGCCGTCAGATAGCCGTTGCGCGAGCTCAGCGCCAGGCCGTCCTTCGCGCGCACGATCGGTACGCCGACGATCTCGATGTCATAGCCCATGTCGGCCACCATCTTGCGGATCAGCGCCAACTGCTGGAAATCTTTCTCGCCGAAGCAGGCGATGTCCGGCTGCACCAGGTTGAACAGCTTGCTGACGATGGTGGATACGCCGCGGAAGTGCCCCGGACGGCTCGCGCCCTCCAGCATGGTTGAAATCCCCGGCACGTCCACGTAGGTTGCCTCGTCGGTGCCCTGCGGGTAAACGTCCGCCGGTGCGGGGGCGAAGACGATGTCCGCGTGGCGCTTTTTCAGCTTTTCACAATCTTCCTGCAGCGTGCGCGGGTAGCGGGCCAGGTCGTCAGCGCGGTCAAACTGCATCGGGTTAACGAAGATGCTGACCACCACGATGTCGGCACGCGCGCGCGCTTCGTCGACAAGCTTCATGTGGCCGTCGTGCAGATTGCCCATGGTAGGGACCAGCGCGATGCGTTTACCTTCCTGACGCGCCCGGCGGATGTGCTGGCGCAGCAGCGGCAGGGTTTCAATGATTAGCACAACAAGACTCCTTAATGGAAACTGTGTTCTTCGCCCGGATAGGCCCCGGACTCAACCTCGGCAATATACTGCCGCACCGCGGCGCGCATGTCGCCTGCTTGCGCCAGGAAATTTTTGGCAAATTTCGGGATATGCCCGCCGGTAATGCCGAACGCGTCGTGCATCACCAGGATCTGCCCGTCGGTGACGTTGCCCGCGCCAATGCCGATGACCGGAATGGAGAGCGCGTCGGTAATGCGCTTCGCCAGCGCGACGGGCACGCACTCCAGCACCAGCAGCTGCGCGCCAGCGGCTTCCAGCGCCAGGGCGTCGTCAAACAGCGTCTGCGCCGCGTCGCCGCGGCCCTGCACCTTGTAGCCGCCAAAGATGTTCACCGACTGCGGCGTCAGGCCCAGGTGCCCGCACACCGGCACGGCGCGGTCGGTGAGCATTTTCACCGTATCGACAAGCCAGGCCCCGCCTTCGATTTTGACCATGTTGGCCCCGGCGCGCATCACCGCGGCGGCGTTCTCAAACGCCTGCTCGGGGGTGGCGTAGGCCATAAACGGCAGGTCGGACAGCAGCAGGCAGTTCGGCGCACCGCGACGGACGGCGCGGGTGTGGTAGGCGATGTCTTCAACGGTGACGGGGAGGGTGGAATCATGTCCTTGTACCGTCATCCCTAACGAATCCCCGACCAGCATCACGTTAATACCCTCTTCGGCAAACAGTTTGGCGAAGCTGTAGTCATAGGCGGTGATGGTGGCGAAACGTTTTTTTTCCTGTTTGCATTTCTGCAGTAAGGAGATGGTGGTTGGTTTCATACTGTTTCCTGATAGCCCAAAGCGAATCTTTGCGCATTCTAACAGTAACATTCGGGGGAACAATGATTTTAGGTAACCGATTACCTGCAAATATTTCAGGGTGAATCGGTGAGGGGCAGGATTACCAGCGG
The DNA here is from genome assembly GCF_041399425.1 of Enterobacter sp. KBR-315C3_2022. Lineage (NCBI taxonomy): Bacteria > Pseudomonadati > Pseudomonadota > Gammaproteobacteria > Enterobacterales > Enterobacteriaceae > Enterobacter > Enterobacter sp. KBR-315C3_2022. Next base: position 14,260 of record NZ_JBGKEB010000030.1, read on the forward strand.
GCGGGTTTTTCCGCGCCGAGACCGTCGAGAACGGCCTGCAGGGAGATCCCGTCAGGGAAGATGAGGGCGGGCGCGATTTCAAACAGCGGCCAGAGCATAAACCCGCGGTTTTTCATGTCGTAATGCGGAACCGTCAGGCGCGCGGTGTTTATCACGTGGTTGCCAAACAGCATGATGTCGAGGTCCAGCGTGCGCGGCCCCCAGCGTTCGGCTTTACGCACGCGGCCCTGCTGCAGCTCGATGCGCTGGGTATTGTCCAGCAGCGTGTCGGCATCCAGCTCCGTTTCCAGCGCCACGGCGGCGTTGAGGTAGTCAGGCTGATCCTGCGGGCCGAGCGGCGGCGTGCGGTAAAACGACGAGACGGCAACGATCCGGCTTTGCGGGATCTCGCCGATCGCGTTTACGGCAGCATTAACCTGCTCCAGCGGAGAGGCTAAGTTGCTGCCGAGGGCGATATACGCGAGGGTCATGCAGACCCTTCGCGGCGCGGCGCGCGCTTGCGCGGACGGCGATGACGGCGGCGCGGTTCCGGCTCGTCGTCGAGGTTGGTCAGCATATCTTTCTGCTCGGGCGGAGCGGAGACCTGAAACTCTCCCCACCACTGCGCCAGACGCTGCAGCTCCTGATTTTTTTCAATCTCGGCCCGCAGCGCCAGCAGGTCGAAGGCGGCGCGGAACTTAGGATGCTCCATCAGCTTCCAGGCGCGCTTGCCCTGACGACGCGACATGCGCAGCTGAAGCTGCCAGATATCGCGCACCAGCGTGGTGATGCGTTTCGGGATCGCCAGCGTGCGGCACGCTTCGTCCAGCACGTCGTTGGTCGCCAGCGAGAAGGCGTCGTAGTAGGCCAGCCCGCTCTCCTGCGCGATGCGCTGCGCGGTTTCGAGCAGCGGATACCAGAACATCGCCGCAAACAGGAACGCCGGGTTCACGCGCATGTCGTTCTGAATGCGGGTGTCGGTGTTCTTCAGCACCTGCGCAATCATGCGCTCCATCGGGCTGTCGCCGTTTTCGGTGAAGTTGCGGGTAATCGTCGGGAACAGCGGCTGGAACAGGCTGTATTCACGCAGCAGCTTGTAGGTTTCAAAGCCATGGCCGGCCTGCAGCAGCTTCAGCGCCTCTTCGAACAGGCGCGCGGGAGGCACGTCGTTGATGAGCGTCGCCAGACGCGGAATCGGCTCCCCGGTTTCCGGGCTAATGCGCATATTCAGCTTGGCCGCAAAGCGCACGGCGCGCAGCATGCGAACCGGATCTTCGCGATAGCGCGTCTCAGGCGTGCCGATCAGGCGAATCAGGCCTTCCTGCAGATCCTGCATACCGCCAACGTAGTCGCGAACGGTAAAGTCCGCCACGCTATAGTAAAGGCTGTTGATGGTGAAATCACGACGCTGGGCATCTTCTTCGATTGAGCCGAAGATGTTGTCGCGCAGCAGCATGCCGTTCTGGCCGCGCTGCGACGTCGTGCGATCGCTCGCACCCGCCTCGTGATGGCCGCGGAAGGTGGCGACTTCAATAATTTCGGGGCCAAACATGACGTGAGCCAGGCGGAAGCGGCGGCCAACCAGACGGCAGTTGCGGAATAGTTTGCGCACCTGCTCAGGCGTGGCGCTGGTCGTCACGTCGAAATCTTTTGGCTTTTTGCCCAGCAGTAAATCACGCACCCCGCCGCCGACAAGATAAGCCTCATAGCCCGCTTTATTCAGACGGTAGAGCACCTTGAGGGCATTTTCACTGATATCTTTGCGGGAAATGGTGTGCTGCTCACGGGGAACAACCGACATGCGGTTTTGCGCAATAGCGTCATTCGCCATGCTCTCTTCGCGGCTCAGCACTTTACGGCAAAAATTAGCGACTCGGGTAAAAATGGTACACCTCGTAGTGTGTTTTGTTATGAAAAAAGCGGCTAATCATAGCTCAGCGCGACGCGTTTGAGAATGCTGGATTTTCGGCACGGCGTTAAGCGTCCAGCCGGACACGGCCAATTTCAGCAGTTCGTCAAGAGTCAGATCCTGCCAGCCGATGATGACATTCTGGTTGAGAAACCGCAGCGCGTCGATTAAAACGGGGCGCGGATCGCCGCCGGGCAGGGCCGGAGCGTGGTTTTGCTTCGACAGCTTTGCGCCTTGCTCATTCACCGCCAGCGGCAGATGAATGTAGTCCGGCGCGCGCCAGCCAAACTGCTGATAGAGCGAAATTTGCCGTACGGTAGGTTCCACCAGGTCGGCCCCGCGCACGATTTCCGTCACGCCCTGGAAATGGTCGTCCACCACGACGGCCAGGTTATAGGCAAACAGGCCGTCGCGCCGGTGGATGATGAAATCTTCACGCGCCAGACGCTCATCCGCGCAGATTTCACCGGAGAGCAGATCGGTAAAGCGCGTGACGGGCGCGTGCTGGCGCAGGCGCACGGCGGCATTTTCCGGGCCGTTATTCAGCGAGCGGCAGTGGCCGTCATAAACGCCTCCCACGCTCTGAATGCGCGCGCGGGTGCAGGTGCAGTTGTAGGAAAGCCCTTGCTCGCTGAGCCAGGCCAGGCGCTCACGGTAGGCGTCGTGCCGCTGCGACTGCCAGAGAACCTCTTCGTCCCAGCTCAGGCCGTAATGTTCCAGCTGACGCAGAATGGTGTCTGCCGCACCGGGAACTTCACGGGGAGGATCGATATCTTCAATGCGAACGAGCCATTTACCCTGACGGGCGCGGGCCTGCAGGTAGCTGCCGAGCGCGGCAATTAATGAGCCGAAGTGGAGTTCACCGGAAGGGGATGGCGCAAAGCGCCCAATATAATCAGATTCAGACATATCAATTAACAAGGCGGGAGAGACTCCCGCCTTTGCAGTATGTTTAGCGTGCCGGAATTAGCCAGCCATCTGTTTTTCGCGGATTTCTGCCAGCGTTTTACAGTCGATGCACAGGTCGGCGGTTGGACGCGCTTCCAGGCGACGAATGCCGATCTCAACACCGCAGGATTCGCAGTAGCCGAAATCTTCGTCTTCCACTTTTTTCAGCGTTTTTTCGATCTTTTTGATCAGTTTGCGCTCGCGGTCACGGTTACGCAGTTCGAGGCTGAACTCTTCTTCCTGAGCGGCACGGTCAACCGGGTCCGGGAAGTTGGCAGCTTCATCCTGCATATGTGTAACGGTGCGATCGACTTCATCCCTAAGTTGATTACGCCATGCTTCAAGAATACGCTTGAAGTGCGACAGCTGGGCTTCGTTCATATACTCTTCGCCCGGCTTCTCCTGGTACGGCTCCACCCCAGCGATGGCGAGAATACTCAGGGACGATGTTTTACGGTTTTGCCCTTCTTGCATGTTGCTTCTCCTTAACACGCACTATCGATCCCCATGTTGGGGGAAAAATCAGGTCGCTATAAATAGCAGATGCTTTTCCGTAAGGCAATTATCTAAACGTAACACTTGACAAGCCTGTGAGGAAAAGCGTATTTGCGCACGTGGCCAGAACAGATAATAAACAATCTTCTAATCCCTTATAAGACAATGGGAAGAGAGGATTTCAGAGTCATATTATCGGCAGAAAGTTCCGCTTTATAGACGAAAATTTCTACCCCCTGCTTTTGTGCCTCATTCAACAGTTGCGCGTAGGTAGGATCGATATGGCGGGCGGGCGAAAATCGCTGTATGGCTGAGTGCAATACGGCAAACAGCAATATGGCGCGCTTACCTGCCGCCGCAACGCTCATCAGCTCCCGCAGATGCTTCTGGCCACGCAGCGTCACCGCATCCGGGAAGTAGCCATTTTCCTTTTCCGCTAACGTCACTGATTTGACTTCAATATAGCACTCAGGACGATCTTCCGCCTGTAGCATAAAGTCAATTCTGCTGCTCTCATCGCCATATTTCACTTCGCTTTTATGCGTACCGTAACCCACCAGCTCAGGAAGCGTTCCGTTCATTAACGCCTCCTTCACTAATTGATTTGCGCGCAGCGTGTTCACGCAAATAAATTCCCCTTTTTGGGTCTCGGTCATTTCCCAGGTATGGGCATATTTGCGTTTAGGATTTTCTGAAGTGGAATACCAGACCGTGTCCCCCGGCGTGGCGCAGCCGGTCATCGCGCCGGTGTTGGGGCAGTGCAGCGTTAACGTTTCGCCTTCAGGCGTGACCACGTCGGCGAGAAAGCGCTTGTAGCGCTGAATAAGCGTGGCGCGCCTTAGCGCAGGGCTAAACTTCATCACGGTTCCTTTGGGTATCGCCCAGCGTCCAGCGCTGCAGCGGCGTGTATCGGGTGCGTCCTTGTGCAAAGACGGATTCGTAAAGCGCGAAGCTATTCACCGGAAACGTCCAGCTAAAGCCCGGTGGCGGGATCGCAACCGCCTGGCCCGCATCGCGCAGCAGGGTAATGTGCGGATGAAAAGGCTGCGGGCTTTGGTAGCATCCGCTGCGCGCGGCCTGGGCGCGCAGCATGTTGGCGAGCTGCAACAGCCCGCGCGGCGGCTGGCGCGTGCCGAGCCACACCACGCGCGAGCGCAGCCACTGTCCGGCATCGTCAAGGTGCAGGGTAAAGCCCGGCTGGGATATCCGCCCGGCCATGGCGCAGAGCGCCCGCTGCTTTTCGGCGCTTACGTCGCCTAAGAAGGCGAGCGTCAGGTGCAGGTTGGCGGCGGCAATCGGGCGGCCCGCGTCCGCCGGGAAGCTTTCGGCGCGCCAGCGAACGATTTTCCGCTGGATCGCGGCGGGCAATTCAACGGCAAAGAAAAGTCGTTTCGACTCAGACATACGAGGGACTCGGTAATGATATGCGCCGATGCTACAATGTACGCCGACTAATGTTAACCCTCTGGAGCTGTTCGTGTCCTCATTGCCGGTCGCCGTCGTCCTTCCCGAGCTGCTTTCTGCCCTACGCTACGCCCCGCAGGTTTTGCTTAACGCCCCCACCGGCGCGGGCAAATCCACCTGGCTGCCGCTGCAGATCCTGAACGCGGGCGCGATCCCCGGGAAAATCATCCTGCTTGAGCCGCGCCGCCTGGCCGCGCGCAACGTGGCGCAGCGCCTGGCGGAGCTGCTCAATGAAAAACCGGGCGAAACGGTCGGGTACCGCATGCGTGCCGAAACCTGCACCGGCCCGAATACGCGCCTTGAGGTGGTGACCGAAGGCATTCTCACCCGCATGCTGCAAAACGACCCGGAGCTGACCGGCGTCGGGCTGGTGATCCTCGATGAGTTCCACGAGCGCAGCCTGCAGGCGGACCTGGCGCTGGCGCTGCTGCTGGACGTGCAGCAGGGTCTGCGCGACGACCTTAAGCTGCTGATTATGTCGGCCACGCTGGACAACGAGCGCCTGCAGCAAACCTTGCCCGACGCGCCGGTTATCTCCTCCGAAGGACGAGCCTTTCCGGTGGCGCGCCGCTATCAGCCGCTGGCGGCGCACCAGCGCTTCGACGAGGCGGTTGCCGTGGCAACCGCAGAACTTCTGCGTCACGAGCCGGGATCGCTGCTTCTGTTTTTACCCGGCGTGGGCGAGATCCAGCGCGTGCAGGAACAGCTCGCCCCGCGGGTAGGGCGCGACGTTGCGCTTTGCCCGCTGTACGGCGCGCTGCCGCTGAGCGAGCAGCGTAAGGCGATCCTTCCCGCGCCTGCGGGGCAGCGCAAGGTGGTGCTGGCCACGAACATTGCCGAAACGAGCCTGACCATCGAAGGTATCCGCCTGGTGGTGGACAGCGCGCAGGAGCGCGTGGCGAGCTTTGACCCGCGTACCGGGCTTACCCGGCTGCTGACCCAGCGCATAAGCCAGGCGTCGATGGTGCAGCGCGCGGGCCGCGCGGGGCGTCTTGAGCCGGGCATCTGTTTGCACTTAACCAGCGCCGAGCAGGCCGATCGCGCGGCGGCGCACGGCACGCCGGAAATCCTGCAAAGCGATCTCTCCGCGCTGGTGATGGATCTTCTGCTGTGGGGCTGTCCGGATCCGGCCCAGCTGACGTGGCTAAACCCGCCACCCGCGGTCAACCTTGCGGCCGCGCGCGCGCTGCTGGCGCGGCTGGGGGCGCTGGAGGGCGAACGCCTGACGCCGCGCGGGCAGAAAATGGCTGCGCTCGGCAACGATCCGCGCCTGGCCGCCATGCTGGTGGCGGCGCAGGGAAATGACGAAATCGCCACGGCGGCAAAGCTGGCGGCGATCCTGGAAGAACCGCCGCGCGGCGGCAGCAGCGATCTGGCGCAGGCGTTTTCACGCAGCCAGGCTAACTGGCAGCAGCGCGCGCAGCAGCTTTGTAAACGGCTTAACGTCCGGGGCGGGGCGCTTGATAGCGATCGTATCCCCGTTCTGCTGGCGCAGGCTTTCCCGGACAGGATTGCCCGGCGGCGCGGTCTGGACGGCCGCTACCAGCTGGCGAACGGCATGGGCGCGATGCTGGACGGCGACGATCCGCTGACGCGCCGTGAATGGCTGATTGCCCCGCTGCTGCTGCAGGGCAGCCACTCGCCCGACGCGCGGATCCTGCAGGCCTTCGCGGTGGATATCGACGCCCTCACGCGGGCGTGCCCTCAGCTTCTGGAAAACTCTGACACCGTGGAATGGGACGACGCGCAGGGAACGCTGAAGGCGTTTCGCCGCAGCCAGATTGGCAGGCTCACACTCGGGATGAAGCCGCTGGCAAAGCCGTCGGAAGAGGAGCTGCACCAGGCAATGCTGAACGGCATTCGGGAAAAGGGCATTGGCGTACTAAACTGGACCCCGGAGGCCGAACAGTACCGTCTTCGCCTGCACTGCGCCGGGCGCTGGCTGCCGGAATACGGCTGGCCGCAGGTTGACGATGAGGCGCTGCTGGCGTCACTGGAGCGCTGGCTGCTGCCGCAAATGGGCGGCGTTCACTCGCTGCGGGCGTTAAAATCGCTTGATGTTAAGGCGGCGTTACAGAATTTAGTGGACTGGTCATTACGTCAACGTCTGGATAGTGAACTGCCGGGGCATTACACTGTGCCGACCGGAAGCCGGATTGCCATTCGTTATCACGAGGATAATCCTCCGGCGCTGGCGGTGCGAATGCAGGAGATGTTCGGCGAAGCCGCTACGCCGTCAATTGCCGAAGGGCGGGTGCCGCTGGTGCTGGAGCTGCTCTCTCCGGCGCACCGTCCGCTGCAAATCACCCGCGATTTGAGCGCGTTTTGGGCGGGGAGCTACCGTGAAGTGCAGAAAGAGATGAAGGGTCGGTATCCCAAGCACGTCTGGCCGGACGATCCGGCGAACGCGGCGCCAACGCGTCGGACGAAGAAGTATTCGTGATGGTGGTGAAAGAGGGTAGTGCGGCCTGGTGCCCTCACCCCGGCCCTCTCCCACGGGGAGAGGGAGAAAACACTAAAAACGGCAACTCTCGTTACCGTTTTGCTTTTGTTTTGAGAGATTTCTTCTTTCATCGTTCGGTGGAAGACAAGAGAATCTGGCCTTTGCGCCTGAATGTTGCGGAGAAAAAGCATGGCGGGGAATGACCGCGAGCCAATAGGACGTAAGGGGAAGCCCGCCCGTCCGGCGAAAGAAAAAGTGAGCCGTCGTCGACTCAGAGATGAGGATTACGACGATGACTATGATGACGATTATGAGGATGAGGAACCGATGCCGCGTAAAGGAAAAGGCAAAGGGCGCAAGCCTCGCGGCAAGCGCGGCTGGCTATGGCTGCTGCTGAAGCTGTTCATTGTTTTTGTCGTGCTGGTTGCGATTTACGGCGTCTATCTGGATCAGAAGATCCGCAGCCGTATCGACGGTAAGGTCTGGCAGCTGCCGGCGGCGGTGTATGGCCGCATGGTGAACCTTGAGCCGGACATGTCGATCAGCAAGAACGAGATGGTGAAGCTGCTGCAGGCCACGCAGTATCGTCAGGTGACGAAAATGACCCGACCCGGCGAATTTACCGTGCAGGCGAAAAGCATTGAGATGATCCGCCGTCCGTTCGACTTCCCGGACAGCAAAGAGGGGCAGGTGCGCGCGCGTCTCTCCTTTGACGGCGATCGCCTGGAAACCATTGAGAACATGGATAACAACCGCCAGTTCGGTTTCTTCCGTCTCGATCCGCGCCTGATCACCATGCTCTCCTCGGCGAACGGCGAGCAGCGCCTGTTTGTCGCGCGCAACGGCTTCCCGGATCTGCTGGTGGACACCCTGCTGGCAACCGAAGACCGCCACTTCTACGAGCATGACGGGATCAGCCTTTACTCCATTGGGCGCGCGGTGCTGGCGAACCTGACGGCGGGCCGCACGGTGCAGGGCGCGAGTACGCTGACCCAGCAGCTGGTCAAGAACCTGTTCCTCTCCAGCGAACGCTCCTACTGGCGTAAGGCCAACGAAGCCTACATGGCCGTACTGATGGACGCGCGCTACAGCAAGGACCGCATCCTTGAGCTGTACATGAACGAGGTGTACCTCGGCCAGAGCGGCGACAACGAGATCCGCGGCTTCCCGCTGGCGAGCCTGTACTACTTTGGCCGTCCGGTGGAAGAGCTGAGCCTTGACCAGCAGGCGCTGCTGGTGGGCATGGTGAAAGGGGCGTCCATCTACAACCCGTGGCGTAACCCGAAGCTGGCGCTCGAGCGTCGTAACCTGGTTCTGCGTCTGCTGCAACAGCAGCAGGTGATTGACCAGGAGCTTTACGACATGCTGAGCGCGCGTCCGCTGGGCGTTCAGCCGCGCGGCGGCGTGATTTCACCGCAGCCCGCGTTTATGCAGATGGTGCGCCAGGAGCTGCAGAGCAAGCTCGGCGATAAGGTGAAAGATCTCTCCGGCGTGAAGATCTTTACGACGTTCGACTCCGTTGCGCAGGACGCGGCGGAAAAGGCCGCCGTTGAAGGGATCCCGGTGCTGAAGAAGCAGCGCAAGCTGAGCGATCTGGAAACCGCAATGGTGGTGGTTGACCGCAACACCGGCGAGGTCCGTGCGATGGTCGGCGGCGCCGAGCCGCAGTTTGCGGGCTACAACCGCGCGATGCAGGCGCGCCGTTCGATTGGTTCTCTGGCAAAACCGGCGACCTATCTCACCGCGCTGAGCCAGCCGAATCAGTATCGCCTGAACACCTGGATCGCCGATGCGCCAATCTCCCTGCGCCAGCCTAACGGCCAGGTGTGGTCGCCGCAGAACGACGATAAGCAGTTCAGCGGCCAGGTGATGCTGGTGGATGCGTTAACCCGCTCCATGAACGTGCCGACGGTGAACCTGGGGATGTCGCTGGGGCTGCCAGCGATTACCGATACCTGGCAGAAGCTGGGCGTGCCGAAGGATCAGCTGCACCCGGTGCCAGCGATGATTCTGGGCGCGCTGAACCTGACGCCAATCGAAGTGGCGCAGGCGTTCCAGACGATCGCCAGCGGCGGCAACCGCGCGCCGCTTTCCGCACTGCGCTCGGTGATTGCGGAAGACGGCTCGGTGCTGTACCAGAGCTTCCCGCAGGCAGAGCGCGCGGTACCGGCTCAGGCGGCGTATATGACGCTGTGGACCATGCAGCAGGTTGTGCAGCGCGGCACCGGCCGCCAGCTTGGCGCGAAGTACCCGGGCCTGCATCTGGCGGGTAAAACCGGGACCACCAACAACAACGTGGATACCTGGTTTGCCGGTATTGACGGGCGCGAAGTGGTGATCACCTGGGTAGGCCGCGACAATAACCAGCCGACCAAACTGTACGGCGCCAGCGGGGCGATGTCGATTTACCAGCGCTATCTGGCGAATCAGTCCCCGGTTCCGCTGAACCTGGTCGCGCCGGAGGATATCGTCGATATGGGCGTGGATGATTCCGGCAACTTCATTTGCGGCGGCGGCGTGCGAACCCTGCCGGTCTGGACGACGAACCCGGACTCGCTGTGCCAGCAGAGTCAGCCTGAACAGCCGACGGGTAACCCGTTCGATCAGTCATCTCAACCGCAGCAGCAGCAACAACAGCAGCCGCCGCAGAACGAGAAGAAAGACAGCGACGGCGTGGCCGGCTGGATTAAGGACATGTTCGGCGGTAACTAGCGAGCAGCATTCCCCCTTCTTCGGAAGGGGGAATATATTCACCATTCCATCTCATTTCTTTAACCGCCATTTTATTTCAAATTAACGCTTCATTTTCTCTTGTTTAATTCTTAAACCCTTAATTCTCGTAGGGCCGCTTATCGCTTGCTATGCCGCCAGCGTTTCGCATATTATTCTGCGGTCATAATAATAATTCTCGTTTACGTTATCATTCACTCTTTCATCAGAGAACCATCATGGCGCTTTCCAATACTGCTCAGCCAATCAATACGTCGCTGCGTAAAATCGCGGTCGTCGTTGCCACAGCGGTTGCCGGCATGTCTGCTTATGCGCAGGCCGCCGACGCACCGAAAAAAGAAGAGACTATTACCGTCACCGCCGCACCGGCAGCACAGGAAAGTGCCTGGGGACCCGCTGCGACCATCGCAGCAAGACAATCCGCGACCGGGACGAAAACAGACACGCCGATCCAGAAGGTTCCGCAGTCTATTTCCGTGGTCACCGCCGAAGAGATGGCGCTGCACCAGCCTCGTTCGGTGAAAGAAGCCCTGAGCTACACGCCGGGCGTTGCGGTTGGCACGCGCGGTGCGTCCAATACCTATGACTATCTGGTCATCCGCGGCTTTGCGGCCGACGGCCAGAGCCAGAACAACTACCTCGACGGCATGAAGATGCAGGGCAACTTCTACAACGACGCGGTAATTGACCCTTATATGCTGGAGCGCGCTGAAATCATGCGCGGTCCGGTTTCCGTTCTGTACGGAAAAAGCAGCCCGGGCGGCCTGCTGAACATGGTAAGCAAGCGCCCAACCACCGAGCCGCTGCGAGAGATCCAGTTCAAGATGGGCACCGACAGCCTGTTCCAGACCGGCTTTGACTTCAGCGATGCGATCGATGACGACGGCGTTTACTCTTACCGCCTGACCGGCGTGGCGCGCTCCAACAACGCGCAGCAGGAAGACAAAGGCGAGCAGCGCTATGCCATCGCGCCGTCGTTCTCCTGGCGTCCGGATGACAAAACCACCTTCACCTTCCTCTCTTACTTCCAGAACGAGCCGGAAACGGGCTACTACGGCTGGCTGCCAAAAGAGGGAACGGTCGATCCGCTGCCGAACGGCAGCCGACTGCCGACCAACTTCAACGAAGGGGCGAAGAACAACACCTATTCCCGTAACCAGAAGATGGTGGGATACAGCTTCGACCACGAGTTTAACGACACCTTCACCGTGCGTCAGAACCTGCGCTTCGCCGAGAATAAAACCTCGCAGAATAGCGTTTACGGCTACGGCGTTTGTACCGACCCGGCGAACGCCGGCAGCAAGCAGTGTGCGGCGTTAGCACCTGCTGACAAAGGCCATTTCATGGCGCGTAAATACGTTATCGATGACGAGAAGCTGCAGAACTTCACCGTCGATACCCAGCTGCAGAGCAAGTTCGCGACCGGCGCGATGGACCACACCCTGCTGACCGGCGTTGACTTCATGCGCATGCGCAACGACATCAACTCCTGGTTCGGCTACGACGACTCCGTGCCGCTGCTGGATCTCTACAATCCGGTGAGCAGCGATTTTGATTTTGGTGCGAAAGATCCGGCCAACTCCGGCCCGTATCAGATCCTCAACCGCCAGAAGCAAACCGGCCTGTACGTGCAGGATCAGGCGCAGTGGGACAAGGTGCTGGTCACCCTGGGCGGCCGCTACGACTGGGCAGATCAGGAGTCGTATAACCGCGTGGCAAACACCACCTCTAAACGCGATGATACCCAGTTCACCTGGCGCGGCGGCGTTAACTACCTGTTCGATAACGGCGTAACCCCGTACTTCAGCTACAGCGAATCCTTCGAACCGTCTTCCCAGACCGACGCGCAGGGCAAGCTGTTCTCGCCGTCTAAAGGCAAACAGTACGAAGCGGGCGTGAAGTACGTGCCGAGCGATCGTCCGATCGTGATCACCGGCGCGCTGTACCAGCTGACGAAAACCAACAACCTGATGGCCGACCCGGCGGGCGGATTCTTCTCCGTTGAAGGCGGCGAAATCCGCGCCCGCGGCGTTGAGCTTGAAGCCAAAGCCGCGCTGTCTGCCAGCGTGAACGTTGTCGGTTCTTATACCTACACCGATGCGGAATACACCACCGACACCAACTACAAAGGCAACACGCCTGCGCAGGTGCCAAAACACATGGCGTCCGTGTGGGGTGATTACACCCTGTATGACGGCGCGCTGTCTGGCCTGACGCTGGGTACTGGCGTGCGTTATACCGGCTCCAGCAAAGGCGACCCGGCGAACAGCTTCACCGTGGGCAGCTACACCGTTGTGGATGCGCTGGTGCGTTACGATCTGGCCCGCGTTGGCCTGGCGGGGTCCAACGTGGCGCTGCACGTGAACAACCTGTTCGATCGTGAATACGTTGCCAGCTGCTTCAACACCTATGGATGCTTCTGGGGTGCCGAACGTCAGGTTGTCGCGACGGCGACCTTCCGCTTCTAATCTCGATTTGGGCACGGTTCGCCGTGCCCTGTTTATTTAAGTTGGCCGACATGCAGGATAATAAAACGCAGTCCGATACCACCTTTGCGCTTCACGATCTCTCCTTTCGCGTTCCGGGGCGCACGCTGCTGCACCCGCTCTCTTTGACGTTTCCCGCAGGTAAAGTGACCGGCCTGATTGGCCACAACGGCTCGGGAAAATCCACGCTGCTGAAAATGCTTGGACGCCACCAGCCACCCTCGGAAGGCGAGATCCTGCTGGACGGCCAGCCGCTCGAAAGCTGGAACAGCAAAGCCTTCGCCCGCAAGGTCGCCTATCTGCCGCAGCAGCTGCCGCAGGCGGAAGGCATGACGGTGCGCGAGCTGGTGGCGATTGGCCGCTACCCGTGGCACGGCGCGCTTGGGCGCTTCGGCGTGGCCGACCGGGAGAAGGTGGAAGAGGCGATTGCGCTGGTCGGGCTTAAGCCGCTGGCGCACCGTCTGGTGGATAGCCTGTCGGGCGGGGAACGCCAGCGCGCGTGGATTGCGATGCTGGTGGCGCAGGACAGCCGCTGTCTCCTGCTTGATGAACCGACGTCCGCGCTGGACATTGCCCATCAGGTCGACGTGCTGGCGCTGGTGCATCGCCTGAGCCAGCAGCGCGGCCTGACGGTGATCGCGGTCCTGCACGATATCAACATGGCGGCGCGCTACTGTGACTATCTCGTGGCGCTGCGCGGCGGGGAGATGATCGCCCAGGGCTCGCCGTCCGAGCTGATGCGCAGCGAAACGCTGGAACACATCTACGGTATTCCAATGGGTATTCTGCCTCACCCTGCCGGGGCTGCACCGGTGAGCTTTGTCTACTGATGCTGGACAACACACGCATTACCCGCCGCCGCCTGCTGACGGCGATGGCGCTCTCCCCGCTGCTGCTGAAGATGAATACGGCGCGCGCGGAGACTATCGATCTGCGCCGCATCGTGGCGCTGGAATGGCTTCCCGTCGAGCTGATGCTGGCGCTGGGCGTCACGCCCTACGGCGTCGCCGATATCCCCAACTACAACCTGTGGGTGAACGAGCCGAAGCTGCCGGAGTCGGTTATCGACATCGGCCTGCGCACCGAGCCTAACCTTGAGCTTCTCACCCAAATGAAGCCGTCATTTTTATTCTGGTCGGCGGGCTACGGCCCGTCGGAAGCGATCATGTCGCGCATTGCGCCCGGCCGCGGCTTCACCTTCAGCGACGGCAAAAAGCCGCTGGCGATGGCGAAAAAGTCCATCAACGAAATGGCGCAGTTTCTCAATCGCGAAGCCGAGGCGAAAACGCATCTCGCCGAATTTGACGCGCTGATTGACTCCCTCAGGCCGCGCTTTGCCAATCGCGGCGATCGGCCTCTGCTGATGGTCACGCTGCTGGACGCCCGCCATATGCTGGTCTTCGGTAACAACTGCCTGTTCCAGGAAGTGCTTGATAGCTTTGGCATTCGCAACGCCTGGGAAGGGGAGATGACCTTCTGGGGCAGCACCGCCGTGGGCATTGACCGCCTGGCGGCGTTCCGGGACGTTGACGTGCTGTGCTTCGACCACGGCAACGAGCGCGAGATGCAGGCGCTGATGGCGACCCCGCTGTGGCAGGCGATGCCGTTCGTGCGCGAGCGGCGCTTCCAGCGCGCCCCCGCCGTGTGGTTCTACGGCGCGACGCTGTCGGCGATGCATTTCGCGCGCGTGCTCGATAACGCGCTGGGAGGAAAGGCATGAGCACGCGCATCGCTCGCTTCCCGGCGCTGCTGCTGGGGCTGATATTCGTCGTCGCCCTCACGCTCACCTGGATCAACCTGTCGACGGCTCTGCCGCGCGGGCAGTGGGGCGCGGCCTTTGTCGCGCCGGATATCGATAACATTCAGCAAATGCTGTTCCACTACAGCCTGCTGCCGCGCCTGGCGATTTCGCTGCTGGTGGGGGCCGGGCTGGGGCTGGTGGGCGTTCTGTTCCAGCAGGTGCTGCGTAACCCGCTGGCAGAGCCCACTACGCTGGGCGTCGCCACCGGCGCGCAGCTCGGGATCACGATTACCACGCTGTGGGCGCTGCCGGGAGCGCTAACCTCCCAGTTTGCCGCGCTCGCGGGGGCGTGCGTCGTCGGTGCCGTGGTCTTCGGCGTCGCCTGGGGCAAGCGTCTTTCTCCCGTCACGCTGATTCTGGCGGGGCTGGTGGTGAGCCTCTACTGCGGGGCGATTAACCAGCTGCTGGTGCTGTTCCATCACGATCAGCTGCAGAGCATGTTCCTGTGGAGCACGGGGACGCTGACCCAGACCGACTGGAACATCGTCGATCGCCTGTGGCCGCAGCTGATCGGCGGCGTGGTGCTGACGCTGCTGCTGCTGCGCCCGCTCACGCTGATGGGGCTGGACGACGGCGTTGCGCGCAACCTCGGCCTGGCGCTGTCGCTGGCGCGCCTGGCGGCCCTGACGCTGGCGATTGTGCTGAGCGCCCTGCTGGTGAACGCGGTGGGCATCATCGGCTTTATCGGCCTGTTTGCGCCGCTGCTGGCGAAAATGCTCGGCGCGCGTCGCCTGCTGGCGCGGCTGGTGCTGGCGCCGGTTATCGGGGCGCTGATCCTCTGGCTGTCCGACCAAATCATTCTCTGGCTGGCGCGGGTCTGGATGGAATTCTCCACCGGATCGGTGACTGCGCTGATCGGCGCGCCGCTGCTGCTGTGGCTGCTGCCGCGCCTGCGCAGCATGAGCGCCCCGGCGATGGATGCCGGTGACAAAGTGTACACCGAGCGCCAGCATCTGCTGTGGTATGCGCTGGCGGGCATGGCGGTGCTGCTGCTGGCCGCGGTGGCCGCGCTCTCTTTAGGGCGCGACGCGACGGGCTGGCACTGGGCGAGCGGCTCTCTGCTCAACGATCTGCTCCAGTGGCGCTGGCCGCGCATCGGCGCCGCGCTGATTGCGGGGGTGATGCTGGCGGTCGCGGGCTGCATTATTCAGCGCCTGACCGGCAACCCGATGGCGAGCCCGGAAGTGCTGGGGATCAGCTCCGGCGCGGCGTTCGGCGTGGTTCTGATGCTGTTCTTCGTGCCGGGCAACGCCTTCGGCTGGCTGATGCCTGCCGGGAGCCTCGGCGCGGCGGTGACGCTGCTGATCATCATGATCGCCGCCGGGCGCGGGGGCTTTTCTCCGCACCGCATGCTGCTGGCGGGGATGGCGCTGAGCACCGCGTTTACCATGCTGCTGATGATGCTGCAGGCCAGCGGCGATCCGCGCATGGCGCAGATCCTGACGTGGATTTCCGGCTCGACCTACCGGGCAACCGAAGGCCAGGTTATGTTTACCGGGCTGGCAATGGTGGTGCTGCTGGCGATTGTGCCGCTGTGCCGCCGCTGGATGACCATTCTGCCGCTCGGTGGTGAAACCGCGCGCGCCGTGGGTATTGCGCTCACGCCAGCGCGCGTTGGCCTGCTGCTGCTGGCGGCCTGCCTGACGGCCACGGCAACCATGACCATCGGTCCGCTGAGCTTTGTTGGGCTGATGGCGCCGCACATCGCCAGAATGCTCGGCTTCCGCCGGACGATGCCGCATATCGTGATGTCTGCCCTGACGGGCGGCGTGATGCTGGTCTTTGCCGACTGGTGCGGCAGGATGGTGCTGTTCCCGTATCAGATCCCGGCAGGCCTGCTGTCGACCTTTATCGGCGCGCCGTACTTTATTTATCTGTTGAGAAAGCAGAGCAGGTAGTCAGGTGCGGGCTGATGCCCTCTCCCAAGCCCTCTCCCACGGAGAGAGGGAAAACATCGTAGGCCGGGTAAGCGTCAGCGCCACCCGGCTTTGCCCTTAGAGCTTCGCAAACACCTTACGCGCCGCGTCGATGGTGTTGTTGATATCGTCTTTGCTGTGCGCCACGGACATAAAGCCCGCTTCAAACGCGGAAGGCGCCAGGTACACGCCTTCTTCCAGCATCAGGTGGAAGAAGCGCTTGAAGCGTTCCACGTCGCACTTCACTACGTCCTGATAGCAGGTCACGGTTTTCGCATCGGTGAAGAAAATCCCGAACATGCCGCCCACGTGGTTCACCACTAGCGGAACGCCCGCCTCTTTCGCGGCGTTAAGCAGGCCGTTTGCCAGCTGCGTGGTCAGGTCGGTCAGCGTTTCATGGATCCCCGGCTGCGCCACCTCGGTCAGACAGGCAAAGCCGGCCGCCATCGCGATCGGGTTGCCGGAGAGCGTGCCCGCCTGGTAAACCGGACCGGTCGGCGCCAGCGCGTCCATCACGTCCTTACGACCGCCGAATGCGCCCACCGGCATGCCGCCGCCAATGATTTTGCCGAGGCAGGTCAGGTCCGGCTCGACGCCGTAATAATCCTGTGCGCCCGCCAGCGCGACGCGGAAGCCGGTCATCACTTCGTCGATGATCAGCAGCGCGCCGAACTCGTCGCACAGGGCGCGCAGGCCCGGCAGGAAGTCAGCGTGCGGCGGGATGCAGTTCATGTTGCCCGCCACCGGTTCAACGATGATGCAGGCGATCTCCTGCGGATACTGCTCGAACGCCGCGCGCACGGTGTCCAGATCGTTGTAGGTGCAGGTCAGGGTGTGCTTAGCAAAGTCAGCGGGTACGCCCGGCGAGTTAGGCTGGCCGAGGGTCAGCGCGCCGGAGCCCGCCTTCACCAGCAGGCAGTCCGCGTGGCCGTGGTAACAGCCTTCGAACTTGATGATTTTGTCGCGGCCGGTAAAGCCGCGCGCCAGGCGGATGGCGCTCATGGTGGCTTCGGTACCGGAGTTCACCATGCGCACCATGTCCATGGTCGGCACCAGCTCGGTCACCAGCGCCGCCATTTTCACTTCCATCTCGGTCGGCGCGCCAAAGCTCAGGCCGCGCTGCGCCGCTTCAATCACCGCGCTGCGAATGGCGGGGTGGTTATGGCCCAGCACCATCGGGCCCCAGGAGCCGACGTAATCGATATAGGCTTTGCCATCCACATCGTACAGGTACGCGCCGTCAGCGCGTTCGATAAACAGCGGCGTGCCGCCTACGCCCGTGAATGCGCGGACGGGCGAGTTTACGCCGCCCGGGATCAGCTCGCGGGCTGCGCTGTAGAGGTTTTCAGACTTGCTCATGGCGTCGTTCCTGGTTCGTAAAAAGAAGATAAGCACACTATTCTATGCGATACGCGGAAGGTAATGAAATGTTTGCCCATTCCCGACTCAACAATTGTTAAGGTTTTTTCAGCAGACGCGAAGAATGTCTCTGGTAAAATCCTCGCGGCGATTTGTATGACGAACACGAGCAGGTAATGAAAGCAGAGACTCCCTCTTTTGAAGAACAGCAGTTTACGCGCGCGCGTCACCGCATCAGCATCCGTCGATTGCTCGACCGGGATAAAACCCCGCTGGCGATCCTGCTGGCCGCCGCCGTAGTAGGGACGCTGGCCGGACTGGTTGGCGTCGCGTTTGAGAAAGCGGTCAACGCGGTGCTCAACTGGCGCATTGGAACGGTGGCCGGATTTGCCGACAGCGGGGTGCTGGTCTGGGTTCTGGCGTTTGGATTTTCCGCGCTGCTGGCGATGGTCGGCTATTTTCTGGTGCGCCGGTTTGCGCCGGAGGCGGGCGGATCGGGGATTCCCGAGATTGAAGGCGCGCTCGAAGAGCTGCGCCCGGTGCGCTGGTGGCGCGTGATCCCCGTGAAGTTTATCGGCGGCATGGGCACGCTCGGCGCGGGCATGGTGCTCGGGCGCGAGGGGCCAACGGTGCAGCTCGGTGGGAACGTTGGGCGCATGGTGGGCGATCTGTTTCGCATGCGCAGCGCCGAAGCGCGCCATACGCTGCTGGCGACCGGCGCGGCGGCGGGGCTGTCAGCCGCGTTCAACGCCCCGCTGGCGGGCATTTTGTTTATCATCGAAGAGATGCGCGCGCAGTTTCGCTACAACCTGATCTCCATTAAGGCGGTCTTTACCGGCGTGATCATGTCGGCGATCGTTTTTCGCATCTTTAACGGCGAAGGGGCGGTGATTGAGGTTGGGAAATTAACCAACGCGCCGGTGAACACGCTGTGGCTGTATCTGATCCTCGGCATGATTTTTGGCGTCGTCGGCCCGCTGTTTAATACGCTGATCCTGCGCGCGCAGGACATGTTCCAGCGCATTCACGGCGGCAACACGACGAAATGGGTGCTGGTGGGCGGCCTGCTCGGCGGCGTCTGCGGCATTCTCGGCTTTGCCGAGCCCAACGCGGCGGGCGGCGGCTTTGGCCTTATCCCGATTGCGGCAGCGGGAAACTTCAGCGTGGGCCTGCTGCTGTTTATGTTTATCTCCCGGGTGATCACCACCGTGCTCTGCTTCTCATCCGGCGCGCCCGGCGGTATTTTTGCGCCGATGCTGGCGCTCGGCACGCTGCTCGGCACCGCGTTTGGCATGGCGGCGGCGGCGGGATTTCCGGCCTATCACCTGGAGGCGGGGACCTTTGCGATTGCGGGCATGGGCGCGCTGCTGGCGGCCTCGCTGCGCGCGCCGCTCACCGGCATCGTGCTGGTTCTGGAGATGACGGACAATTATCAGCTCATTTTGCCAATGATCATTACCTGTCTCGGCGCGACACTATTAGCCCAATTCCTGGGTGGAAAACCGCTATACTCCACCCTTCTTGCTCGCACCCTGGCGAAGCAGGAGGCTCAGCAGAATACTTGAATGAATTACCAGGGTATTAGATAATGACGTTAAGAATTGGGTGATTTTTACCCAATGGCAGTATTCATGGGAGCATAAGATGAGTGATGACGTAGCGCTGCCGCTGCAGTTTACCGAAGCAGCGGCCAACAAAGTGAAAACCCTGATTGCCGACGAAGACAATCCGGATCTGAAACTGCGCGTTTATATTACCGGCGGCGGCTGCAGCGGCTTCCAGTACGGTTTTACCTTTGACGATCAGGTGAACGATGGCGATATGACCATTGAGAAACAGGGCGTCGCGCTGGTGGTTGACCCGATGAGCCTGCAATATCTGGTGGGCGGTTCGGTTGACTACACCGAGGGCCTGGAAGGTTCGCGCTTTGTGGTGACTAACCCTAACGCGACAAGCACCTGCGGGTGTGGATCGTCGTTCAGCATTTAATGTTTTTGACGGTGCGGGCTGATGCCCTCACCCCAGCCCTCTCCCTCTCCCGTGGGAGAGGGAGAAAATATTAAAAACGGTAACCTGAGGGTTACCGTTTTTGCTTTTACCTTCCATTTTCATCCAGCGCAAACGTCGGCAGCTTGAGGTGCCAGCGTATCGCCGCTAAGCGTATGACCAGCGTCACCAGCATCCCGAGCATCGCCGCGTTCTCCAGCGGAACGGCGAAGGTGTAGTAGGCCGTGGCGTGAACGATCCCGCCGATAATGCAGGCGGTGGCGTAGATTTCCGTTCGCAGGATCATCGGCACTTCACGCGCCAGAATGTCGCGAATAATCCCGCCGCCCACGCCGGTCAGCACGCCCATGCAAATCGCGACCAGGGGACCGGTGCCCGCCAGGAACGCCTTGTTCACGCCAATGCCTACAAACACGGCCAGCCCTACGGCATCCAGAACCGGCAGTATCCATTTGGGCAGCCTGCGCGGCTGGCGGATAAGCACGATCGTCAGCAGGCAGGTGACCATCGCCACCACTAAATCCGTGGGATCTTTCACCCAAAAAACGGGGCCGTGGGCCAAAGCCATATCGCGGATGGTCCCGCCGCCGACGGCCGTGACGACGCCGAGCACCAGCACGCCAAACGGGTCCATGCGTAGTTTTCCCGCGAGCAGAACGCCGGAGATAGCAAAAACGGCTGTGCCAAGAATATCCAGCCAATAAACGAGCATCGTGAAATCCTCGAACTTTTCGGGTCTATGTTTGACTCTCGGCCAGCGCGGCACAGAGTTGTTTAGCGGCGAGGATAATACGCGGGCCAGCACGTTCAAACCAGTCGCCGTGAAGGGCAATTACCGGAATTTTGAGCTGGCGCTGCCAGAACCGTTCAATTTTAGGAATCTCACCCGCATTTCCAACCACCACGATGGCCTGCGGCTGGCGTGCCAGCACCTGTTCCCGGCTGACCTGAGGCCACGGCACACGGCTGGCAGCAAAAATATTTTCTCCACCGCAGACCTCCAGCACCTGGTTCTGAATGGAGCCTTTTCCGGTGGTAAACAGCGGCTGGCTGCCGAACTGCAGGAAAACGCGCTTTTTGGCCTGCGTCGCGTATTTGTCCTTCAGCGCGGCGTAGTCGTTTAGCATCTGCTGCGCGGCCTGCTCGGCTTTTTTCGGCGTGGGGCTGTAGGGGGCCAGATCGCGCAGCGCCTGGGCGACCTGCTCAACGCTCACCGCATCAATCCACATCACCTTAATGCCCAGCGAGGTCAGCTGATTGACCTGCCGCTCGGCGTTGCCGCCGCGCCAGGCCAGAACCAGATCGGGCCTGAGCGCCACGATGCGTTCGAGGTTCATCCCCTGCCAGGTCGCGACCTGTTCAATTCCGGCGGCCTGCGCGGGGAAGTCTGAAAAGCTGCTGACGGCAACCGGCGTGATGCCGGCGGCAAAGGCCAGCTCGGTATTGGCAGGGGAGAGCGTGATGACCCGCGGCGCGGCGATAAGCCACGCCGGGATAAGCAGAAGCAGGGCGGCCAGCGCCCTGATGCTGTATTTACCCACGTGCCAGTTTCTGCACCAGGGTTTCCACCATCACGGTGGACTGTTTTGCCGCAACGGCAAGGAACTCGTCGAAGCTGAGATGGGATTGCTGATCGGCCACGTCGGAGATCGCGCGAACCACCACGAACGGCACGCTGAAGTTATGGCAAACGTGGGCAATCGCGGTAGCTTCCATTTCAACCGCCACGGCCTGCGGGAAATTATGGCGAATTTTGGCCAGGCCGACGGAGCCGTTAATGAATGCGTCACCGCTGACGATCAGCCCGCGCACGGCGTTCAGATTCAGCTCGGCGATGCAGCCTTCTGCGGCAGCAACCAGCTTGTCATCGGCCTTGAAGCCCGCCGGGCAGCCCGGAAGCTGGCCGTATTCGTAGCCGAACGCGGTCACGTCCGCATCGTGGTAGCGCGCTTCGTCGGACACCACGATATCACCCACTTTCAGCGTCGGCGCGAGGCCGCCCGCAGAACCGGTGTTGATGATAACGTCTGGCTTGCAGCGTTCGAGCAGCAGCGTTGCGCCCAGTGCTGCCGCCACTTTACCGATGCCTGATTTCAGCAGAGCTACGTCAACACCGTTCAGCTGGCCGGTGTAGATTTCACACCCACCTAAGGAGAGCGTTTGGCGGTTCTCAATTTTGTCACGCAGCAGCGTAACTTCTTCTTCCATTGCACCAATAATGCCGATTTTCATAGATTTACTCGCGATGTGCCTTGTTAAGATGCATAGTCTATCATGGGCTTTAGTGGAAGCGCATTTCTCACGCGGGGGAGCACATGGCGCAGATCGATTTTCGCAGCAAAATAAACTGGCACCGTCGGTTTCGGTCGCCGCAGGGCGTCAAGAATGAGCATGAAATTCTGCGCATCTTCGAAAGCGATCGCGGGCGCATCATTAACTCTCCCGCCATTCGCCGCCTTCAGCAGAAGACCCAGGTCTTCCCGCTCGAGCGCAATGCCGCGGTGCGCACGCGCCTGACCCACTCCATGGAAGTCCAGCAGGTTGGCCGCTACATCGCCAAAGAGATTTTAAGCCGCCTTAAAGAGCAGCGGCTGCTGGAAGCGTACGGCCTGGACGAGCTTACCGGGCCGTTTGAAAGCATCGTCGAGATGGCGTGCCTGATGCACGATATTGGCAACCCGCCGTTCGGTCATTTTGGCGAGGCGGCGATCAACGACTGGTTCAAGCAGCGCCTTTATCCCGCGGATGCCAAAAGCCAGCCGCTCAGCGATGACCGCTGCGCGGTGCGGGACCTGTGCCTGCGCGAGGGCGAGGAGAGCCTCAACGACCTGCGGCGCAAGGTGCGTCAGGATCTGTGCCATTTCGAAGGCAATGCGCAGGGGATCCGGCTGGTGCATTCCCTGATGCGCATGAACCTCACCTGGGCGCAGGTCGGCTGCATTTTGAAATACACGCGTCCGGCCTGGTGGATGGGCGATCCTCCTGCTTCGCACAGCTACCTGATGAAAAAGCCGGGCTATTACCTCTCTGAGGAAGCCTATATTGAAAGGCTGCGTAAAGAACTTTCCCTGACGCCGAACGGCCGCTTTCCATTAACGTGGATTATGGAAGCCGCTGACGATATCTCTTATTGCGTTGCCGATCTGGAAGATGCCGTTGAGAAACGGATATTCAGCGTTGAGGAGCTTTATCAGCATCTTTATGACGCCTGGGGGCCGCATGAAAAAGGCTCTTTATTTGCTCAGGTCGTCGAGAACGCATGGGAAAAATCGCGCTCAAATTCACTGAGCCGCAGCACTGAAGATCAATTCTTTATGTATCTTCGGGTCAATACCCTTAATAAGCTGGTGCCCTACGCCGCCGCGCGGTTTATTGATAACCTGCCCACCATTTTCAGCGGCGATTTTAATCATGCGCTGCTGGAAGATGACAGCAGCTTTAGCCAGCTCCTTGAGCTATATAAAAATGTCGCCGTCCGCCATGTTTTCAGCCATCCCGACGTTGAGCAGCTGGAATTACAGGGATATCGCGTGATCAGCGGCCTGCTGGAAATTTATCGGCCGCTGCTGCAATTATCGGTAGATGAGTTTAGCGAGCTGGTAGAACACGAGCGCGTGCGCCGCTTGCCTATTGAATCGCGGTTGTACCAGAAGCTTTCAACCCGGCACCGGCTGGCCTATATAGAGTCCGTCAGCAAAATTGAGCGCAGCTCCGCGCAGTGGCCGGTGCTGGAATATTATTACCGCTGCCGCCTGATTCAGGACTATATCAGCGGCATGACCGATTTGTATGCCTGGGATGAATACCGCAAGCTGATGGCCGTGGAATAAGCGGCAAGTTTTGTAAAGACGGCCAATAAATTTTTACTTTTCCCATAAAGTTAATTCCGGAACTAAGCGGTATAAAATGAATCTGAGTTACACAGCAATTTTGCGTTATCTGTGAATCGAGAAAGAGAAACATGAAAAAAACCACATTAGCAATGAGTGCACTGGCTCTGAGTTTAGGTTTAGCGCTGTCCCCTGTGGCAGCAACGGCTGCGGAAACGGCCTCTTCGGCAACGACCGCGCAGCAAATGCCAAGCCTGGCACCGATGCTCGAAAAAGTGATGCCATCGGTGGTGAGTATCAACGTTGAGGGAAGTACGACCGTCAATACGCCGCGCATGCCGCGTAACTTCCAGCAGTTCTTTGGCGATAACTCGCCGTTCTGCCAGGACGGTTCTCCATTCCAGAGCTCTCCGTTCTGTCAGGGCGGCGGTGCCGGGGATAGCGGCAACGGCGGCGGCCAGCAGCAGAAATTTATGGCGCTGGGTTCCGGCGTTATCATTGACGCGGCTAAAGGCTATGTCGTGACCAACAACCACGTGGTGGATAATGCGAACACCATTAAGGTTCAGCTGAGCGATGGCCGTAAGTTTGACGCCAAAGTCGTCGGCAAAGATCCGCGCTCTGACATTGCGCTGATTCAGATTCAGGACCCGAAAAACCTGACGGCGATTAAGCTTGCCGATTCTGACGCGCTGCGCGTGGGCGACTACACCGTGGCGATCGGTAACCCGTTCGGACTGGGTGAAACCGTGACCTCCGGCATCGTCTCTGCGCTGGGTCGTAGCGGCCTGAACGCGGAAAACTACGAAAACTTCATCCAGACGGATGCGGCGATCAACCGCGGTAACTCCGGCGGCGCGCTGGTTAACCTTAACGGCGAGCTGATCGGGATTAACACCGCGATCCTCGCACCGGACGGCGGCAACATCGGTATCGGCTTTGCTATTCCAAGCAACATGGTGAAAAACCTGACCGAGCAGATGGTCAAGTATGGCCAGGTGAAACGCGGCGAGCTTGGCATCATGGGCACAGAGCTGAACTCTGAGCTGGCGAAAGCGATGAAGGTTGACGCGCAGCGCGGGGCGTTCGTGAGCCAGGTGATGGCGAACTCCTCGGCCGCGAAGGCCGGCATCAAAGCGGGTGATGTGATTACCTCCCTGAACGGTAAGCCGATCAGCAGCTTCGCCGCCCTGCGCGCCGAAGTGGGCTCAATGCCGATTGGCAGCAAAGTCACGCTTGGCCTGCTGCGCGACGGCAAGCCGGTTAACGTCAGCCTCGAGCTCCAGCAGAGCAGCCAGAATCAGGTTGATTCCAGCACCATCTTCAGCGGCATCGAAGGCGCTGAGATGAGCAACAAGGGTGAAGATAAAGGCGTGGTGGTGAATAACGTGAAGGCGAACTCACCGGCTGCCCGTATCGGCCTGAAGAAAGGCGACGTCATCATGGGCGCTAACCAGCAGCCTGTGAAAAACATCGCTGAACTGCGCAAAATTCTCGACAGCAAGCCTTCCGTGCTGGCCCTGAATATTCAGCGTGGTGATACTTCTATCTACCTGCTGATGCAGTAATGCGTTAGAGGCGTAAAGCCCTCGCCGGATGAGTTCGGCGGGGGTTTTTTCATTTCTGTGACCCTTTCCACAAGTCCATAGTTCTTCAGCTCACTTTGTGCATCTGCACAGTGCGGCGCGCGCCTCACTCACCTATGCTTGAGCTCTGCTCAGAGGAGGGTTGCATGGCTGGCTGGCATCTTGATACCAAAATGGCGCAGGATATCGTGGCGCGCACGATGCGCATCATCGATACCAATATTAACGTTATGGACGCCCGCGGGCGCATTATCGGCAGCGGCGATCGCGAGCGTATTGGGGAATTGCACGAAGGCGCGCTGCTGGTGCTCTCTCAGGGGCGGGTGGTGGACATTGACGACGCGGTTGCCAAACACCTTCACGGCGTGCGCCAGGGGATAAACCTGCCGCTGCGGCTTGAGGGGGAAATTGTCGGCGTCATCGGCCTGACCGGAGAGCCGGAATCGCTGAGGAAGTACGGCGAGCTGGTCTGCATGACGGCCGAGATGATGCTTGAGCAGTCGCGTCTGATGCACCTTCTGGCACAGGACAGCCGCCTGCGTGAAGAGCTGGTCATGAACCTGATCCAGGCCGAAGAGCACACGCCCGCGCTGAGCGAATGGGCGCAGCGCCTGGGCATCGATCTGAATCAGCCGCGCGTCGTGGCGGTGATTGAGGTCGATAGCGGCCAGCTTGGCGTGGACAGCGCGATGACGGAACTGCAGCAGCTGCAAAACGCGCTGGCGACGCCGGAGCGCGATAACCTGGTGGCGATTGTCTCCCTCACGGAAATGGTGGTGCTGAAGCCCGCGCTAAACGCATTTGGACGCTGGGATGCGGAAGACCACCGCCGCCGCGTGGAGCTGCTGATTTCGCGCATGAAGGAGAACGGCCAGCTGCGCTTTCGCGTGGCGCTGGGCAACTACTTTACCGGGCCGGGCAGCATTGCGCGCTCGTGGCGAACGGCGCGAACCACCATGATGGTGGGCAAGCAGCGCATGCCGGAAAGCCGGAGCTATTTCTACCAGGATCTGATGCTGCCGGTGCTGCTTGATAGCCTGCGCGGCGGCTGGCAGGCCAACGAGCTGGCGCGTCCGCTCGTTCGCCTGAAGGCGATGGATAATAACGGCCTGCTGCGCCGCACGCTTCAGGCGTGGTTTCGCCATAACGTGCAGCCGCTGGCAACGTCAAAAGCGCTGTTTATTCACCGCAATACGCTGGAGTATCGGCTTAACCGCATTTCGGAGCTGACGGGGCTGGATCTGGGGAACTTCGACGACAGGCTGCTGCTGTACGTGGCGCTGCAGCTGGATGAGCAGCGGTGAGGTTATTTTGCCGGGTGGCGGCTTCGCCTTACCCGGCCTACATGATGGTTTTCTCCCTCTCCCTGTGGGCTGAGGGATCCCCAGTAATATGGTCATACCTCCATGACCATATTACTGTACTCCTTTCCCATCCTTTTCAACTCGTTACCTATATTCAGCCGCCTCACTCTCCGGGGG
>NZ_JBGKEB010000031.1:0-38194 GCF_041399425.1 Enterobacter sp. KBR-315C3_2022
GCAGTGCAACGCGGCTTTCGCTCACCGTTGCGAGGTGGCGTATAATACGCTTTCCTCTTTCAGAGTCAACCCGTTATTTCAGGATTTTTTCTCTTCAACCGACCGGGTTGTCTGTGAAGTGATTCACATCTGCCGTGTCGATGGAGGCGCATTATAGGGATCCCATTTTTGAGCACAAGTCTTTTTTAGATCTTTTTTGCTGACTGCTGAATTTCCGCGCTTTTCGCCGAAATCCCATCCGATTTGCTTAAATATTGAGGCGTTTTACCTTGCCTCGATCCAACAATACGATCAAAGTCTTCTCTTATAGCGCTCATTTATCGAGGTAGATATGTCTGCAGTATTACGTCCTTATAAAGATCTGTTCCCCCAAACAGGCGATCGCGTGATGATCGACGCCAGCAGCGTCGTTATCGGCGATGTCAGTATGGCCGATGACGTGAGTATCTGGCCACTGGTTGCAATCAGGGGAGACGTCAATCATGTCTCCATCGGCGCGCGGACCAACGTTCAGGACGGCAGCGTTCTGCATGTGACGCATAAATCCTCATACAATCCTCAGGGAAACCCACTCGTTATTGGAGATGATGTCACCGTTGGCCATAAAGTGATGCTCCACGGCTGCACGATAGGTAACCGGGTTCTTGTGGGGATGGGGTCAATTTTGCTGGATGGCGCAATAATAGAGGATGACGTAATGATCGGCGCGGGCAGTCTTGTCCCACAGAACAAACGACTCGAAAGCGGTTATCTCTATTTAGGTAGTCCGGTTAAACAGATCCGCCCCTTAAAAGAGGCAGAGCTCGAAGGGTTGAAATATTCCGCGAACAATTATGTACGATGGAAAGATGAGTATCTGGCTCAGGATAACCAGATCCAGCCCTGATCGTCTTCCTGCCCGTCGCGGATTAAATCGCTGGCTTCTTCTTCCAGATCCCAGCGATTATCGCAAAACACGTCTAACGGATTTACGCCGCCAAACCGACTCAGCAGCGTTTCTCCAGCAACCGCACACGTTAGCTGCATTCCATGTACCAGCACCGGGAAACAGACCGCTTGCCTGGCATCATCCCAGGCTTCTCTGTCAGGAAAGTGGATCGCCTGATTCACGCCGTTAATTCCTGCTTGAGTTTTTCGATCACCGGTTCAACTTCAGGCAGCACGCCGTGCCAGAGCAGCACCGCATGAGCCGCCTGGCCCACCAGCATACCCAGACCATCGGCCAAATGTTTTGCACCGTGTTGTTCACACCAGGTCAGGAAAGGCGTTTTACCCTTCTGATAAAACATGTCATAGAAATAGATATGACTGCTTACAAGCGAAGCAGGGATCGCAGGGACTTCTCCAGCAATGCCGCTTGAGGTGGCATTGATGACAAGATCAAATTCACGATCGACAAGATCGTCAAGCGCTATCGCGCTCACGCTACCGGTATGTGCAAACAACGCAGCAAAATCTTCAGCTTTGGAAAACGTTCTGTTGGTAATTGTCACCGCGCAATCGAGTGAAAGCAGCGGAAGCAGCACGCCTCTTGATGCCCCGCCTGCGCCAATCAGCAAAACCCGAAAGCCGGGTTTAATAAACGACAGTCGCTCAAGATCGCTCAGTAAACCAATTCCATCCGTGTTATCACCCAGAAGGCGCCCATCCTCAAGACGCTTTAGGGTATTTACCGCGCCGGCAAGAGACGCCCGCTCGGTAAGCTCATCTGCACGTTCGAAAGCGGCCTCCTTAAAAGGCACCGTCACATTCGCACCTTTACCCCCAGCATCAAAAAAAGCATTGAGTGTCGGTACAAACGCATCAACGGGTGCGAGAACGCGACCATAGGGATGACCTATCTGGAGCTGGGCAGCAAACTGCTGATGGATAAACGGCGACTTGCTATGCGCGATTGGATTACCAAAAACAGCGTAGGTTTCCATAAATATTACCCCTGGCGAAAACGTTCGCCGGTCAAAGCGTCGCGGATTTCCGACGGATTCTGGCGGCCACCGGTTTCACCAGCCGCTACCGGGAAATCTTCGCCAAACTGCGCCAGCACGTCTTCCGTTGTCCGGCAAGGCGGTAACCCGGTTAAATTCGCGCTGGTCGAGACCAGCGGTTTGCCAAACGCCAGACACAGCTCCACCACCAGCGGATGATCCGTTACGCGAACCGCAAGCGAGTCAAAGCGACCGGTCAACCAGCGTGGCGTCGAAGGCTTCGCCGGAAAAACAAAGGTGACGGGTCCTGGCCACGCAGAGAAAATAGTCTCCCGCTGCGCCGGTGTAAGCATGGAATCATCGATATAAGGCTTAAGCTGCTCATAATTAGCCGCAATCAGTATAAGCCCTTTCTCGACGGGTCTTTTTTTGAGAGCGAGCAGGCGGCTTACGGCCAGCTCGCTGTCAGGATCGCAACCGACGCCAAAGACGGCCTCTGTTGGATAGGCGATGACTTCTTCTTTTTTCAGGACGGCCACGGCATGTGCGACAGAGCCTGCTTGCAGGGTTTTATTCACTGTTTTGATCCGCCGAAATCGGCTTTCCACATTGTTTATTGGCGCAGAAGCGTTTCATACCTTGCGCGGTTTTCTTTTCTATAAGTAGCGGGTAATTGCAATGAGGGCAGACGCCCGTTACGGGTTTGAAATTGATAACGAACTGACATTCAGGATAACGGTCGCAGGAATGGAAAGTCTTACCAAAACGAGAGCGGCGTTGAACCAGTTGACCACTCTGACATTGAGGACAGGCAATCGCCGTTTCATCAGGCTTATCGATTTGTTCCGTATGTTCACACTCGGGATAGTGGCTGCAGCCAATAAACATCCCGTAACGCCCCTGTCGCAGGGCAAGCTCACCACCGCATAGTGGGCAAGGCTGTCCCTCCAGAATCTTAACGATATGTCCGTCCGCCTGGCTTTTCAGAGGACGGACATAGTCACATTCCGGATACTGTGAACACCCGAGAAACGGACCGTGTTTCCCGGACCGAATAACAAGTTCAGCCCCACACTGTGGGCAGGGCTCATTTTTATGCACCGTGAATAGTGCTGATTTGGCCATAACAACTCTTGGTGCTGCACATTGAATTAATGCAGCATACCTTCATTCACTTCAAAGAGTAATTCTTCCATTTGCTGATAGGCATTTTCGCAGCCAGGAATATTGAACAGAACCATAAGGATGACCCACTTGAGGTCTTCCAGTTCAAATTCTGCCGTATCCAGCGCCATGACGCGCTCTATCACCATCTCTCTCGTTTCGAGGTTTAGCACCTGAATCTGCTCGAGGAATAAAACAAATCCCCGGCAGCTCGCATCCAGCCTTTCACACTCTTCGGCGGTGTAAATGCGTACTGACAGCGGATCGGAAGCTAACTGCATCGGTTCGGCAAGGCCTTCCTGATAATCAGCCAACTTCTCCAGCCACATCAACGCATTATAAATATCTTCCCGCTCGAATCCCGCATCGGTAAGATCCCGTGTCAATTTGTCCTGATCCACTCGCATTTCTGCTTCGTTATGGATGTAAGTCTCAAACAAATACATCAGTACGTCGAACATGGCTTGCCCTCCTTAATCGGACATAGCCGCCGGGTACAGCTGCGATCCACCCTGCTAACTCCAGTTCGAGTAGCTGTGCTACCGTTACTGGCACAGGTTGGCCGGCACGTTCAGCGACAACGTCAACAGGTGTTACCTCATCTCCTACGTTAGCCAGGAGCTTGGGAAATGGCAATGCTGCCCTACCCTGTTCTGATGAATAATGTCGCTTTTCAGGTTGTTCCTGCAGCCACTGCAAGACTTGCTGCAAATTTTCCAGAATATCACCGGCGCAGGTCACTGGCGTTGCGCCTTGTTTTATTAGCCAGTGAGGACCTTCACAGCCAGGATTTCCTATCGGGCCGGGAAGCGCGAAGATCTCACGTCCCTGCTCCAGGGCACAACGAGCCGTGACGAGGGAGCCGCTGCGTATTGCCGCCTCTACAACCAATACGCCCTGGCTTAGCCCGCTGATGATACGGTTGCGACGCGGAAAATTGCCCGGCCAGGGCTGCGCTGACAGTGAAAACTCAGACACTAACGCTCCGCCTGACTCGACGAGTTGCTCTGCCAGATTATGATGGCGACGCGGATAAACGCTAAAAAGTCCATTGCCTAACACCGCCACGCTGCGCCCATTCGCCGAAAGCGCCGCGTGGTGGGCTACACCGTCAATACCGCAGGCAAGCCCGCTGGTAATGGTAAACCCACACTGCGAGAGCGCTTCACACAGGATTTTTCCCCAGCGCTGGCCATACCATGAGGGAGCGCGACTGCCCACGACCGCCAGTTGAAGGCTGTTGAGCACATCGATGTTCCCTTTCACGAACAGCGCTCCGGGGTAATCGGGAATTGCACGCAGCAGGGGTGGATAAAGCGGATCGCTGGCAGTCAGCAGATGGTGCCCCGGCTGTTCGAGCCATTTCAGACTGCGCTCAAGCATGCTCTCGTCTGGCGCGAAGAATTTCCTCGCTTGTGCGGCTGACAGTCCCGCCTCTCTTACGGTGGCAACGTCAATTATGCCTTTGCTAAGCAGCATTTGTACCGCCGTTAGCATCTCATCACCGCATAGCGAACCTATGTTAATAAGCCGCAGCCATATCTCTGTTGACGTCATCCTTTTCCCTGCCATAAGCAGCCTCAGCAATCTTTGCGATTGGTCACTGATGCTGTCAATCGAGGGGGGATTTGTCTAGAATAGAGATAATATTCTTATCAACTCCTGAACACGACTCTGGAAATTTATGGCAGTTTTGCAAGTGTTACATATTCCGGACGAGCGCCTTCGCATCGTCGCTGAACCGGTTAAAGAAGTGAATGCAGAAATTCAGCGTATCGTAGATGATATGTTCGATACCATGTACGCCGAAGAAGGTATTGGCCTCGCGGCAACTCAGGTCGACATTCACAAGCGCATCATCGTGATCGACGTTTCTGAGAATCGCGATGGCCGACTGGTGCTGATCAACCCTGAGCTGCTTGAGAAAAGCGGTGAAACGGGTATTGAGGAAGGTTGCCTGTCCATTCCGGAACAGCGCGCGTTAGTCCCGCGAGCTGAAAAAGTGAAAATTCGTGCTCTGGATCGTGACGGTAATCCGTTCGAACTTGAAGCAGACGATCTGCTGGCAATTTGCATTCAGCACGAGATGGATCACCTGGTCGGTAAACTGTTTATCGATTACCTGTCTCCTTTGAAACAGCAGCGTATTCGTCAGAAAGTAGAAAAACTGGATCGTATGCGTTCCCGCGCATAACGCCCCCCTGGATACAAGGAATAACGTGTCTAAAACACTACGCATAATCTTCGCAGGAACTCCTGATTTTGCAGCGCGTCATCTTGATGCGCTGCTCTCTTCTGGACATCAGGTCGTAGGCGTATTCACCCAACCGGATCGCCCGGCGGGCCGCGGTAAGAAGCTGATGCCAAGCCCGGTAAAAGTGTTGGCGGAAGAACACGGATTACCCGTTTTTCAGCCAGCCTCGTTGCGCCCTCAGGAAAATCAGCAGCTGGTTGCCGAGCTTAATGCTGACGTCATGGTGGTGGTGGCTTACGGCTTAATTCTGCCAAAAGCGGTGCTTGAAATGCCGCGCCTGGGCTGCGTTAACGTACATGGTTCCCTGCTCCCGCGCTGGCGCGGTGCGGCGCCCATTCAGCGTTCCCTGTGGGCTGGCGATGATGAAACCGGCGTCACGATTATGAAGATGGATGTAGGCTTAGATACGGGTGACATGCTTTATAAATTGGCCTGTCCAATTACGGCTGAAGATACCAGTGCCACTCTGTACGACAAGCTGGCAGCCCTCGGGCCAAAGGGTCTGATAGATACATTGCAACAACTCGCTGATAACACGGCCACGCCTGAAGTTCAGGACGAATCGCTGGTGACCTATGCCGAAAAGCTGAGCAAAGAAGAGGCTCAAATTGACTGGTCGCTTCCTGCGGCTCAGCTTGAGCGCTGCATTCGCGCATTTAATCCGTGGCCAATGAGCTGGATGATGATAGATGACCAGCCGGTCAAAATCTGGAAAGCCTCGGTCATCGACAAAACAGTCACGGCCGCACCGGGCACTATCATCGATGCAAACAAGCAAGGCATTCAGGTTGCCACCGTGGACGGTATTTTGAACCTTGAGTCACTTCAGCCTTCGGGTAAGAAAGCGATGAGCGCTCAGGATTTACTCAATTCCCGTCGCGAATGGTTCATTCCTGGTAATCTTCTTGCCTGAGTAAATGACTTCCTAACGCCCGGTGTTCCGGGCATTTTTATTTTTACGGTTATGAAAAAACAAAATCTACGCAGTCTGGCGGCGCAGGCCGTTGAAAAAGTGGTTGAGCAAGGCCAGTCGTTGAGCAATGTCCTGCCTCCGCTGCAGCAAAAAGTGTCCGAGAAAGATAAAGCGCTGCTGCAGGAGCTGTGCTTCGGCGTGCTGCGCACCCTTTCCCAGCTTGAGTGGCTAATTGCTAAGCTTATGTCACGCCCCATGACGGGCAAACAGCGCACCGTGCATTACCTGATCATGGTCGGTTTTTATCAACTTCTCCACACGCGCATACCTGCGCATGCTGCATTGGCAGAAACCGTTGAAGGTGCCGTTGTTATTAAACGCCCTCAGCTCAAAGGTCTGATCAACGGCGTTCTGCGCCAGTTCCAGCGTCAGCAGGAAGAACTTCTGGAAGAATTCTCTCAAAGCGAAAAACGCTTCCTGCACCCGGACTGGCTGCTTAACCGTTTGAAAAAAGCTTATCCTCAGCAGTGGCAGGAGATTGCGGATGCCAACAATCAGCGCCCGCCGATGTGGCTACGCGTCAACCGCAACCATCATTCTCGTGAGGAATGGCTGGCTCTGCTGGAAGAAGCAGGAATGAATGGGTTCACGCATGCCGACTATCCTGATGCAGTGCGTTTAGCGTCTCCTGCTCCCGTACACGCTTTGCCTGGCTTCGATGAAGGCTGGGTAACCGTACAGGACGCCTCGGCTCAAGGGTGCATGACCTGGCTTGAGCCCAAAAACGGTGAGCACATCCTCGACCTTTGTGCTGCCCCTGGCGGTAAAACAACGCATATTCTTGAAGTCGCTCCGCAGGCTGACGTCATGGCGGTAGATGTTGACGAGCAGCGCCTGTCGCGCGTTTACGACAACCTCAAACGTCTGGGAATGAAAGCGCAGGTCAAGCAAGGCGATGGCCGTACGCCTGCAGAATGGTGCGGTGAGGCTAAGTTCGATCGGATCTTACTGGATGCCCCTTGTTCCGCAACCGGCGTGATTCGCCGTCATCCTGACATAAAGTGGCTCCGCCGCGATCGCGACATTAAAGAACTTGCCCAGCTGCAATCTGAGATCCTGGACGCCATATGGCCCCATTTGAAATCGGGCGGTACGCTGGTCTATGCAACCTGCTCGGTCCTGCCCGAAGAGAACAGCCAGCAAATTGCGGCTTTCCTCAAACGCACTCCTGATGCTTCACTGCAGGGCACGGGTACGCCAGAACGTCCCGGCAAGCAAAACCTGCCTGGCGCTGAAGAGGGTGATGGTTTCTTTTACGCTAAGCTAATCAAAGAGCGATGTTGAGAACAGGTCACGAGATATGAAAATTATCATTCTGGGCGCAGGGCAGGTTGGCGGTACGCTGGCAGAAAACCTTGTTGGTGAAAACAACGACATCACGATTGTTGACACCAATGGCGATCGTCTACGCGTATTGCAGGACAAATTTGACCTTCGCGTGGTGCAAGGACACGGCTCACATCCGCGCGTGCTGCGTGAAGCCGGTGCCGACGATGCCGATATGCTGGTCGCGGTAACCAGTTCAGATGAGACCAACATGGTGGCGTGTCAGGTGGCCTACTCGCTTTTTAATACGCCAAACAGGATTGCGCGCATTCGCTCACCGGATTATGTCCGGGACGCTGAAAAACTGTTTAATTCCGAAGCGGTTCCTATCGACCACCTTATCGCCCCTGAGCAGCTGGTTATCGACAACATTTACCGCCTGATCGAATACCCGGGCGCTTTGCAGGTCGTTAACTTTGCTGAAGGTAAAGTAAGCCTGGCCGTCGTGAAAGCCTATTACGGCGGCCCATTGATCGGCAACGCACTGTCTACGATGCGCGAGCACATGCCGCATATCGATACGCGCGTCGCCGCCATTTTCCGTCACGACCGCCCGATTCGCCCGCAAGGCTCGACGATTGTAGAGGCCGGGGACGAAGTCTTCTTTATCGCAGCGTCTCAACACATTCGCGCGGTAATGAGCGAACTTCAGCGCCTCGAAAAGCCGTATAAGCGCATCATGCTGGTCGGCGGGGGGAACATCGGGGCGGGGCTAGCACATCGTCTTGAGAAAGACTACAGCGTGAAGCTGATCGAACGCGATCAACAGCGCGCTGCCGAGCTCGCTGAAAAACTGCAGAATACGATCGTCTTTTACGGTGACGCATCGGATCAAGAGCTGCTTGCTGAAGAGCATATCGATCAAGTTGATCTCTTCATTGCCGTCACCAACGATGATGAAGCGAATATTATGTCCGCCATGCTCGCCAAACGTATGGGGGCAAAAAAGGTCATGGTGCTTATCCAGCGCAAGGCTTATGTTGACTTGGTTCAGGGCAGCGTAATTGATATTGCCATTTCACCGCAGCAGGCAACGATTTCGGCCCTGCTTAGCCACGTCCGTAAAGCGGATATCGTTGGCGTTTCATCACTTCGCCGCGGCGTTGCAGAAGCCATTGAAGCGGTGGCACACGGTGATGAAACCACCTCACGCGTCGTGGGGCGTTCTATTGATGAGATTAAACTGCCGCCGGGCACTATTATCGGGGCGGTTGTCCGCGGAAATGATGTCATGATTGCCAATGATAATTTACGAATTGAGCAAGGCGACCACGTCATCATGTTCCTTACTGACAAAAAATTTATCACCGACGTAGAACGTTTATTCCAGCCTAGTCCGTTCTTCCTGTAGGAAGCAGGTGCTCATTCCAGAGCACCTGAATATTAACCCTCTCATAATCATGCCTATTATTTCCATAACGATTATTTATCCTCGATGGAAATTAGCTAATCATTTGTTAAACTTATAATCGTCAGCTGGCACAAGGAGAACAAAATGAGCATTATTAAAGAATTTCGCGAATTTGCGATGCGCGGGAATGTGGTGGATTTGGCGGTGGGTGTCATTATTGGTGCAGCGTTCGGTAAGATCGTTTCATCTTTGGTCGCAGACATTATTATGCCACCGCTGGGTCTGTTAATTGGGGGCATTGATTTTAAACAGTTTGCCGTCACGCTTCGGGAAGCCCAGGGGGATATTCCGGCTGTCGTGATGCACTACGGTGTTTTCATTCAAAACGTATTTGATTTTGTCATCGTAGCGTTCGCTATTTTTATGGCTATCAAGCTTATCAACAAGCTTAACCGTAAAAAGGAAGAACCCGCGGCGGCACCTGCACCAACGAAAGAAGAAGTATTGCTGAGTGAAATCCGCGACCTGTTAAAAGAGCAAAACAGCCGCCCTTAATCAGACGCTAAAAACAGGAAGGGCAGTGGTAAATAAGCGATTCGCTTGCTTGCCACTGCCCTCCCAGTTACTCCGTTTTGCATGCTTGTCTTTTCGTAAAAAACTTCCTTTCCCCTTTTTATTCTTCTCGACACGTTGCCTGAAAAGCGGGTCATGTAGAAGAGCCTCAATTGCGTTATCTTTGATTTGCCCCTTCGTATGCTGATAGCGGCTCATAATTTCTCCTGAGTATGATTGATATCGACGGCAGTCTAGACCTGAGCAGGCTAAAAATCAACGGCCCTGAGATTCGCCGCTTGCGCCCTGTTCAAGGGCTTCAAGAATAGAACAATAAATACTGCTATGGGCAGTGCCGCAGCATGCATCATTTAATCTTCGCAGTGACCGCTGCATAGTCTGCAGTTCCTGAATGCGCTCTTCAACTTCATCAAGCCTGGCCTGGACAATGCTTTTAGACTCCTGACAGGTATGGTGTTGAGGATCGATACGGATCGACAATAGTTCCCGGATCGATTCAAGCGTGAAGCCCAGCTGTCGCGCATATCGGATAAACCGCAGGCGCTGTAGATCGTTATCGGTATAAAGCCGGAACCCGCCTTCAGTTCGGAGCTCATGATCGATCATCTGCTGTTTTTCGTAATAACGGATGGTATCCGGCGTAACGTTAGCGAGCTTTGCAAGTTCACCGATACGATACATAACTATTCCTCGTTTATTCTCTGCATTGATTTTTCACTATATTCGCCGTGTAAAAAATCAGTGCTCATTCCTGCTTGTCGAAGATTGAGCTCAATAAGCTTCAGCTGGCGACTGATTTCAACATACCGGGGATCGTCTTTTTGAATCCCTTTAATTAAATCGGCCAACCCAACAGCCTCTCTGCGCAGTTCAAGCTCTGGCGGTAAACAACCCGCATTTTTGAGCAGGCGATAACCTGCGCGCAAATCAGCTGGTATGTGCGAATCGTCATCCAGCACTAACGGCTCACCGCGACCACGTAGGTTATCTAATTCTCCTCTATTTTGGGCATCGACGATATGACGCTCCGCCCACTGGTCTAGCAGCCACATGGTGCGCTCCAGGAATGTGCAGAAAAGATACAAACATTGTAGAGGTGTGAGGATACTACGGGTATAAAAAAACCCGCCGAAGCGGGTTTTTTTACGTTACTGCAGATTACTCTGCAGCAGCTTCTGCTTTAGATTCTGAACGATCAACCAGCTCGATGTAAGCCATCGGAGCGTTGTCGCCTGCACGGAAGCCACACTTAAGAATACGAGTGTAACCACCGGCACGGCTCGCAAAACGCGGGCCCAGTTCGTTAAACAGTTTTGCCACGATCTCGTTATCACGAGTACGGGCGAATGCCAGACGACGATTAGCAACGCTGTCAGTCTTGGCAAGAGTAATCAGCGGCTCAACTACGCGACGCAGCTCTTTCGCTTTAGGCAGGGTCGTCTTGATGATTTCATGACGAACCAGTGAACCTGCCATGTTGCGGAACATAGCCTGGCGATGGCTGCTGTTGCGGTTCAGTTGACGACCACTCTTACGATGGCGCATGACCTTATCCTTCTCAGTAAAACCTTAACCTGTGATCCGGTTACTCGTCAGCAATGCTTGCCGGTGGCCAGTTTTCCAAGCGCATGCCCAGAGATAGACCACGTGAAGCCAGCACGTCTTTAATCTCGGTAAGAGATTTTTTACCCAGGTTTGGCGTTTTCAGCAACTCAACCTCGGTACGCTGTACCAGATCACCGATATAGTGGATAGCTTCTGCCTTGAGGCAGTTAGCAGAGCGGACAGTCAACTCGAGATCGTCAACAGGGCGCAGCAGGATCGGATCGAATTCTGGTTTCTCTTCTTTCACTTCCGGCTGACGTACATCACGTAAGTCAACGAAAGCTTCCAGTTGTTCTGCCAGGATGGTTGCCGCACGACGAATCGCCTCTTCAGGATCGATTGTGCCGTTGGTTTCCATTTCGATGACCAGCTTGTCCAGGTCGGTACGCTGTTCTACACGCGCTGCTTCAACATTGTAGGCAATACGCTCTACAGGGCTATAGCATGCGTCGACCAGCAGACGGCCGATTGGGCGCTCATCTTCTTCCGAATGAATTCGGGCAGAAGCCGGCACATAACCACGACCGCGCTGAACTTTGATACGCATGCTAATAGCTGCGTTTTCATCGGTCAGGTGGCAGATCACGTGCTGCGGCTTGACGATTTCAACATCACCGTCGTGGGTGATGTCGGCTGCAGTCACAGGGCCAATGCCAGATTTATTCAGAGTAAGAATAACTTCATCTTTACCCTGAACTCTCACCGCCAGCCCTTTCAGGTTGAGCAGGATTTCAAGGATATCTTCCTGAACGCCTTCTTTGGTGCTGTACTCATGAAGTACACCATCAATCTCAACCTCGGTCACCGCGCAACCCGGCATCGATGAGAGCAGAATACGGCGCAGTGCGTTACCCAGAGTATGGCCAAAGCCACGCTCTAAAGGCTCAAGGGTCACCTTGGCGTGCGTCGAACTCACTTGCTCGATATCTACCAGGCGCGGTTTTAGAAACTCTGTCACAGAACCCTGCATTGTGTCCTCTCTTTGGTACTAAGCTTTACTTGGAGTAAAGCTCGACGATCAGGTGTTCGTTAATGTCCGCAGACAGATCAGAACGTTCCGGCTGACGCTTGAACGTACCTTCCATCTTGCCAGCATCAACTTCCAGCCAGGTTGGCTTTTCACGCTGCTCAGCCAGCTCCAGAGCGGCTTTCACGCGAGATTGCTTTTTCGCTTTCTCACGAATGCTAACAACGTCATTCGCTTTAACCTGATAAGAAGCGATGTTAACAACACGACCGTTTACCATGATTGCTTTGTGGCTAACCAACTGGCGTGATTCAGCACGAGTAGCGCCGAAGCCCATACGGTATACAACGTTGTCCAGACGACCTTCCAGCAGGGCCAGCAGGTTTTCACCTGTGTTGCCTTTCAGACGTGCTGCTTCTTTATAGTAGTTACGGAACTGACGCTCCAGCACACCGTACATACGGCGAACTTTTTGCTTTTCACGCAACTGCACACCATAGTCAGACAGACGCGGTTTACGCGCACCGTGCTGGCCAGGAGCTTGTTCAATTTTACACTTGGTATCGATCGCGCGAACGCCAGACTTAAGGAATAAGTCGGTGCCCTCACGACGGCTCAGCTTGAGCTTAGGACCCAAATATCTTGCCATTTTCTATCTCCAACTAACCTAAAAAACGGAGCGTTATACGCGACGTTTTTTCGGCGGACGACAACCGTTATGAGGGATCGGAGTCACATCAGTAATATTAGTGATGCGGAAACCAGCGGCGTTCAGAGCGCGAACAGTAGATTCACGACCCGGACCCGGACCTTTAACCATAACTTCCAGATTCTTGATGCCGTATTCTTTTACGGCTTCAGCGCAACGCTCTGCTGCAACCTGAGCTGCGAACGGAGTGGATTTGCGAGAACCACGGAAACCGGAACCACCGGCTGTTGCCCAACCCAATGCGTTACCCTGACGATCAGTAATAGTAACGATGGTGTTGTTGAAAGAAGCATGGATATGAGCCACGCCGTCAGAGACTTGTTTTCTTACACGTTTACGTGCACGAACTGGTGCCTTTGCCATTATTCAATCACCCCGATTATTTCTTGATCGGTTTGCGCGGACCCTTACGGGTACGTGCGTTGGTCTTAGTACGCTGACCGCGCACTGGCAGACCACGACGATGACGCAAACCGCGATAGCAACCAAGATCCATCAGGCGCTTGATGCTCATGCTGATTTCACGGCGCAGATCACCTTCAACGACAAATTTGGCAACTTCGTCACGCAGCGTGTCGATTTGTTCTTCAGACAGCTCACTGATCTTAACATCTTCAGCGATACCCGCTGCAGCCAGAATGGCTTTAGAACGGGTCTTGCCGACGCCGTAGATCGAAGTTAATGCGATCACAGCATGTTTCTGATCAGGAATGTTAATGCCTGCTATACGGGCCACTATGCACTCCTACTATTTAATATGTACGCACCATGCTGAAAAGCCCGTTTTCAGGATACTCAAATGGAAACGTACAGACATACAAAAGATTGGCTGGCTAATCTAGCCAGCTCAACCCAACTTTGCAAGAAAAATATGCGAAATAATCAGCCTTGGCGCTGTTTATGCTTCGGCTCGGCACTGCAAATCACACGGATGACACCATCACGCTTAACGATTTTGCAGTTACGGCATAATTTCTTGACGGAAGCACGAACTTTCATTTTTACTCTCCGTAACTTCTCAGACGACCTATTAGCGGCCGTAGCCTTTCAGGTTCGCCTTCTTCAATGCAGACTCATACTGACTAGACATCATCAGAGTTTGCACTTGAGCCATAAAGTCCATAATCACGACAACAACGATAAGCAGCGAGGTTCCACCGAAGTAGAACGGCACCTTCATCGCATCACGCATGAACTCCGGGATCAGGCAGATAAAAGTAATATAAAGCGCACCGACCAAAGTCAGGCGAGTCATTACTTTATCGATATACTTCGCCGTTTGCTCTCCCGGACGAATTCCTGGTACAAATGCACCGGACTTCTTCAGGTTATCTGCTGTTTCACGCGGGTTGAAGACCAACGCCGTGTAGAAGAAACAGAAGAAGATGATCGCAGACGCATAGAGTAACACATAAAGTGGTTGCCCAGGCTGCAAATACAGCGAAATTGTTGTCAGCCAGTTCCAACCAGTCCCGCCCCCGAACCATGACGCGATGGTCGCTGGGAACAGAATAATACTGGAAGCGAAGATAGCCGGGATAACCCCCGCCATGTTCACTTTCAGCGGTAAATGTGTGCTCTGTGCAGCATAGACACGACGACCCTGTTGACGCTTGGCGTAGTTCACCACAATGCGGCGTTGACCACGTTCAACAAAGACAACAAAGAACGTCACTGCAAATACTAATACTGCAACCAACAGCAACAGGAGGAAGTGCAGGTCGCCTTGACGCGCTTGCTCGATAGTATGGGCGATGGCCGGCGGGAGACCCGCAACGATACCAGCGAAGATAATGATTGAGATACCGTTACCGATACCTCGCTCAGTAATCTGTTCGCCGAGCCACATCAGGAACATTGTTCCTGTGACCAGACTTACAACAGCGGTGAAATAGAACGCAAAGCCCGGGTTTAATACCAGACCTTGCATACCAGGCATATTCGGAAGACCGGTAGCAATACCGATCGACTGGAATATTGCCAGCACCAGAGTACCGTAACGGGTGTACTGACTAATCTTACGACGTCCAGACTCCCCTTCTTTCTTCAACTCTGCCAAGGCCGGATGAACGACCGTCAGCAGCTGGATAATAATCGATGCCGAAATATACGGCATAATACCCAGAGCAAAGATAGAAGCACGGCTGAGAGCACCACCAGAGAACATGTTAAACATTTCAATGATGGTGCCTCGCTGTTGCTCAAGCAGTTTGGCAAGTACAGCGGCATCGATACCAGGGATCGGAATAAAAGAGCCAACACGGAACACAATCAGCGCGCCGATAACAAACAGCAGTCTGCGTTTCAGCTCGCCAAATCCACCTTTGGCACTTTGAAAATCTAATCCCGGTTGCTTAGCCATCTGCTACTTATTCCTCAATTTTACCGCCAGCAGCTTCGATAGCAGCACGAGCACCTTTAGTAACACGCAGGCCACGAACAGTTACCGGAGTAGAAACTTCACCAGCCAGGATCACTTTCGCGAACTCGATCTGGATACCGATAATGTTTGCTGCTTTCAGCGTGTTCAGGTCTACAACGCCGCCTTCAACTTTCGCCAGGTCAGACAGACGGATTTCCGCTGTGATCGCTGCTTTGCGAGAGGTGAAGCCGAACTTCGGCAGACGA
Source organism: Enterobacter sp. KBR-315C3_2022 (assembly GCF_041399425.1). Classification (NCBI taxonomy): domain Bacteria; kingdom Pseudomonadati; phylum Pseudomonadota; class Gammaproteobacteria; order Enterobacterales; family Enterobacteriaceae; genus Enterobacter; species Enterobacter sp. KBR-315C3_2022. The sequence goes on from NZ_JBGKEB010000031.1 coordinate 15,476, forward strand.
CGGTACAGTGGCATCTGACCACCCTCGAAACCGCGACGTACGCCACCGCCAGAACGAGAGTTCTGACCTTTGTGACCACGACCACCGGTTTTACCGAGGCCAGAACCGATACCACGACCCAGGCGTTTACCCGCCTTTTTAGAGCCTTCGGCCGGAGACAGAGTATTTAAACGCATCTCTTACTCCTCAACTTTAACCATGAAGTAAACCGCGTTGACCATACCACGAACAGCAGGAGTATCCTCGCGCTCAACGGTATGACCAATACGACGCAGACCCAGGCCAAGCAGCGTTGCCTTGTGTTTCGGCAGACGACCGATTGCACTGCGGGTTTGAGTGATTTTAATAGTCTTTGCCATGGTCAATTACCCCAGAATTTCTTCAACGGATTTACCACGCTTGGCAGCGACCATTTCTGGAGAATTCATATTTTCCAGGCCATCAATAGTTGCACGAACCACGTTGATCGGGTTGGTGGAACCGTATGCTTTGGCCAGAACGTTATGAACCCCAGCAACTTCCAGAACGGCGCGCATTGCACCACCGGCGATGATACCGGTACCTTCTGAAGCTGGCTGCATGAATACACGAGAACCCGTGTGAACACCTTTAACTGGGTGCTGCAGGGTGCCGTTGTTCAGCGCGACGTTAATCATATTGCGACGGGCTTTTTCCATCGCTTTCTGGATCGCTGCTGGAACTTCACGCGCTTTACCGTAACCAAAACCAACGCGGCCATTACCATCACCAACAACAGTCAGAGCTGTGAAGGAGAAAATACGACCACCTTTAACGGTTTTAGATACGCGGTTAACCGCGATCAGCTTTTCCTGCAGTTCGCCAGCCTGTTTTTCGATGTGAGCCATCTTACACCTCTACCTTAGAACTGAAGGCCAGCTTCACGGGCAGCATCTGCCAGTGCCTGGACACGACCATGATATTGGAACCCGGAACGGTCAAAGGATACATTGCTGATGCCTTTTTCCAGAGCGCGTTCAGCAACAGCTTTACCTACAGCTGCAGCAGCGTCTTTGTTACCGGTGTACTTCAATTGTTCTGAGATAGCTTTTTCTACAGTAGAAGCAGCTACCAGAACTTCAGAACCGTTCGGTGCAATTACCTGTGCGTAAATATGACGCGGGGTACGATGTACCACCAGGCGAGTTGCACCAAGCTCTTTGAGCTTGCGGCGTGCGCGGGTCGCACGACGGATACGAGCAGATTTCTTATCCATAGTGTTACCTTACTTCTTCTTAGCCTCTTTGGTACGCACGACTTCGTCGGCGTAACGAACACCCTTGCCTTTGTAAGGCTCAGGACGACGGTAGGCGCGCAGATCTGCTGCAACCTGACCGATCAGCTGTTTATCAGCGCCTTTCAGCACGATTTCTGTCTGAGTCGGACATTCTGCAGTGATACCGGCCGGCAGCGGATGCTCAACAGGGTGTGAGAAGCCCAGAGACAGGCCTACTGCATTCCCTTTGATCGCTGCACGATAACCTACACCAACCAGCTGAAGCTTTTTAGTGAAGCCTTCGGTAACACCAACAACCATTGAGTTCAGCAGGGCACGCGCTGTACCAGCCTGAGCCCATCCATCCACGAAACCATCACGTGGACCGAAGGTCAGAGCATTGTCTGCATGTTTAACTTCAACAGCTTTGTTGAGGGTACGAGTCAGCTCGCCATTTTTACCTTTGATCGTAATAACCTGACCGTCGATTTTTACATCAACGCCGGCAGGAATAACGACCGGTGCTTTAGCAACACGAGACATTCTTTCCTCCGATTAGGCTACGTAGCAGATAATTTCGCCACCAAGACCAGCTTGGCGCGCTGCACGATCAGTCATAACACCTTTAGAGGTAGAAACAACTGCGATACCCAGACCAGCCATAACTTTAGGCAGCTCATCTTTTTTCTTATAGATGCGCAGGCCTGGGCGGCTGACACGCTGAATGCTTTCTACAACAGCTTTACCCTGGAAATACTTGAGAGTAAGTTCCAGTTCCGGCTTGGTGTCGCCTTCAACTTTAAAATCTTCGATAAAACCTTCTTCCTTCAGCACGTTGGCAATTGCCACTTTCAGCTTGGCGGAAGGCATGGTGACCGCAACTTTGTTCGCGGCCTGACCGTTACGGATACGGGTCAGCATATCCGCGATCGGATCTTGCATGCTCATCTGTCTTTACTCCCGTGATTCAATTGGTAATTACCAGCTAGCCTTTTTCAAGCCTGGTACTTCACCGCGCATGGCGGCTTCACGCAGTTTGATACGGCTCAACCCAAACTTGCCCACATAACCATGTGGACGACCTGTTTGACGACAGCGGTTACGCTGACGAGACGGGCTGGAATCACGCGGCAGAGACTGCAGCTTGAGAACCGCATTCCAACGATCTTCGTCGGAAGCGTTCACATCAGAAATGATCGCTTTCAGTTCAGCGCGTTTAGCGAAGAATTTATCAGCTAAAGCTACGCGCTTTACTTCGCGTGCTTTCATTGATTGCTTAGCCATTCAGTAACCCTACCTTACTTGCGGAACGGGAAGTCAAAGGCAGCCAGCAGAGCACGGCCTTCTTCGTCAGATTTCGCAGTAGTGGTAATGGTAATATCCAAACCACGCACGCGGTCGACTTTATCGTAGTCGATTTCTGGGAAGATGATCTGCTCACGGACACCCATGCTGTAGTTACCACGACCGTCGAAAGACTTAGCGGACAAGCCACGGAAGTCACGGATACGTGGAACAGCAATAGTGATCAGGCGCTCAAAGAACTCCCACATGCGTTCGCCACGCAGAGTTACTTTACAGCCGATCGGATAGCCCTGACGGATTTTGAAGCCTGCAACTGATTTGCGTGCTTTGGTGATCAACGGCTTTTGACCGGAGATTGCTGTCAGGTCAGCTGCTGCGTTATCCAGCAGTTTCTTGTCAGCGATCGCTTCACCAACACCCATGTTCAGGGTGATCTTCTCGACCCGAGGGACTTGCATGACAGAATTGTAGTTAAACTCAGTCATGAGTTTGTTAACTACTTCGTCTTTGTAGTAATCATGCAGTTTCGCCATCGTACTACTCCAAATTACTTGATAGTTTCACTTGTAGATTTGAAGAAACGGACTTTTTTGCCGTCTTCGAATCTAAAGCCTACACGGTCAGCCTTGCCGGTAGCCGCATTGAAGAGAGCAACGTTAGAAACCTGAATAGCAGCTTCTTTTTCAACGATGCCACCTGGTTGGTTCAGGGCCGGAACCGGCTTCTGATGTTTCTTAACCAGGTTGATACCTTCAACGACGAGTTTGCCGGAAGACAGAACATTTTTTACTTTACCGCGTTTACCTTTATCTTTACCGGTTAACACGATAACTTCGTCATCACGACGGATTTTCGCTGCCATGATTCGCTCCTTAGAGTACTTCTGGTGCCAGAGAGATAATTTTCATGAACTTTTCAGTACGAAGTTCACGAGTTACCGGCCCAAAGATACGCGTGCCGATAGGCTGCTCGCTGTTATTGTTTAAAATAACGCATGCATTACCATCGAAGCGAATGACAGAACCGTCAGGGCGACGAACACCCTTCTTGGTGCGCACCACTACCGCCTTCAGCACATCACCTTTTTTGACCTTACCACGTGGAATTGCTTCCTTGATGGTGATCTTGATGATGTCGCCTACGCCTGCGTAGCGACGGTGCGAGCCACCCAGAACCTTGATACACATTACGCGACGTGCACCGGAGTTGTCGGCGACGTTCAGCATAGTCTGTTCTTGGATCATTTTAGTGCTCCGCTAATGTCAACTACTACCTGAGACTCTAAAATCAGAGCCGTTAAAAAGCCCCATATCGAGGGCGCGGCATTATAACACCGCTTCTGCAATATGGGTAGAAAAAATAAACGGCTCATCGCTGAGCCGTTTATTCGTATTGAGAATGCGTACTCTATTACAGAACCGCTTTCTCTACAACGCGAACCAGCGTCCAGGACTTAGTCTTGGACAGTGGACGGCATTCACGGATTTCAACCTTGTCGCCGATACCACATTCGTTGTTCTCGTCATGTACGTGCAGTTTGGTCGTACGCTTGATGAATTTACCGTAGATCGGGTGTTTCACAATACGTTCGATAGCTACAACAATGGATTTCTCCATTTTGTCGCTAACAACACGACCTTGCAGAGTACGGATTTTATCGGTCATTACGCACCCGCCTTCTGAGTCAGTAAAGTCTTAACGCGTGCAACATTGCGACGCACTTGCTTCAGCAGGTGAGTCTGTTGCAGCTGGCCACTTGCAGCCTGCATACGCAGGTTGAACTGCTCACGCAGCAGGTTCAGCAGCTCAGCGTTCAGCTCTTCAACGCTTTTTTCACGCAGCTCTTTTGCTTTCATTACATCACCGTCTTAGTTACAAAGGTGGTTTTGATAGGCAGTTTCGCTGCTGCCAGGCCGAAGGCTTCACGGGCCAGCTCTTCCGGAACACCGTCCATTTCATACAGGACTTTACCCGGCTGAATCAAGGCAACCCAGTACTCCACGTTACCTTTACCTTTACCCATACGAACTTCCAGCGGCTTCTCGGTAATTGGTTTGTCCGGGAATACACGGATCCAAATTTTACCTTGACGCTTAACTGCACGGGTCATTGCACGACGTGCTGCTTCGATCTGACGTGCAGTCAGACGACCACGGCCAACAGCTTTCAGACCGAAAGTGCCGAAGCTAACATCCGTACCCTGCGCCAGACCACGGTTGCGGCCTTTGTGCACTTTACGGAATTTTGTACGCTTTGGTTGTAACATCAGCGACGCTCCTTATTTACGGCCTTTACGCTGCTGCTTTTTAGGTTGAGCAGCCGGTTTTTCCGGTTGTTCAACAGCAGCCATACCACCCAGGATCTCACCTTTGAAGATCCATACCTTAACGCCGATTACACCGTAAGTGGTGTGCGCTTCAGAGGTGTTGTAGTCAATGTCAGCACGCAGAGTGTGCAGCGGTACGCGACCTTCGCGGTACCATTCGGTACGTGCGATTTCCGCGCCGCCCAGACGGCCGCTAACTTCAACTTTGATACCTTTAGCGCCCAGACGCATTGCGTTCTGTACAGCACGCTTCATAGCACGACGGAACATAACGCGACGTTCCAGCTGTGAAGTGATGCTGTCAGCAACCAATTTAGCGTCCAGTTCAGGCTTACGAACTTCAGCGATATTGATCTGTGCAGGAACGCCAGCGATATCCGCTACGACCTTGCGCAGTTTTTCTACGTCTTCGCCTTTCTTACCGATAACGATGCCAGGACGAGCAGTGTGAATAGTCACACGGATGCTCTTAGCTGGACGCTCGATAACGATACGAGATACAGACGCTTTAGCCAGTTCCTTAGTCAGGTACTGACGTACTTTAAAATCGCTGTCCAGGTTGTCAGCGAATTCTTTGGTGTTCGCAAACCAGGTAGAGTTCCATGGTTTTACAATACCCAGGCGAATACCATTAGGATGTACTTTCTGACCCATTGCTAGTCTCCAGAGTCTCAGCGATCGGACACAACCACAGTAATGTGGCTGGTGCGCTTCAGAATGCGATCTGCACGACCTTTCGCACGCGGCATAATGCGCTTCATGCTTGGGCCTTCATCTACGAAAATTTTCGCGACTTTCAGATCGTCGATGTCAGCGCCATCGTTGTGTTCAGCGTTAGCAATGGCAGATTCCAGTACTTTCTTGACCAATACCGCAGCTTTCTTGTTGGTATAGGTCAGGATGTCCAGGGCCTGCGACACTTTCTTACCGCGAATCAGGTCAGCAACAAGGCGAACCTTCTGTGCAGAAGAACGAGCATGGCGATGTTGAGCTAAAGTTTCCATCTCTTCCTCCTACCTTATTTCTTCTTCGCTTTTTTATCAGCAGCGTGGCCGCGATAAGTACGAGTCGGTGCGAATTCACCCAGTTTGTGACCAACCATTTCGTCGGTAACAAAGACTGGAACGTGCTGACGACCATTATGGACAGCGATGGTCAAACCGATCATGTTAGGAAAGATCGTTGAACGACGGGACCAAGTGCGCAGGGGCTTCTTGTCTCCGCTTTCCACCGCTTTCTCTACCTTCTTCAGCAAGTGCAGGTCAATAAAAGGACCTTTCTTGAGAGAACGTGGCATGGCTTATCCTCTAAAATTATTTGCTACGGCGACGTACGATAAATTTATCAGTACGCTTGTTGCTGCGGGTCTTCTTACCTTTGGTCTGAACGCCCCACGGAGTTACCGGGTGCTTACCAAAGTTACGACCTTCACCACCACCATGTGGGTGATCGACTGGGTTCATCGCAGTACCGCGAACGGTAGGACGAACACCACGCCAGCGTGCAGCACCTGCTTTACCCAGAACGCGCAGCATATGCTCAGCATTGCCAACTTCGCCCAGGGTAGCGCGGCAGTCTGCTTCGACTTTACGCATTTCACCAGAACGCAGACGCAGGGTGACATAAGCACCGTCACGCGCAACGATCTGAACGTAAGTACCAGCGGAACGTGCCAGCTGACCGCCTTTACCTGGTTTCATTTCTACGTTATGAACGGTAGAACCAACCGGGATATTGCGCATCGGCAGGGTGTTACCTGCTTTGATTGCAGCATCAACGCCAGACTGAATCTGGTCGCCAGCTTTCAGGCCTTTAGGGGCCAGAATGTAACGGCGCTCGCCATCTTTGTACAGAACCAGCGCGATGTTCGCGGAACGGTTCGGATCGTACTCAAGACGCTCAACAACTGCTGGGATACCGTCTTTGTTGCGTTTGAAGTCAACAATACGATAAGCCTGCTTGTGGCCACCACCGATGTGACGAGTGGTGATACGGCCATTGTTGTTACGACCACCGGATTTGCTGTTTTTTTCCAGCAACGGAGCAAAAGGTTTGCCCTTGTGCAGCTCAGGGTTAACCACTTTAACTACGTGGCGACGACCCGGAGATGTCGGTTTACATTTAACAACTGCCATTGTATTACTCCTCCGACTTACTCAGCGCCGCCAACGAAGTCCAGATTCTGGCCTTCTTTCAGGGTGACGTAAGCTTTTTTCCAGTCGCTACGACGACCGATACGCTGTCCGTGACGTTTAACTTTCCCTTTAACTACCAGGGTGTTAACGACTTCGACTTCGACTTCAAACAGTTTCTGCACAGCAGCTTTGATCTCTGCTTTGGTCGCGTCTTTAGCAACTTTGAGAACGATGGTGTTTGTTTTTTCCATCGCAGTAGACGCTTTTTCAGAAACGTGCGGTGCGCGAAGCACCTTCAGCAGACGTTCTTCACGAATCATGCCAGCATCTCCTCAACTTGCTTAACAGCATCAGCAGTCATTACGACTTTGTCGAAGGCGATCAGGCTAACCGGGTCGATACCAGTCGCATCGCGTACGTCAACCTTGTGCAGGTTGCGCGCAGCCAGGAACAGGTTCTCGTCCAGCTCACCGGTGATGATCAGCACATCTTCCAGAGCCATGTCTTTCAGTTTCTGTGCCAGCAGCTTAGTTTTAGGCGCTTCAACAGAGAATGATTCGACAACGATCAGACGATCCTGACGTACCAGTTCGGACAGAATGCTTTTCAGCGCGCCGCGGTACATCTTTTTGTTAACTTTTTGACTGTGGTCCTGTGGACGCGCAGCGAAGGTTACGCCACCTGAACGCCAGATCGGGCTCTTGATAGAACCTGAACGCGCACGGCCGGTACCTTTCTGGCGCCATGGCTTTTTGCCAGAACCAGTTACTTCAGCACGAGTCTTCTGAGCACGAGTACCCTGACGAGCACCAGCTGCATAAGCAACAACAACCTGGTGAACCAGCGCTTCGTTGAAATCACGACCGAAGGTAGTTTCGGAAACAGTCAGCGCGCTCTGCGCGTCTTTCAATACTAATTCCATTGCTATCCCCTTACGCCTTCACAGCTGGTTTAACGATCAGGTCGCTACCGGTTGCACCCGGAACAGCACCTTTAACCAGCAGCAGGTTGCGCTCAGCGTCAACACGTACTACGTCCAGGCTCTGAACGGTTACACGTTCGTTACCCAGCTGACCTGCCATTTTCTTGCCTTTGAACACTTTGCCCGGAGTCTGGTTCTGACCGATAGAACCCGGAACGCGGTGGGACAAGGAGTTACCGTGAGTAGCGTCCTGGGTACGGAAGTTCCAGCGCTTAACGGTACCAGCAAAACCTTTACCTTTAGAGGTACCGGTTACGTCAACTTTTTTAACGTCAGCAAACAGCTCAACGCTAATGTCCTGACCTACGGTGAACTCTTCGCCTTCTGCAAGACGGAATTCCCACAGACCACGGCCAGCTTCTACGCCAGCTTTAGCGAAGTGACCCGCTTCTGGTTTGGTTACACGGTTAGCTTTTTTAGCACCAGTGGTCACCTGAACAGCGCGGTAGCCATCGTTAGCCAGATCTTTAACCTGAGTAACGCGGTTCGCTTCAACTTCGATTACGGTTACTGGGATTGAAACGCCATCTTCAGTGAAGATGCGGGTCATGCCCACTTTTTTACCGACTAAACCAATCATTGTATCAACCTCTCAATCGCTCGATGACCTGATTAACCCAGGCTGATCTGCACGTCTACACCGGCAGCCAGATCCAGACGCATCAGAGCATCAACGGTTTTCTCAGTTGGCTCAACGATGTCAACCAGACGCTTGTGAGTGCGGATTTCGTACTGATCGCGCGCGTCTTTGTTGACGTGCGGGGAGATCAGAACGGTGAAGCGCTCTTTGCGGGTCGGCAGCGGGATCGGACCACGGACTTGCGCACCAGTGCGCTTAGCAGTCTCGACGATTTCCGCGGTTGATTGATCGATCAGACGATGATCAAACGCTTTAAGGCGGATACGGATTCTTTGGTTCTGCATGAGACCAGAGCTCCAATTATTTTATAAACGAAAATGATTACTCCTCAAACCCATTACGATTGATGGGAGAGTGTAACCGTTCTTACGTAGCTCCCCAATTGGGAGCATTGTTGAGTAACAAAATGAGCTACTCCGGTTCAGATTGAACCCGCCGTCAATTACGACAAGCCCGCGCATTATACGTATTTACAGGCTTAATGCAAGTCGACTGTGTCGATAATAACCAACCTTTTGTCAGGCACACTCAGTGCTGGTCAATATCCGCTATCGCCTGCTTTACGCGCGCTTTGAGATCGGCGTTTGCCTCAGGAGCAGACGGATGCTCGCCGCCGCTCTCTTCCGGCACGCTAACCTCCGTCTCTTCCTCCTCCGGCACCGGCAAGGGGCGCTTCTTATAGATATAGTGCGCCTCAGAAAGACGATAGCGCTGAGGCTCTGGCGATGAAGACGCGTGTAGCTCAATTGCGCAGTGCAGGTAATACCCTCCGATCGCGCAGCCAGCACTGTATAAAAGCCAGAACAACGCGATGCATATCCCCGTCCATAGCGTGAGCGGCATATCTGGCCGGACAAACCGTTCTTTACGCTGCATAGTGGTGACCGTTTGCCCGTTCATATCGCTCCCCTTTCCTGAACCAGCTTTGGACTTTCGCCCAAGGCTTGCCATAGCCTGATAAGCGTCCTCTGTCCCATTACGCCATCCACTTTCATTTTATGTTGAGCCTGGAACTGGCGGATTTTCTCGGTTAACAGCGGGCTCCACTCTTCCGTCCCTTCTGCTTCAACATTCAACACGCGGCTAAGCATCGTATCAAGCCAGGCAATGTCATCGGCACTACTCTTCTTTGTTATGTTTGAGTTGCCGTCTGGCGAGGGTTTCCACATTCGCGTTGCGGACCCTGTCCAGACCTGGTTGAACCATGTTTGATCAATGATCCACGTTTTACTTCCTGACAACACGGTAAGCGTGTCCTCCCCTCCCCCGATCGCCACGACGGGTACGCTGGCGCTATCGACCTTCAGGGTCGCAATCCAGGGAAGCCCGTCAGACAACAGCGTTTCAAGCGTTTCTTTGCCAGAAAGGCAGGCCATCCCAGCCCGGTATGCCTGATCGCACCAGGCTTCCCCTTTATCTACCTCATATCCCCATACGCTATACAGCAAACTGAGCGACTCATTGGTAGACATTCTCTCTGACGAGAGTCGGGCGGGAGTCGTTACAGACGTAGAGAATTTGGCAGGTAGCCAAGCTGTGAGCGGTGGCAGCCATTGAGATAGAGGATTGACAAAGTATGCCCCTCCCCCACCGCACAACCCAGCCAATACAATGAGCAACAGGCATGTGGCTCCCTGACGGTCTGGTGCAGGCAGGTAGCGCAGCGCCTCGCGATGAAGAGCCGGGTCAATCGTGTCTGCATGCTCATCGCCCTCCGTTTTATTGCGACGAATAAACGCTCCCAGCCGGGCGGCAAGATGAAGATTGCCGCCGCAACGTTTCATGCATCGTCTGATAAATTGTTCCGAAAAGGAGTTTGCTGTCTCAGGGCCGACGCCTGCGTGAGAGGAGATCACCTCGCGGTAATCTTTACTGTTCGGCGCAGGTATCTCAAACCATACCGGCTGCAGCTCTCGCAGGCGGCGCTGCTGCCGACGTTTGAACGATCCTGTAAGTAACAGCCGTGCTTGTGGCATCAGGGTAATAAATGCCTGAATCGTTGAGACAAGCCCCTTCGAGATTCGGTGTCCATCTTCCAGGACAAACAGCGGCATGCTGCCCTGCGTAACGGCACCCGCGCAGTGCAATTCCACCCAGAGCTTCTCTAAAGAGATTGTTTTACCGGCCAGACCGTTATCCGTCTGTGTATCCGCAACGACCGCCCACTCCCACAGATAGCCCGTTCTGTTCAACGGACTAATGGTAAGCGTGCGGCAGGGCCACGCGTTAATAACGCCTTGCGCAAGCACACTTTTTCCTGACCCTTTACCTCCGTGTAATATTAGCCATTGCTCCTGTATTAACGTAGAAAGCAGGCTGTCCCGGATCAGACAATGCCGCGGAGTATAAAAAGTATTTAGCTCATCCATGAATAGCTGCATTACCTCAAAAGTTATTCTATTCCTAAAAAAGATCGTCCCTCAGCAAATGACTTGCTGCTTGTCGATGACTGATTATATTATGACGAAATTACACAAAAAATACGCTCACTCTTAGGCATACTAAAAAACTAATTTTATGGCAACCTTCTCTCTTCTGGCAAAAAATGCGCTATCGTATCGCCCCCTGCACGTCATGGTCATATTGATTAGTGCTATGGGTGTCTTTATTTTTATTCACTCGGCATATATTCAGTGGAGGAATAATAGAGCATCGCTGGTTAGCCAGGATATCCCTTCTCCATTGAATAACATTAATGATAAATATAGATGGAACTTATCAACGCCGGTCCATAATCGCATGGATAAAATCGCAACACCGAGTGAAAGCCTGAATATACTGTCCCGTATCCATTTAAGCGGCATTATTCATAGTTCGGATAAATTATCGTCCCGCGCAATTCTGCAGGAAGATGGGGAACAAAACATCTATTCTATTGATGATGTGCTTAAATCATCCCCCGGCACGCGCATCACTGATATCACCCAGAACCAGGTGTTTTTCTCCGCTGACGGCCAAACCGGACAGCTTACACTGCTCGCCGAACTGACTCCGAATTCAGCGTCCGACAGTAATGTATTACGGGGTTCAGGCCTCTAATCTCGTTATAAAAAGGAATTAGTTTCACGGGCAGTTATTCAACCCGATGATATTGCCATTCAGCTCAACAATCCCAGAAAGGACAGTATAAATAAATGGATGTAACTTCCACAGGCCAGCGACTGAAAGCGCTCTCGCTGCTGTTTTTTCTCATCGCTACTGCGAAACCCGGATATTCGGCTGACTACACAGCGAATTTTAACGGTGCGGACATTAAAACGTTCGTCAACATCGTGGGACAAAACATGGGGAAAACAATTCTGATCGATCCCGATGTTCAAGCATCCATTTCCGTCAGGAGCGCTGATACCTTCAATAAAGAAGAATACTATCAATTTTTCCTGAGCGTACTCGACCTTTATGGTTTTTCCCTTATCACTCTTGATAATGGCCTGCTGAAAGTCGTGCATTCAGAAACCGTAAAAAATCTTCCAGGAAAGCTCACCAGTGCGGCTCAGCCCGGTAAAGGTGATGAGCTCGTGACCCATATTGTTGCTCTGGAAAATGTTCCCGCACGCTCGCTTTCCCCCCTGCTGCGCCAAATGCTTGATGGCGCAAACGTGGGTAACGTCTCGCATTACGAGCCCTCAAATGCGCTGATCGTGACAGGCAAAGCATCAACCGTTAATCGCCTGCTGGAAGTCATCAAACGCGTCGATGTACTGGGTGACGAAAAAGAGCACATTATCCCGCTCAAATATGCCTCTGCTGTCGATCTGGCCGACGTACTCAATACCCTGTCACGAGAGAACGGAAAAGAGACACAGCCTGCGACGCTCCTGACGCATATCGTCGCCGACAAACGAAGCAATGCTCTGATTATCAGAGGGTCGGAACGCGCTCGCACACGCATTATTGCGTTGGTTAAACGTCTTGATACCCAGGAACAGGGGCAAGGTAACACGCGGGTGTGGTACCTGAAATATGCCAAAGCCGAAAAACTCGTCGAGGTGTTAACCAGCGTCACGCAAAAAATAAAAGACGGCAAAAGCAGCAGGTCCAATACGGCAACCAGCAGCAGTCGCGATATCTCCATTGCTGCTGATGAACAAACCAACTCGCTAGTGATAACCGCCGACCAGGGAATTCTCCAGCAGCTCAATGAGGTTATCGCTAAGCTGGATATTCGCCGTGCACAGGTTCTGGTGGAAGCGATTATTGTTGAAGTTCAGGACGGTAAGGGCCTGAACCTGGGCGTACAATGGGCTGAGAAAAACGTGGGTGGACAGCAGTTTACCAAAACCGGCCTGCCTATCTTTAACGCCGCGCAGGGCGTCGGTGAATTCAAAGCCAAAGGAGGGATCACCAGCGATAATCCTGCTTACGATCTCTTCAGTAAGTATAACGGCCTTGCGGCAGGTTTTTTCAACGGTGACTGGGGTGTACTCCTCACTGCACTTAATACCGACAACAAAAACGACATCCTGTCCACGCCCAGCATTGTCACGCTTGATAATAAAGAAGCGGCCTTCAACGTAGGTCAGGATGTGCCCGTGCTTTCCGGCTCCCAGACGACCTCCGGCGATAATATTTACAATACCGTCGAGCGTAAGACGGTGGGAACCAAGTTAAAAGTCACCCCGCAAATTAATGAGGGTGATTCTGTGCTGATGGAAATCGAGCAAGAGGTTTCCAGCGTTGATACGTCGACAAACTCTTCCTCGCTCGGCCCGACCTTTAACACCCGCACCATACAGAATGCCGTTCTGGTGAAAAGTGGCGAAACCGTTGTGCTGGGCGGTTTGATGGATGACGCCAGTAAGCAAGAGGTTTCAAAAGTACCCCTGCTGGGGGATATCCCCCTGGTAGGACAGCTTTTCCGCTACACGTCTAATGAAAAAAGCAAACGCAACCTGATGGTTTTTATCCGCCCGACAATCATCAGGGACGATGAGGTCTACCGTTCACTCTCTCGGGAAAAATACACCAACTTCAAAGAGCTGCAAAAAGAGAGACGTGAAAAGCAAAGTGGAACGCTGATTAACGTCGATGGCATCACTGAGCTTGAAGATCGGGCTTTTAATAATGCGCCAGCAACACCAGAGGCCAAAAATCCGTTCAGGGAAGGTCGAACGGAATGAGTCAGCACGCATGGAAAAAAGCGCAGCGCTATGGCATTGCCATGCAAGGGGAGGCGCTATTCTACTCGGCAGATGCCAAACTTGAGCATCTGCTCGAGTTCGCTTCTGCTGTTCCAGATTGCACCCGCTTTACCCGGCTCCCCCCGCAGCAGTTTGCCGAAAAGCTGGAGCTTATTTACCAACAAAACAGCGGGTCAGCACAGTTAATTGCCGAAGATATTAATAATTCAGACGATCTCAGTACCCTCAGTGAAGAGATCCCAACGAATGAAGATCTGCTGAACGAGCAGTCGGACGCGCCGGTAATCAGGCTCATTAACGCCGTGCTCAGCGAAGCCATTAAAGAACACGCCTCGGATATCCATATCGAAGTGTTTGAAAAAGCGATGAGCATCCGCTTCCGGGTTGATGGCATCTTACGTCCCGTGGTTCAGCCGAATAAAAAACTGGCGGCCTTACTCATCTCACGTATCAAAATAATGGCCAAACTGGATATTGCCGAAAAAAGGCTCCCGCAGGATGGACGCATTACGTTAAAAATGGGTCAGCGGAATGTGGATGTCCGCGTGTCTACGCTACCCTCGCAGCATGGCGAGCGGGTTGTTCTGCGCCTGCTGGACAAAAGTAGCCTGCGCTTATCCATCGACAAGCTGGATATGTCAGCGGCGGACACCCACAGCCTGAAAAATCTGCTTGCCCTTCCCCACGGCATTATTTTGGTCACCGGGCCAACGGGCTCCGGGAAAAGTACCACGCTCTACGCCATTCTCTCCGCGCTAAATAGCCCGGAACGCAACGTTCTTACGGTAGAAGACCCCATTGAATACGAGCTGGAGGGTATCGGACAAACGCAGGTTAATAGTCGCGTAGATATGTCCTTCTCACGCGGGCTGCGCGCTATTTTACGTCAGGATCCTGATGTCGTTATGGTGGGAGAAATTCGCGATAGCGAAACCGCTCAAATTGCCGTGCAAGCTTCCTTGACCGGGCACCTGGTGCTTTCCACTCTCCATACCAACAGCGCGTGCGGCGCCGTAACGCGATTACGGGATATGGGCGTTGAGCCGTTCCTTCTCTCTTCCTCGCTCGTTGGGGTCATTGCCCAACGCCTGGTCAGACGGCTATGCCCCCACTGCAAAACGGCGTACGCCGTGCGGCCTCAGGAACTACAGCTCCTGCAAGCCCATGGAGTAAATGTATCCCAGCTCTGGCAAGCAAAGGGGTGCACCTCATGCAGACAAAGCGGCTATCAGGGGCGCATGGCTATCCATGAACTGCTGCTCGCCACACCCGAACTGCGTGAAACCATTCACACCGAGCGCCATGAACGGCAGCTGGAACAGATCCAACGCCGTCATCACCTCAGCCTGCTGGCAAACGGTCTACGCGTTGCGGCAGAAGGGATGACCTCACTTGAAGAAATTCTGCGGGTGACGTCAGAAGGGCAAACGCCGACGGATGGGCACGAATGAAATTTCACTGGACGGCGACAGACGCGCGAGGAAACCGCCATACGGGCGTGAGTGAAGCGGCGAGCGAGAGAGAGATGGTGGCGCAGCTGCGTAGCCGGGCATTATTACCGCAGACGATAAAACAGCAGCGGCCCAGGACCACCCTCAGGGCTTTTTCTGCACGCATCAGCCACGGTGAATTAACGCTTTTTACCCGTCAGCTGGCGACGCTCATTGCCGCAGCGCTGCCGCTGGATGAAGCGCTCGCCGTTGTCCAACAGCAAAAAGAAAATAAAAAACTGGCCGACGTCATTAGCTCTCTACATCTCGCCGTTCTGGAGGGGCAGCCACTCTCCGTGGCGATGCAAGCCCATCCTCGTCTGTTTGATACGGTCTTTTGCACCCTGGTGAAAGCGGGAGAAACGGTCGGCCAGCTGGGCGCCGTTCTTGAAAGGCTGGCCGACTATAACGAAGCACGGCAGCAAATGCGCAGCAAGCTTACACAGGCATTAATTTATCCTGCCCTGCTCACCACGGTCGCTATTCTGGTCGTGATCGTTTTGCTTACCACGGTGGTTCCGAAGGTCGCCGCGCAGTTCACCCATCTTAAGCACGAGCTACCGCTTTCCACCCGTACGCTGCTGGCCATAAGCGACTTCTTCTCGACATATGGCCCCTGGATCGCCCTGACGCTGATCTGCGCAGGCGTGCTGTTCTCTTTCTGGCTGAAGCGCGGAGAAAATCGGCATCGCTTTCATCGGTTGCTGATTGCGTCTCGCCTTACCTCCCCGCTGGTCTGCGCAGTCAATAGCGCTCGTTATCTGCGCGCCCTGAGCATTCTCAATCGCAGCGGTATTCCACTTCTGGAGGGCATGTCGCTCTCGGCGGAAGGCGTGGGAAATCGGGAGATAGGCCAGCGGCTCAGCAACGCGGCTGAAAGCGTACGTCAGGGAAATAGCATCAGCCAGTCGCTGAAGCAGACGCAGATATTCCCTCCCATGATGATTTACATGATTGCCTCTGGGGAAAAAAGCGGTCAGCTCGGTGAGCTGATGCAGCGTGCGACCGATAGCCAGGAGGTTCAGCTGCAAAACCGCATTTCGCTAACGCTCGCGATTTTTGAACCGGCTCTGATTGTTGTCATGGCAGCGATCGTTTTGTTTATCGTGGTCTCGATCATGCAACCCATCTTACAACTCAACTCGTTAATGAATTAAGGAAAGGTCATGGAAGCGCATAAAAAGGAAAGGCAGCGTGGCTTCACGCTAATGGAACTGATGGTGGTGATTGTGATCCTGGGGGTTCTGGCCAGCCTGGTAGTGCCTAATTTAATGGGGAACAAGGATCGGGCAGACAGACAAAAAGCCGTCAGCGATATCATTGCGCTCGAAAATGCGCTGGATATGTACAAGCTGGATAATCACCGCTATCCCACCACAGAACAGGGCCTCGAGGCGCTTATTACCGCCCCGACACGAGCCCCTCGAGCGGATAACTATAACCCGGACGGCTATATCCGCCGTCTGCCCGCCGATCCGTGGGGGAACGACTACATCCTGATTAGCCCTGGCGAGCACGGTGCGATCGATATCATGTCCACAGGTCCCGACGGTGAAAACGGCACCGCGGATGATATCGCCAGCTGGGACAGCGGTAAAAAGTCACGCTAAATGGCCCATCAGAAAGGATTCACGCTGCTGGAGGTGATGCTGGTGATGGTCATCATCGCCCTGGCTGCGGCCGGCGTTGTCGCGATGCAAAGTGACAGACTGAGCGCTACCGGAAAGCTGCTTAGGCAGATCGAGGTCCTCAGGCAGACGGCAAACTATATGTCAGACGTGGCGCTGCTGGAAAAACATACCGTCGGCCTTCAGCTGACGGATGACGGCTGGCTGTTCTATGCACCGGAAAAGGATCGTACCGGCGTATGGCGATGGCAGGAAATCGATAACAACGGCAATTTGCCGTTACGCGGCGACTGGGATACACCGACAAAGCCTCACGTGTTCCCGTCGTCGGAGGAGGCAAAACCGCAAATCATCATCCTGCCCGATGGACAAATCACTCCTTTTTCCGTGATTTTCAACGCTGAAGATGGCGAAAAGATCGCCATCCTGCAATCAAACGGCACGCTGCCTCTTGAGGTCATTCGCTTTAAGGAACCGCGATGAAACAGCAAAGCGGAATGCTGCTGCTTGAGGTCCTGCTGGCAATGGCCATTTTTTCGACCGCCATTATTGCCCTGCTCACAAGTATGCAATGGCAGCTTTCAGCGCTGGAAACGTTAAAGCAGGAGACCCTCGCGATTTGGGTTGCAGACAACGTGCTCGTGACCGCAACTTACGGCCAGCTCGCCGCCAAAGCGGGGGAATCTTCACAATTAGATAAAACCTTCTCCTGGCAATTGGCGGAAGAAAAACAGGGTTCGTCTCCTTTGCAGCAGAAAGAGGCCAGGGTGATAACGTCTGATGGCCGAACTCTAAGCCTGTATGCCTGGTTTCCAGAAAGCAAGAAAGCGGAGGCAAAGCATGAGTAAGATCCCCTACGGCTTTACGCTTCTGGAAGTGATGCTGGCGATCGCCATTTTCTCGACGCTCAGCTTTCTGGCAAATGAGGTGTTCTCACAGGCTACCGAACAGCACCAGCGCGCCCGGAAAATTGGCGATGATTTTCAGGCCATCCAGCACGCCGTGCTCATGCTTGATAATGATTTAATGCAGTATGTCCCGCGGAAAAACCGGCAAACACAGCTCTCCTTCTCACGTGAAAATGCGGGCGTGATTTTCACCACCCAAACCCGGGATCCCGCAATGCCGTTCGGGGCGACTTTCGTTCTGACCACCGTCCACTGGTATGTTGAAAACGGCACATTATTCCGTGCGGTACGCTACTCGCCCGACAGCGAAAAGGATCGGGCGCCACAGCCCTTGCTGGATCGTGTCTCCCATTTCTCTGCAGAAATGGCGCCGGCGGATGACACGCGCTTGTCCACCACGGCCACGATAATTGTTGAGCGTGAAAATAAAGAGGTCATCACCCGACGCGTTGTCCTGCCCGGCTGGCTCCCGGAAAAGAAAGCGCCCAGCCAGCCAGAGGGGGCGACGCAATGACCGATCAAAAAGGTTCTGCACTGCTGATCGTTTTGATGATTCTGGCGCTGATCGCTGCGCTGGCCGCTGAGATGACAATAAGTTTTCAGGTTCAGCTCCAGCGTAGCCGGCGCATCAATGATAGCCTGCAGGCCAAATACGCGCTGCTCTATGCCGAAGCAGAATCAATGGCAGGCTTTCAGGATACGCCAGGACTCACCCACTCGATGAGCCCTGCCGACGGCACCGAAGTCAGCTGGCAAATCAACGATCTGCACCATTGCTACAACTTGAACGCACTCAAGAATATGCCGGAAGAACCGTTGGCGACACCGCCGTATGAGGTCAGCATTTTTTACGCTCTGCTGGAGAGGCTCGCCGTTGAAAAATATCAGGCGGAAGAGATCGCGCAATCCGTTGCAGACTATATCGATGAAGACGATTCAGCGCGCGTTAAAGGGGCGGAAGACGAATACTACCAGCATAGCCAGCCGGGATATCTTACTGCAGGCCAGGCGCTCTTTTTACCCACTGAAGCGCGCAATGTTAAAGGCATGACTGACGCGCTCTATCAAAAACTCGCCCCGTTTATCTGCACCCGATTCGACAGCGAACTTGCCATTAACATCAATACCCTTACGGAGCAGCAAGCGCCGCTTCTGGCTGCACTTTTTCTCAATAACATTAGCGTGTCAGATGCAAAGACGCTGCTGAAAAAACGGCCCGAAAACGGCTGGAAAACGGTAGAGGACTTTCTTTACCTGGCTCAACAGGATTTCAGTGCAGCAAAACCGCTGGTGGATTCGCTTAAAAAACATATTACAACCAGCAGCAGCTATTTTTTGACCACATCCACGGTTCATGAGGGTGACCTTACCTTTGGTATGCGCACATTTTTCTTTTATGACGAAAAAAGTAAAAAGCTTAAGCTCTATCTTCGCCAGCTTACGGACGGCAGCAGCGAAGAGTAAAACAGTTAACGTCCCTTCGACGAAGCTGCTTATCCGTCTTCCTGAATCAGCGCCGAACGTCCTTGAATGGGTGGAGCATGACGAAGGTGGCTTCGGCCCAGTCCAGAATCTGACAACGGAACAGCTGTCGGAGCTTGCCGTACGTCCGGCGGCGAGATGCACGCATCTTCTTATCCCGGCCCAAAAGGCAGTCTGCAGAATAATTGACATCCCCGACGAACATTACGCACTGACCGAACAAAAGCTTCAGTGGCTTGCGGATGAAACGCTGGACGACAGCATGCCCCCGCAGCACTGGACGCTACTCTCTCGGGAGGGAACGCGCATTTCCGTCATTGGCGTCGACGCCGGCTGGCTTACCGCCCAGATTCGGCTCTTTGCCGCGAGCGGTTTTAACGTCATGCATGCGACGATTGACGCCCTTTGCCTGCCTTACTGTGAAAAGGGCTGGACGGTATTCTCAGACAGCAATGGATGGCTGCTCAGAACGCATGAGAACAGCGTGGCCCATCTGACGGAGCCATGGCTGGCTCAGGTGTTAGCACACTGTCCTCCGCAAGAGGCGATCGGCTACGGGCCCCTGCCAGCTGGCTTTTCCGCGAAGAAGACGGAGCCCGCTTGTCATATTTTGACGCTCTACCCGCAGGTTCCACCCGCTACTCTTTTGCACGGAAAGATGCGCCCGCCTGCCCCGCGCGCTTTCCGTGGCACCAGTGTTAAGCGCGCGGCGCTTTGCAGTCTTCTGCTGTTAGCAACGAGCGCGTGTCTCTCTCAGGCTGTCGTTTACCTACAGCTTCGGGAGTATGAAAAACAGCTGAACCACACTCTGGCGCAGCAATGGAAACGTTACATTCCAGAAAACAGGCACACCCGTAATCTGCGTACCTATCTGCCCAGACAGCTGCAGCAGCGTTCACCGGCTCCCTATTTGCTCTTGCTACAGCTTCAGTCCCGGCTCTCTGCTTTCCCGGAGCTGGCGCTGGAAGGGTTGAGTTATAACGCGGCACGTAATGAGCTACGGCTTTTTATCTCCGCTCGTAATGAGCAGCAGATCCAGGCGTTCTTGAATCAACAGCTGGCGGGCTACTCGCTTAACGTCGAAAAATATGAACAGGGGTTATGGACGATTCGAAATGATTAAACGCGCCCAGGAATGGTTCCTCCAAAAAGATCCGCGTGAACAGCGGCTTTTACTGGCACTGCTGGTCTGCAGCGTCATCATTCTTTTCTGGTTTGGGCTCTTCCAGCCTCTGAAGCAGGCCACGGAGACAATGCAGACCCGCTTTGACAAGGCGCAGCGCGATCTGCTGTGGCTGCAGAAACAGGTTTCGGCAGCCGCGCTTCTTCCGGAGAAAACACCCTCTGGCTCCCTGGAAAATCAGGTTAAAAGCAGTTTGCACCTGCTGGACAGTGCGGTAAAAATCCAGCGCGCCGATAGCGGAGAGCTGACGATATCGGCCGACGCAATCAGGATGGAAGCCTTTATGAACTGGCTGGCGGTGGTACAGGGAGACTACGGCCTGCGGATTGTGGAACTTGAGTTCCACGCCAGCAAGCGGGATGCGGACAGCATCACCCTGACGCGTTTGACTCTCGGAGCGAAAAACAATGGATAGCTCACTGGTTATTCTGTTCCTCGTCATTGGCCTGCTGTCAGGCACCGCGATGGGGATCCTCACCTGGCGATTACCCGCTCAGATTTTACGACAGCCTCCGGCATGCGAAGCGGGTCCAATTTTCGACTTTTGGCTCTCAGGTTCACGGTGCTGCCAGTGTCAAACCTCGCTGGCATGGTACGACACGCTCCCTCTTATCGGCTGGATACTTCTCAAAGGGAAATGTCGCCACTGCGGTCAGCCGGTCTCAAAACGCTATCCCCTGCTGGAGGGGGCTTGTGGGCTGATGGCCGTCATCTGCTACGCCCTTCATCCCTCATCAATAATAATGGCGGGAGCGCTGTATGTGTTCTTTTGGTTTGTGCTCGCGCTCAGCGCGATCGATCTGCAGCATTACCTTTTACCCGACAGGCTCACGCTGTCGTTACTGTGGCTCGGACTGTTATTTAATGCTTTTTTTGGCGTCGTATCCGGTCAAGACGCGATACTGGGCGCCGCTGCTGGCTATCTAATCCTCTGGCTGTTCTACTGGCTGGTCAAATTAATCTGGCATAAAGAAGGGATGGGCTATGGGGATTTCAAAATGCTTGCGGCAGTGGGTGCCTGGTGCGGCTGGCAGGACATGCCCACGATCCTTTACATGGCGTCAATGACGGGGCTTCTCTATGGGCTACTGCTGTGGGTAAAAAAGAGGCATTTCGGAGACCCGATACCTTTCGGTCCGGCACTGGCGCTGAGCGGCTGGGGTTATTTCTGCTGGGCAACGCTGTGATGAAGCAGGAAGGAGAATATCCTTCCTGTATCAACTACTCTTTTTCTTCCCGGATTTGCGCCTGCAGGTAGTTCTGAATACCAAGCTTGCCGATCAAATCCAGCTCTGTCTCCAGCCAGTCGATATGGCCTTCTTCATCTGCCAGAATTTGAATCATCATATCGCGGCTGACGTAGTCATGAACGCTATCCGCATAGGCAATCGCTTCGCGAAGATCTTTCGCACCTTCAAGCTCGAGCCTTAAATCGGAACGCAGCATCTCTTCTACGTCCTCGCCGATACCCAGCTTGCCAAGATCCTGCAGGTTGGGAATGCCTTCGAGAAATAAAATACGCTCAATGTATTTATCAGCGTGTTTCATCTCATCAATAGACTCATGGTATTCCACGTCGTTAAGGCGAGTCAGGCCCCAGTTTTTGAACATTCTTGCATGAAGAAAATACTGATTGATCGCGACAAGCTCATTTCCCAATAATTTATTGAGATAACTTATGATTTTCACATCACCTTTCATTATATAGTCCCTCCGCTTCCACTCATTGAAGCGTAGAACGGGCTACAGGGATGTCAAAAAAAAAGAGGGGGGCTTAGGCGATCTCTTTGAACTCCGGGATCTGCATCAATTCGTCCTGCATGATTTCTCGCGCCGCGCGCACGCACTTACCGCATTGATTTCCCACCGGAACAAACTTGCGAAGCTGTTGGAACGACTGAGGCTGAAACTGGCGAACGGCCTGGCGGATTTTTTTATCACTCACACCATTACATAAACAAACGTACATAGAGACTCCCGTTCAAAATATGCGCAAAGTGTAAGTGAGAATGGTTATGATTACAATAGCACAAACGTCAGTATACGGGGCGGCACCAGGCAATAAATGCGAAAATTTGTGACAGTGGAAAACAGTAGAAAACAAAAAAGGACGCCGAAGCGTCCTTTTTTTATTCAGGGATAATTACTTAGCCCAGAACTTTAGCAACAACGCCCGCGCCAACGGTACGGCCGCCTTCACGGATTGCGAAACGCAGACCGTCGTCCATCGCGATTGGGTGGATCAGCGTCACAACCATCTTGATG
>NZ_JBGKEB010000032.1:0-37984 GCF_041399425.1 Enterobacter sp. KBR-315C3_2022
ATCTCTGGCAGACTGTATGTAAAGGCACGATGAGGTCTCTTCTGTTTTGTTGGCGCAATCAGTAGATCACACTTCATCGTGCTTTTCATTTTTCTGGGGAACCCTCAGCCCTGTGGGTGAGGGCATCAGACCGCACCCAACTTATTTGTTACGCGTTAACTTCTCAAGATCCGCTTCAATTTCGCTGATCTTATTGGTGACGACGCTTTCAAGGTGACGCAGATCGTCGAGGATCTTACGCTTAAGATCGACTTCGGTGCGGTCGCGCTGGCAGATCTGATCGAGTTCGTCGATCACATAGCGCAGGTTAGGGCTGATTTCCTGTATTTCTTTGTATCCCTGACCTACGCCGTCAGCCACAACGGTCTTACGCTGGCGTGGGTATTTAAACTTCACGCTTTTCGCGAAAAACTCGCCTTTGTCTTTGTGAAAATAGATTTTCAGAATGTCGTTGTTCGCTTCCTGGCGGAGACTGTAGCGATCGATTTCACCAGGATTGGTAATGCCCAGACTTTTCAGATTATCGTACATAGCGGTACCCTTGATCTCAACATAACCTTTGAATAATTAACGAAAAAATCTATTTTCGCCACCTTCAGATATAAAAAAAGCGGGGTAGCCCCCGCTTTTTCTGTATCCAATTAATCGATGGTGCGCAGCAGCTCGTTGATGCCTACCTTGCCGCGGGTTTTCGCATCGACTTTCTTCACGATCACCGCGCAGTACAGGCTGTATTTGCCGTCTTTGGACGGCAGGTTGCCGGAGACGACAACGGAACCCGCAGGAACGCGGCCGTAGTGAACTTCACCGGTTTCGCGATCGTAAATACGGGTGCTCTGACCGATGTAAACGCCCATGGAGATTACGGAGCCTTCTTCCACGATCACGCCTTCCACCACTTCGGAGCGCGCGCCGATGAAGCAGTTGTCTTCGATGATGGTTGGGTTGGCCTGCAGCGGTTCCAGTACGCCACCGATGCCGACGCCGCCGGACAGGTGAACGTTTTTACCGATCTGCGCACATGAGCCGACGGTCGCCCAGGTGTCCACCATGGTGCCTTCGTCAACGTAGGCGCCGATGTTCACGTAAGATGGCATCAGCACGGTGTTGCGGGCGATGAACGCGCCCTGGCGAACCGCCGCAGGCGGTACCACGCGGAAGCCTTCTTTCTGGAAGCGCGCTTCGTCGTAGTCGGCGAATTTCATCGGCACCTTATCGAAGTAGCGGCTTTCTGCGCCGTCGATAACCTGGTTATCGTTGATGCGGAAAGAGAGCAGCACGGCTTTCTTCAGCCATTGATGAGTAACCCACTGACCGTCGATTTTTTCTGCCACGCGCAGCGCGCCGGAATCCAGCAGGGAAATAACCTGGTTTACCGCTTCACGGGTCACGGTATCCACATTTGCCGGGGTAATCTCGGCGCGACGCTCAAAGGCGGACTCAATAACGTTCTGTAACTGCTGCATTGTTTACTCTTTCCATTTCACTAAAAAACACGTCACCCTTTATCGTTTGGATTGAGGGCTGCTGTCAACCGTTGTTGTACTTCAAGCTGAAGGTCATTATTAAGCGCACGCCGGTCGGCGGTGGCGATTATAAATAAATCTTCTACTCGCTCGCCAATGGTTGTAATTCGGGCGCCATGAAGCGAAATTCCCAGATCGGCAAAAACCTGGCCAACGCGGGCAAGCAGCCCCGGCTGGTCGAGCGCGATCAGTTCCAGGAACGATTTCCGGTCGGTATGGGTCGGCAGGAAGTTGACCTCGGTGTCGACGGTAAAGTGGCGCAGTTTTGCCGGCTGGCGGCGCGGCTGCGGCGGCTGCCAGCTGTGCTGGGTGATGGCCTGCTCCAGACCAAAGCGTATCCCTTCATGCCTGTCCGACGACAGCGGGCTGCCGTCCGGCTCCAGCACGATAAAGGTATCCATCGCCATGCCGTCGCGGGTGGTGAAAATCTGCGCGTCGTGAACGCTCAGGTTACGCCGGTCCAGCTCGGCGCACACGGCGGCAAACAGATACGGCCTGTCCGGGCTCCAGATGAAGATCTCGGTGCCGCCGCGCGTGGCCTGCGGGCTGAGAAGGATCAGCGGTTTCGACAGATCGTGATTCAGCAGGTGCCGGGCGTGCCAGGCAAGCTGGTTTGGCGTGTGGCGCACGAAGTAGTTGGCCCGACAGCGCGACCAAATCTGATGCAGCGCCTCTTCGTCAATATTGTCCATCCGCAGCAGCGCCAGAGCCTGAAGCTGGTGATGTCGCACGCGCTCGCGCATGTCCGGGACGTTCTGCATCCCGCGGCGCAGCTGTTTTTCGGTGGCGAAGTACAGCTCGCGCAGCAGGCTCTGCTTCCAGCTGTTCCACAGGGTTTCGTTGGTGGCGCAAATATCCGCGACCGTCAGGCAGACCAGGTAGCGCAGGCGGTTCTCCGTTTGCACCGCTTCGGCGAACTGCTTGATGACCTCCGGGTCCTGGATATCGCGGCGCTGGGCGGTCACGGACATCAGCAGGTGGTGACGTACCAGCCAGGCGACCAGCTGCGTCTCGCGCGAGTTCAGGCCGTGCAGCTCGGCAAATTTGAGGATGTCCTGCGCGCCCAGCACCGAGTGGTCTCCGCCGCGCCCTTTAGCGATGTCGTGGAACAGGGCGGCTATCAGGATAAGCTCGGGGTGGTTCAGGCGCGGCCATAGCTCTACGCACAGCGGGTGTTTAGAGCGCGTTTCTTCTTTTGCAAAGCTCTCCAGCTTGAGCATCACGCGGATGGTGTGTTCATCCACGGTATAGGCATGGAAAAGATCGAACTGCATCTGGCCAACGATGTGCGACCACTGGGGCATATAGGCCCACAGCACGCTGTGGCGGTGCATCGGCAGCAGCCCGCGGCTGACGGCGCCCGGATGGCGCAGCATGCTCAGGAACAGCGAGCGCGCTTCCGGGATATAGCACAGCGGCTGCTTCAGATGACGACGGGCATGGCGCAGATGGCGCAGGGTAGTGGAGTAGATCCCGCTGATGGTGCTGTTGCGCACCATGGTGTAGAACATTCGCAGGATCGCTTCCGGCTCCCGGATGAACAGCGTTTCGTCGCGCAGATCGATAAGCGTGCCGCGCAGCTGAAATTCGTCGTCAATCGGGCGCGGCTTTTCGTCGGCGGTCAATGCCAGAATCGCCTCATCGAACAGCTGCAATAGCATCTGGTTAAGCTCGGAGACGCGGCGGGTGACGCGGAAGAAATCCTTCATCATCTGCTCAACCGGCTCGTTGCCTTCGCCCTCGTAGTTCAGACGCTGGGCCACGCTCAGCTGGCGGTCGAACAGCAGGCGGTTATCGTAGCGGGTCACTTCCAGATGCAGAGCGAAGCGAATGCGCCACAGCAGGTGCAGGCACTCGTTGAGCTCGTTACGCTCGGCCTCGGTCAAAAAGCCGAAGCCGACCATCTCGTCGAGCGAGGTAGCGCCGAAGTGGCGGCGGGCGACCCACTGCAGGGTGTGGATGTCGCGCAGGCCGCCCGGGCTGCTTTTGATATCCGGTTCAAGATTGTAGCTGGTGCCGTGATAGCGCTGGTGGCGCTGATTTTGCTCCTCGACCTTGGCGGCGAAGAACTTTTCAGAGGGCCAGAAGCCGTCGCTGAAGATGTGCTTTTGCAGCTCCAGGAACAGCGCGACGTCGCCAATCAGCAGGCGGGTTTCAATCAGGTTGGTGGCGACGGTCAGGTCGGACAGCCCTTCCAGCAGGCACTCTTCCAGCGTGCGCACGCTGTGGCCAACCTCCAGCTTGACGTCCCAGAGCAGCGTCAGCAGCTCGCCAATTTTCTGCGCCTGCTCGTCCGGCAGCTTTTTACGGCTCAGGACCAGCAGGTCAATGTCGGAGAGGGGATGCAGCTCGCCGCGGCCATAGCCGCCCACGGCGACCAGCGCGACGTCGCTGACCTGCCCGAATCCGTAGTCGATCCACAGGCGCTGCAGAAGCTGGTCGATAAATTCGGTGCGCGCTTCAATGAGCTGTTCAGCGGAGATACCCGCATCGAACGCGCTCCCGAGCCAGCGCTGGAAAACGTCGATATGGGCTTTAATGTCGGCGCAGGTCAGCTCGCGCTGCGGCCAGACGCCCGGGTTGTCGGGCTGATCGGGGAGGGTGGGAAGTGCCGTATTTGCATACTGTTCAGGTAAAAGATTGCTCATCGTTCGCCACCCATAAGGAAAAGCTATCGCCATTAAAAAAGCCGGCAATCGCCGGCTTCTTATCACTCAATGTTCGTCAGTATCGCCGGGATGGTGTCATCCTTGCGCAACGTCATAATTTCGCAGCCGTTGTCCGTCACCACAATAGTATGCTCGTACTGCGCAGACAAGCTCCGGTCTTTGGTTTTCACCGTCCAGCCGTCTTTCATGGTGCGAATGCGGTAGTCGCCCGCGTTCACCATCGGTTCGATGGTGAAGGTCATGCCTTTTTGCAGCACCACGCCGCCGTCATCCGCATCATAGTGCAGCACCTGCGGCTCTTCGTGGAACACGCGACCAATGCCGTGACCGCAGTATTCGCGCACCACGGAGAAACCTTCTGCTTCAACGAACTTCTGAATCGCCGCGCCGATGGTGCGCAGACGAATGCCCGGCTTCACCATCTTCAGCGCCAGGTAAAGGCTCTCTTGCGTCACTTTGCACAGACGCTCGCCCAGGATAGTCGGCTTGCCGACGATGAACATCTTCGAGGTGTCACCGTGATACTCGTCTTTAATGACGGTCACGTCGATGTTGACGATGTCGCCGTCTTTCAGCAGCTTTTCGTCATCCGGAATACCGTGACACACCACTTCATTAATAGAGATGCAGACCGATTTCGGGAAGCCGTGATAGCCCAGGCAGGCGGAAACCGCGTGCTGCTCATTGACGATATAGTCGTTACAGATGCGATCCAGCTCGCCGGTGCTGACGCCCGGCTTGATGTGCGGGGCGATCATTTCCAGCACTTCGGCGGCCAGACGGCCAGCGACGCGCATCTTTTCAATTTCTTCAGGGGTCTTAATAGAGATAGCCATGTAATCTGTCCATCAGCGTCGATTTTTTCGACAATACTAGTCTAAGTGTTGTCAATGGTATCAGTCGGGCACACCTCGTGCCAAATTGAGAATCATTAACAGCACTCACAGCCAACAACTGTTGGTTTCTGGTCGTGTTTTGTGGTATAAAGCGCGCCGGACTTCCGATCCATTTCAGATACACAGGCTGGACGGAAGCGATAATCTCACTTTGTGTAACAACACACACGTATCGGCACATATTCCGGGGTGCCCTTTGGGGTCGGTAATATGGGATACGTGGAGGCATAACCCCAACTTTTACTATAGAGGTTTTAAACATGGCAACTGTTTCCATGCGCGACATGCTCAAGGCTGGTGTTCACTTTGGTCACCAGACCCGTTACTGGAACCCGAAAATGAAGCCTTTCATCTTCGGCGCGCGTAACAAAGTTCACATCATCAACCTTGAGAAAACTGTACCAATGTTCAACGAAGCCCTGGCTGAGCTGAACAAGATCTCTTCCCGTAAAGGTAAGATTCTGTTCGTTGGTACTAAGCGCGCTGCAAGCGAAGCTGTGAAAGATGCTGCTAACAGCTGCGACCAGTTCTTCGTGAACCATCGCTGGTTGGGCGGCATGCTGACCAACTGGAAAACTGTTCGTCAGTCCATCAAACGCCTGAAAGATCTGGAAACCCAGTCTCAGGACGGTACTTTCGATAAGCTGACTAAGAAAGAAGCGCTGATGCGCACTCGTGAACTGGACAAGCTGGAAAACAGCCTGGGCGGTATCAAAGATATGGGCGGCCTGCCAGACGCGCTGTTCGTAATCGATGCAGACCACGAGCACATCGCAATCAAAGAAGCTAACAACCTGGGTATCCCGGTATTCGCTATCGTTGATACCAACTCCGATCCGGACGGTGTTGACTTCGTTATCCCGGGTAACGACGACGCAATCCGTGCTGTTAGCCTGTACCTGAGCGCTGTAGCTACTACCGTTCGTGAAGGCCGTTCCCAGGATCTGGCTTCTCAGGCGGAAGAAAGCTTCGTAGAAGCTGAATAATAAGGTTTTACCCCTTATTAGTACCGTGTATGAATAGGGGCCAATTCTCGGCCCCTTTTTTCAATTTATACTGTTTGGCTACTGGCCGGGCAGTTCACATCTCCCGAGGATTTAAGAATGGCTGAAATTACCGCATCCCTGGTAAAAGAGCTGCGTGAGCGTACTGGCGCAGGCATGATGGATTGCAAAAAAGCGCTGACCGAAGCGAACGGCGACATCGAGCTGGCAATCGAAAACATGCGTAAATCCGGTGCGATCAAAGCAGCTAAAAAAGCAGGCAACGTTGCTGCTGACGGCGTGATCATCACCAAAATCAACGGCAACTACGGCATCATTCTGGAAGTTAACTGCCAGACTGACTTCGTTGCTAAAGATGCTGGTTTCCAGACATTTGCGAACAAGGTTCTGGACGCAGCTGTAGCGGGCAAAATCACTGACGTTGAAGTGCTGAAAGCACAGTTCGAAGAAGAACGCGTTGCGCTGGTTGCTAAAATCGGTGAGAACATCAACATCCGTCGCGTATCTTCTCTGGAAGGTGACGTTCTGGGCTCTTACCAGCACGGCGCGCGTATCGGTGTTCTGGTTGCGGCTAAAGGCGCTGACGAAGAGCTGGTTAAGCAGCTGGCAATGCACATCGCTGCAAGCAAGCCAGAATTCGTTAAGCCAGAAGACGTGTCTGCTGAAGTGGTAGAGAAAGAGTACCAGGTTCAGCTGGACATCGCGATGCAGTCTGGTAAGCCAAAAGAAATCGCAGAGAAAATGGTTGAAGGCCGCATGAAGAAATTCACCGGCGAAGTTTCTCTGACTGGCCAGCCTTTCGTAATGGACCCAAGCAAGTCTGTTGCTCAGCTGCTGAAAGAGCACAACGCTGACGTAACTGGCTTCATCCGCTTCGAAGTGGGCGAAGGCATCGAGAAAGTTGAGACTGACTTCGCAGCAGAAGTTGCTGCAATGTCCAAGCAGTCTTAATGATTGAAAAGGAGCCGCCTGAGGGCGGCTTCTTTTTGTCACCCGTCACATAAAATCAGACAGGCTCTACTACCGCTGTGCTGGTTTGCGACATAACATGTCGCCAGAATTAACCCCCATCTTAATCGTTGACAGTCTCAGGAAAGAAACATGGCTACCAATGCAAAACCCGTGTACAAACGCATTCTGCTTAAGCTGAGTGGCGAAGCGCTGCAGGGAACGGAAGGCTTCGGTATTGACGCAAGCATCCTTGACCGCATGGCACAGGAAATCAAAGAACTGGTCGAACTGGGCATCCAGGTTGGCGTGGTGATTGGCGGTGGCAACCTTTTCCGTGGTGCTGGTCTGGCGAAAGCGGGGATGAACCGCGTTGTGGGCGACCACATGGGTATGCTGGCAACCGTGATGAATGGCCTGGCAATGCGTGATGCGCTGCATCGCGCCTATGTGAACGCCCGCCTGATGTCCGCTATTCCACTGAATGGCGTGTGCGATAACTACAGCTGGGCAGAAGCCATCAGCCTGCTGCGCAACAACCGCGTGGTGATCCTCTCCGCCGGTACGGGTAACCCGTTCTTTACCACCGATTCCGCGGCCTGCCTGCGCGGTATCGAAATCGAAGCCGACGTGGTGCTGAAAGCGACCAAAGTCGATGGCGTGTTTACTGCCGATCCGGCAAAAGATCCTGCTGCAACCATGTACGATCAGCTGACCTACAGCGAAGTGCTGGATAAAGAGCTGAAAGTAATGGATCTTGCCGCCTTCACGCTGGCTCGCGACCACAAACTGCCGATCCGTGTCTTCAACATGAACAAGCCTGGCGCGCTGCGCCGCGTGGTCATGGGTGAAAAAGAAGGCACTTTGATCACGGAATAATTTCCGTCGGCGATAAATACAGGTAAGATTCGGCTTTATTTTGTAGTGGTTTCTTACCTGGACGCGCCGTTGGCGCTGTCATGAAATAAACGCGACTATACTTAGCACACCTGTAGCGCTGTGCTGGCGGATAGTCTGCCTGAGACAAGTTTTCAAGGATTCGTAACGTGATTAACGACATCAGAAAAGATGCTGAAGTACGCATGGACAAATGCGTTGAAGCGTTCAAAAACCAAATCAGCAAAATCCGTACTGGCCGCGCTTCCCCAAGCCTGCTGGATGGCATTATCGTGGAATACTACGGTACGCCAACCCCGCTGCGCCAGCTGGCGAGCGTGACGGTTGAAGATAGCCGTACGCTGAAAATCAACGTTTTCGATCGCTCTATGAGCCCGGCCGTTGAAAAAGCGATCATGGCGTCTGACCTGGGCCTGAACCCAAGCTCTGCGGGCGCTGACATCCGCGTTCCGCTGCCTCCGCTGACCGAAGAGCGTCGTAAAGATCTGACTAAAATCGTGCGTGGTGAAGCCGAGCAGGGACGTGTTTCCGTGCGTAACGTGCGCCGCGATGCGAACGATAAAGTGAAAGCACTGCTGAAAGACAAAGAGATCAGCGAAGACGACGATCGCCGCTCTCAGGACGACATTCAGAAGATGACCGACGCGGCCATTAAGAAAATTGATGCGGCGCTGGCAGAAAAAGAAGCGGAACTGATGCAGTTCTGATTTTTGTCGTACACTGAAAAACGCCGTACAGAGGACCTCGTGTCTTGCTGGCGGCGTTTTGCTTTTCTCTGGGCTAACTTTTTCTGGGCATTTCATGAAGCATTTAACTCTCCTTGGCTCGACCGGCTCTATCGGTTGCAGCACTCTCGACGTCGTGCGCTTTAACCCTGAACGCTATAAGGTGACCGCGCTTGTCGCCGGTAAGAACGTGCAGCGTATGCTTGAGCAGTGTCTGGAGTTTACTCCCCGCTACGCGGTGATGGATGACGAGGAAAGTGCTCGCCAGGTAAAAGTGCTGTTGAAAGAGCAGGGCAGCCGCACCGAGGTACTGAGCGGGCAGCAGGCCGCCTGCGAGATGGCAGCGCTGGATGAGGTCGATCAGGTGATGGCGGCAATCGTCGGGGCGGCAGGGCTTCTGCCGACGCTTGCCGCTATTGATGCCGGTAAAGAGGTACTGCTGGCGAACAAAGAGTCGCTGGTGACCTGCGGACGCCTGTTTATGGAGGCGGTTAAGCAGCGCGGGGCGCGTCTTTTACCCGTCGACAGCGAGCACAACGCCATTTTTCAGAGTTTGCCGCAACCTTTTCAACAGAACCTGGGGTACGCTGACCTGGAGGAGAATGGCGTTGTATCGATTCTGCTCACCGGGTCTGGTGGCCCGTTCCGGGAAACGCCTCTGTCTGAACTGCGCGCAATGACGCCGGATCAGGCGTGTCGTCATCCGAACTGGTCGATGGGCCGTAAGATCTCCGTCGACTCCGCTACCATGATGAATAAAGGTCTGGAATACATTGAAGCACGCTGGCTGTTTAATGCCTCGGCGAATCAGATGGAAGTGCTTATTCACCCGCAGTCGGTGATCCACTCCATGGTGCGCTATCAGGACGGAAGCGTGCTGGCGCAGCTGGGTGAGCCTGATATGCGTACGCCTATTGCACACGCGATGGCGTGGCCGAACCGCGTGAAATCCGGGGCGAAACCGCTCGATTTCTGTAAGCTTAGCTCACTCACCTTTAGCGAGCCTGACTACGAGCGCTATCCGTGTCTGAAGCTGGCGATGGCGGCTTTCGAACGGGGACAGGCGGCGACGACGGCGCTGAATGCCGCCAATGAAATCACCGTTGATGCATTTCTGAAGCAGCAGATCCGCTTTACGGATATCGCCGCGCTGAATCAGGCGGTGCTGGACGAGATGGATTTGCGCGAGCCGCAAAGCGTGGAAGAGGTGCTAAACGTGGATGCACAAGCGCGAATGGCGGCGCAAAAACAGGTGACGCGCCTCGCAGGCTGGTGATAAAGCAACCACTAATTGTCGTGCCATTTGTTAGCGTTGGGCTTCGGTGATATAGTCTGCGCCACCTGATCGCAGGTATTTGACTTAATGTGGTCAGGTAAGCCGTGGTTTGACACGGCTTTTTTATGTTTAGGCTTCAGTATTCCTGAGTACCGTTAAATCCTTTTCAGGGACTAAAAACGCGTTATGCTGTCTGCGAATCAACCAATAAGCGAAAACGTGCCAGCACATGGCTGTCGTCATGTTGCAATCATTATGGATGGCAACGGCCGCTGGGCGAAAAGACAAGGGAAGATACGAGCCTTTGGGCATAAAGCTGGGGCGAAGTCCGTTCGCCGCGCCGTCTCTTTTGCCGCCAATAACGGCATCGATGCGTTAACGCTCTATGCTTTTAGCAGTGAAAACTGGAATCGACCGGCGCAGGAAGTGAGCGCGTTGATGGAACTGTTTGTGTGGGCGCTCGATAGCGAAGTAAAAAGCCTGCACCGCCACAACGTTCGCCTGCGCATTATCGGCGACACCAGTCGTTTTAACTCACGTCTGCAGGAACGGATTCGCAAGGCAGAAGCGCTGACGGAAAATAATACCGGCCTGACGCTCAACATTGCGGCGAACTACGGCGGACGCTGGGACATTATCCAGGGCGTTCGGCATTTGGCCGAGCAGGTTCAGGAAGGGCTGTTAAGACCCGACCAAATTGATGAAGAGGCGCTGGGTCAGCAAATCTGCATGAATGAGCTGGCGCCCGTGGATTTGGTTATAAGGACAGGGGGAGAGCATCGCATCAGTAACTTTTTGCTTTGGCAAATTGCCTACGCCGAACTTTACTTTACAGATGTTCTTTGGCCCGATTTTGATGAACAAGACTTTGAAGGTGCGCTGCATGCCTTTGCCAATCGAGAGCGTCGCTTCGGCGGCACCGAGCCTGGTGGCGACAAAGCCTGATGGGGGTAGCTTTTGCTGAAGTATCGCCTGATTTCCGCTTTTGTATTAATACCCATTGTCATTGCGGCGCTGTTTTTACTGCCCCCGGTGGGATTCGCTATTGTGACGCTGGTGGTGTGCATGCTCGCCGCGTGGGAGTGGGGGCAACTTAGCGGCTTTACGTCCCGCACTCAGCGAGTGTGGCTGGCGGTGCTATGCGGCTTTTTGCTGGCCCTGATGCTCTTTACGCTGCCGGAATATCACCATGATATTCACCAGCCGCTGATCGCTGGCTCGCTGTGGATATCCCTTGTCTGGTGGATAGGCGCCCTGTTGCTGGTGCTTTTCTATCCCGGTTCGGCGGCCATCTGGCGTCATTCAAAAGTTATACGCCTTATCTTTGGTCTGCTCACCATTGTTCCCTTTTTCTGGGGTATGCTCGCGCTTCGCGCCTGGCACTACGACGACAATCACTATAGCGGCGCGTTATGGCTGCTTTATGTGATGATTCTCGTCTGGGGGGCTGACTCCGGGGCCTACATGTTTGGTAAACTGTTCGGCAAGCACAAGCTGGCACCGAAAGTGTCTCCAGGCAAGACCTGGCAAGGATTCTTCGGTGGCCTGGTGACGGCGGCGATTATCTCCTGGGGCTACGGCGTCTGGGCGAACCTTGACGTCGCACCGTCAACGCTGCTTGTGTGCTCTATTTTCGCTGCGCTGGCATCGGTACTCGGTGATTTAACCGAAAGTATGTTTAAGCGCGAAGCAGGGATTAAGGACAGTGGTCACCTCATTCCAGGGCACGGCGGTATTTTGGATCGCATTGACAGCCTGACTGCGGCTGTTCCTGTGTTTGCCTGCCTGCTTTTACTGGTGTTTGGGACGATTTAACGGAAGGTTTTATGCTGAGCATTCTCTGGAATCTGGCGGCGTTCATAGTTGCACTGGGTGTGCTGATTACCGTGCACGAATTTGGCCATTTCTGGGTTGCTCGGCGCTGCGGCGTCCGAGTAGAACGATTCTCCATTGGCTTTGGTAAATCACTCTGGAAACGCACCGACAAGCATGGCACCGAGTTTGTCATTGCACTGATCCCGCTGGGTGGCTACGTCAAAATGCTCGACGAGCGCGTCGAGCCTGTCGCCCCGGAACTCCGACACAGCGCGTTCAACAACAAGACCGTAGGGCAGCGTGCCGCTATCATTGCTGCCGGACCGGTAGCCAATTTCATCTTTGCTATCTTCGCCTACTGGCTGGTGTTTATCATCGGCGTTCCCGGCGTGCGCCCGGTGGTGGGGGACATTGCCCCTGACTCTATCGCGGCGAGTGCGCAAATTACGTCGGGAATGGAACTTAAAGCGATTGATGGCATCGAAACCCCTGATTGGGATGCCGTGCGCCTTCAGCTGGTTGCCAAAATCGGTGATGCAAAGACAACCGTCAGCGTAGCGCCGTTTGGTACCGACCAGCGACAGGAAAAAGTGCTGGATTTACGTCACTGGCGTTTCGAGCCTGACAAAGAAGACCCGGTGGCCTCACTGGGGATTCGACCGCGCAGCGCGCAGATCGAACCGGTATTAGCCGAAGTGCAGGCAAACTCGGCGGCGAGTAAAGCGGGTTTGCAAGCGGGTGACAGGATCGTTAAAGTCGATGGTCAGCCATTAACACAGTGGATGACCTTTGTTACTCTGGTACGTGATAATCCGGGTACATCGCTCGCGCTGGAAGTTGAAAGGCAAGGGAGTCCGCTCTCTTTGACGCTGATTCCGGATACCAAATCGGGCAGCGGTAAGGCGGAAGGGTTCGCAGGCGTAGTGCCAAAAGTGATCCCACTGCCGGATGAGTACAAGACAATACGCCAGTATGGGCCGTTTAGCGCCATTCTTGAAGCCACGGATAAGACATGGCAACTGATGAAGCTAACGGTCAACATGTTGGGGAAATTGATAACCGGTGATGTCAAACTGAACAACCTCAGTGGGCCGATCTCGATAGCTCAAGGGGCTGGGATGTCAGCGGAGTTCGGGGTGATCTACTATCTCATGTTTCTTGCGCTCATTAGCGTGAACCTCGGGATAATCAACCTGTTCCCGCTTCCCGTTTTAGACGGGGGCCATCTGCTGTTTTTAGCGATTGAAAAGCTAAAAGGCGGACCGGTATCCGAGCGAGTTCAAGACTTTAGTTACCGCATCGGCTCGATTTTGCTGGTGCTGTTAATGGGGCTTGCACTTTTCAATGATTTCTCTCGGTTGTAAGAGAGTTAGTTAGGAAGAACGCATAATAACGATGGCGATGAAAAAGTTGCTCATAGCGTCGCTGCTGTTTAGCAGCGCGACCGTATACGGTGCTGACGGGTTCGTAGTGAAAGATATTCATTTCGAAGGCCTTCAGCGTGTCGCCGTTGGTGCGGCCCTCCTCAGCATGCCTGTGCGCCCTGGCGATACGGTTAATGATGAAGACATCAGTAACACCATCCGTGCTCTGTTTGCCACCGGCAACTTTGAGGATGTTCGCGTCCTGCGCGATGGTGATACGCTTCTGGTTCAGGTGAAAGAACGTCCAACGATCGCCAGTATCACCTTCTCCGGCAACAAGTCGGTGAAAGATGACATGCTCAAGCAAAACCTTGAAGCATCTGGCGTGCGTGTCGGTGAATCCCTTGACCGTACAACCCTTTCAGACATTGAAAAAGGTCTGGAAGATTTCTACTACAGCGTCGGTAAATACAGCGCCAGCGTGAAGGCGGTCGTTACGCCGCTGCCGCGTAACCGCGTCGATTTGAAGCTGGTGTTCCAGGAAGGTGTTTCTGCGAAGATCCAGCAGATCAACATCGTGGGTAACCACGCGTTCAGCACCGACGAGCTGATCTCAACCTTCCAGCTGCGCGACGAAGTGCCGTGGTGGAACGTGGTCGGCGATCGCAAATACCAGAAACAGAAGCTGGCGGGCGACCTCGAAACCCTGCGCAGTTACTATCTGGATCGCGGCTACGCGCGTTTCAACATCGATTCGACTCAGGTCAGCCTGACGCCGGACAAGAAAGGGATCTACATCACGATCAACATCACTGAAGGCGATCAGTACAAGCTTTCCGGTGTTGACGTGAGCGGTAACCTGGCCGGTCACTCAGCGGAGATCGAGTCGCTGACCAAGATTCAGCCGGGCGAGCTGTATAGCGGTTCGAAAGTCACCAAAATGGAAGACAGCATTAAGAAGCTGCTCGGCCGCTATGGTTACGCTTATCCGCGCGTGCAAACTCAGCCTGAAATCAACGACGCGGATAAAACCGTGAAGCTTCACGTTAACGTTGACGCGGGCAACCGTTTCTACGTGCGTAAGATCCGCTTCGAAGGTAACGACACCTCCAAAGATTCCGTTCTGCGCCGCGAAATGCGCCAGATGGAAGGGGCATGGCTGGGCAGCGACCTGGTCGACCAGGGTAAAGAGCGTCTGAACCGTCTGGGCTACTTTGAGACTGTCGATACCGATACGCAGCGCGTGCCGGGCCGTCCGGATCAGGTTGATGTCGTCTATAAAGTGAAAGAGCGTAACACCGGTAGCTTTAACTTTGGTGTCGGCTACGGTACTGAAAGCGGCGTAAGCTTCCAGGTCGGCGTTCAGCAGGATAACTGGCTGGGTACGGGTTACTCCGTCGGTATCAACGGCACGAAAAACGACTACCAGACCTACTCTGAGTTCTCTGTGACGAACCCATACTTCACCGTTGACGGTGTAAGCCTGGGCGGTCGTATTTTCTATAACGACTTCAAAGCCGATGACGCAGATCTGTCCACCTATACCAACAAAAGCTACGGCTTAGACGGTACGCTGGGCTTCCCGATCAACGAATACAACACCTTGCGTGCTGGTTTGGGCTACGTGCACAACGACCTGTCCAACATGCAGCCGCAGGTGGCGATGTGGCGTTATCTGGACTCCATCGGCCAATCGGCGAGCACAACCAGCGACAACAACGGTTTCGCTGCGGATGACTTCACCTTTAACTACGGTTGGACGTACAACCGTCTTGACCGTGGTTTCTTCCCGACGTCAGGTTCGCGCGTTAACCTGAACGGTAAAGTGACCATTCCGGGCTCCGATAACGAGTTCTACAAGGTTACGCTGGACACCGCGTCGTACTTCCCAATCGATGATGACCACAAGTGGGTCGTTCTGGGTCGTACCCGCTGGGGCTACGGTGATGGCTTAGGCGGTAAAGAACTGCCGTTCTATGAAAACTTCTATGCGGGTGGTTCAAGCACCGTTCGTGGCTTCCAGTCCAACAACATTGGTCCGAAAGCGGCTTACTACGGCGGCAACGATCCGGATAACTGTAATCAGGGCGCTGGAAAAGTGTGTAGCTCTGACGATGCCGTCGGCGGTAACGCCATGGGCGTCGCGAGCATGGAGTTCATCACGCCAACACCGTTTATCAGCGACAAGTATGCAAACTCGGTACGTACCTCCTTCTTCGTGGATGCGGGTTCGGTTTGGGATACTAACTGGCAGAACACTGCCGAGACGCGTGCAGCCGGTATTCCAGACTACAGCGATCCGAGCAATATTCGCATGTCTGCAGGTATCGCATTACAATGGATGTCACCGTTGGGGCCGTTGGTCTTCTCCTACGCCCAGCCGTTTAAGAAATACGAAGGAGATAAAGCGGAACAGTTCCAGTTTAACATTGGTAAAACCTGGTAATAATCCGCTGCAAAGGAATGCGTTGGCAGTGTAGCGCTGACAACCGGCGATCCGTAACACGATCGCCTTGCCACGCAAAGAACGGTGCCTTCGGGCACCAATGGGATGGTAAGGAGTTTATTGTGAAAAAGTGGTTATTAGCTGCAGGTCTTGGTTTAGCGATGGTAACGTCTGCTCAGGCAGCCGACAAAATTGCGATCGTTAATATGGGTAATCTGTTCCAGCAGGTCGCTCAGAAAACGGGTGTTTCTGCTACGCTGGAAAACGAGTTCAAAGGCCGTGCAAGCGAGCTGCAACGTATGGAAAGCGATCTGCAGACCAAAATGCAGCGTCTGCAACGCGATGGTTCTACCATGAAAGCGAGCGATCGTAGCAAGCTGGAAAAAGACGTGATGGCTCAGCGCCAGACCTTCTCTCAGAAAGCGCAGGCTTTCGAGCAGGATCGTCAGCGTCGTTCCAACGAAGAGCGTGGCAAACTGGTCACTCGTATCCAGTCAGCTGTTAAATCAGTCGCTGCCGATCAGAGCATCGATCTGGTTGTGGATGCGAACGCCGTTGCTTTCAACAGCAGCGATGTTAAAGACATCACCGCTGACGTGCTGAAACAGGTTAAATAAGTAATGCCTTCTATTCGACTGGCTGATTTAGCTCAGCAGTTGGATGCAGAATTACACGGTGATGGCGATCTCGTCATCACCGCTGTTGCGTCCATGCAATCTGCTAAAGCGGGCAACATTACCTTCATGGTAAGTCCCAAGTACCGTGAACATCTGGCTCAATGCCAGGCGTCCGCCGTTGTTTTGACGCAGGACGATCTTCCGTTTGCCACTGGAAGCGCGCTGGTAGTGAAAAATCCCTACCTGACCTATGCGCGTATGGCCCAAATTCTTGATACCACGCCGCAGCCGGCGCAGAACATCGCTGCCAGTGCAGCCATTGATTCGACGGCGACGCTGGGCAACAACGTGGCTGTCGGTGCTAATGCCGTTATTGAATCCGGCGTCGTGCTGGGTGATAACGTTGTGATCGGCCCCGGCTGCTTCGTTGGCAAAAATACCAAAATCGGCGCAGGGACCCGCCTGTGGGCCAATGTGTCCGTGTACCATGACATCGAGATCGGCGAAAATTGCCTCGTTCACTCCAGCACCGTTATCGGCGCTGACGGATTTGGCTACGCCAACGATCGCGGCAACTGGGTTAAAATCCCTCAACTGGGTCGCGTGATCATCGGCGATCGCGTTGAGATCGGCGCGTGCACGACGATTGACCGCGGTGCGCTCGACGACACCATCATTGGTAACGGTGTTATCATCGATAACCAGTGTCAGATTGCACATAACGTTGTGATTGGCGACAATACCGCAGTTGCGGGCGGCGTTATCATGGCTGGCAGCCTGAAAATTGGCCGCTACTGCATGATCGGCGGAGCTAGCGTGATCAACGGCCATATGGAAATTTGCGATAAGGTTACGGTAACAGGCATGGGCATGGTGATGCGTCCTATTACTGAACCCGGCATTTATTCCTCCGGTATCCCGCTGCAACCCAACAAGGTATGGCGTAAAACCGCAGCTCTGGTGATGAATATTGATGATATGAGCAAGCGACTCAAGGCTATTGAGCGCAAAATCGATCAACAAGACTAAGCGTTCATCGGTTTTAACGCTAAACTTCTCGGCCTGTCGGCTTTCTTATAAACCGGCAGGCCGTGTTATTATTGCTACTTAGTACATTTGACAGGAAGAGTATTTTGACTACTGACACTCATACTCTGCATATTGAAGAGATTTTAGAACTTCTGCCGCACCGCTACCCGTTCTTGCTGGTAGACCGCGTGCTGGATTTTGAAGAAGGTCGTTTTCTGCGCGCAGTGAAAAATGTTTCCGTGAACGAGCCGTTCTTCCAGGGGCATTTCCCTGGTAAGCCTATCTTCCCGGGCGTGTTAATCCTGGAAGCGATGGCGCAGGCTACCGGTATTCTGGCGTTTAAAAGCGTCGGCAAACTGGAGCCGGGGGAGCTGTATTACTTCGCGGGTATCGACGAAGCGCGCTTCAAGCGCCCCGTTGTGCCTGGTGATCAGATGATCATGGAAGTCACTTTTGAAAAAACGCGTCGCGGCCTGACTCGCTTCAAAGGCGTAGCTCTGGTTGACGGCAAAGTTGTTTGCGAAGCGACAATGATGTGTGCTCGTAGCCGGGAGTCCTGATACGTGATTGATAAATCCGCCTTTATTCATCCTACCGCTATTGTGGAAGTGGGCGCCATCATCGGTGCTAACGTCCATATTGGCCCGTTTTGTATTGTTGGACCCCATGTCGAAATTGGTGAGGGTACTGTACTGAAGTCTCACGTCGTGGTGAATGGTCATACGACCCTTGGCTGCAACAACGAGATCTATCAGTTTGCCTCCATTGGCGAAGTTAACCAGGATCTGAAATATGCTGGTGAGCCGACCCGTTTGGAAATCGGCGATCGTAACCGTATTCGCGAAAGCGTCACCATTCATCGTGGAACAGTGCAGGGCGGTGGATTGACGAAGGTGGGCAGCGATAACCTGTTTATGATTAATGCGCACATCGCGCACGATTGTACCGTCGGTGACCGCTGTATTCTTGCCAACAACGCAACGCTGGCAGGACACGTATCGGTTGATGATTTCGCAATCATTGGCGGCATGACCGCAGTCCATCAGTTCTGCATCATTGGTGCGCACGTGATGGTCGGCGGCTGCTCCGGCGTGGCGCAGGACGTCCCGCCATACGTGATTGCGCAGGGCAACCATGCAACGCCGTTTGGCGTCAACATCGAAGGCCTTAAGCGTCGTGGCTTTAGCCGCGAAGCGATTACGGCGATCCGCAACGCGTACAAACTGCTGTACCGTAGCGGCAAAACGCTGGAAGAGGCGAAGCCGGAAATTGCCGAACTGGCGAATAAGCACCCTGAGGTGAACGCGTTCATGGAGTTCTTTGACCGTTCAACGCGTGGTCTGATTCGTTAATGGTCGACACTCGTCCGCTTACGATAGCCCTGGTCGCCGGAGAAACTTCCGGCGATATTCTTGGCGCCGGTCTTATCCGTGCGCTCAAGGCTCGCGTACCGAACGCGCGCTTTGTGGGCGTCGCTGGCCCGCTGATGCAGGCCGAAGGCTGTGAAGCCTGGTATGAAATGGAAGAGCTGGCCGTGATGGGCATCGTCGAGGTGCTGGGGCGCCTGCGCCGTTTGCTGCACATTCGTGCCGATCTCACCCGCCGTTTCACCGAACTCAAGCCCGACGTGTTTGTCGGGATCGATGCGCCTGATTTCAACATCACCCTCGAAGGGAACCTGAAAAAGCAGGGCATCAAAACCATTCATTACGTCAGTCCGTCCGTCTGGGCGTGGCGACAGAAACGCGTTTTCAAAATCGGACGCTCCACCGATCTGGTGCTGGCTTTCCTGCCTTTCGAAAAGGCGTTTTACGATAAGTTTAACGTGCCGTGCCGCTTTATCGGCCACACCATGGCTGACGCCATGCCGCTGGATCCGGATAAAAATGTGGCGCGGGACGCGCTGGGTATCCCGCACGATGTTCATTGCCTGGCGCTGCTGCCGGGGAGCCGCGGCGCAGAGGTTGAAATGCTGAGCGCTGACTTCCTCAAAACGGCGCAGATCCTCCGTCAGACCTATCCCGATCTGGAAGTCGTGGTGCCGCTGGTCAACGCCAAGCGCCGCGAGCAGTTCGAGCGTATTAAGGCGGAAGTCGCGCCGGATCTTCACGTTCGCCTGCTTGACGGGAAAGGCCGTGAGGCGATGTACGCGAGCGACGCCGCGCTGTTGGCATCGGGTACCGCCGCGCTGGAGTGTATGCTGGCAAAATGCCCGATGGTTGTTGGCTATCGCATGAAGCCGTTTACCTTCTGGCTGGCGAAGCGTCTGGTTAAAACCGACTACGTCTCGTTGCCAAACCTGCTCGCCGGGCGCGAGCTGGTTAAAGAGCTGCTTCAGGACGAGTGTCAGCCGCAGGCGTTAGCCGATGCGCTGCTGCCGCTGCTGGCAAACGGTAAGACCAGCCACCAGATGCACGACACGTTTCGCGAGCTGCATCAGCAGATCCGCTGTAATGCCGATGAGCAAGCGGCTGATGCGGTGCTGGAGTTAGCAAAATGATGGAATTTATTTACCCACACACGCACCTTGTTGCGGGTGTGGACGAAGTTGGACGCGGCCCGCTGGTGGGCGCAGTCGTGACCGCCGCCGTGATCCTCGATCCCGCTCGCCCGATTATTGGGCTGAACGACTCCAAAAAGCTGTCTGAAAAGCGTCGGCTGGCGCTCTTCGATGAAATCAAAGAAAAAGCGCTGGCCTGGAGCCTTGGCCGCGCGGAGCCGCACGAGATCGACGAGCTGAATATACTGCATGCCACCATGCTGGCGATGCAGCGTGCGGTTGCCGGGCTGAGCATCGCGCCGGAATATGTGCTGATTGACGGTAACCGTTGCCCCGCGCTGCCCGTGCCTTCCATGGCGGTGGTGAAAGGGGATAGCCGGGTTGCTGAAATCAGCGCGGCTTCAATCATTGCCAAAGTGTCGCGCGATGCCGAAATGGCCGCGCTGGACCTCACGTATCCCGCGTATGGGTTCGCCCAGCACAAGGGATATCCAACGGCTTTTCACCTGGAAAAGCTGGCTGAACATGGCGCAACCGAACATCACCGCCGCAGTTTTGGGCCGGTGAAGCGCGCGCTGGGACTGGTGTCCTGAATCAAGACGCAAGCAATTAAGTAACGCGGAATCTGAAGATGGCTGAACCACGTTTCGTACACCTGCGGGTGCATAGCGACTACTCCATGATTGATGGGCTGGCGAAAACCGGACCGCTTGTGAAAAAGGCGGCCGCGCTCGGCATGCCCGCGCTGGCGATCACCGATTTCACCAACCTGTGTGGTCTGGTGAAGTTCTACGGGACGGCGCACGGCGCGGGGATGAAACCTATCGTCGGCGCTGATTTTCACGTCCAGAGCGATCTGCTCGGCGATGAAATGACGCAGATATCCGTGCTGGCGATGAACAACACGGGCTATCAAAACCTCACGCTGCTTATCTCAAAGGCCTATCAGCGCGGCTACGGCGCGCTGGGGCCGTGGATCGACCGCGACTGGCTGGCAGAGCTAAACGAAGGGCTGCTGCTGATCTCCGGCGGCCGCATGGGCGACGTCGGTAAGAGCTTGCTGCGCGAAAACAGCGCGCTGGTGGATCAGTGCGTATCGTTCTACGAAGAATATTTCCCGGATCGTTTTTATCTGGAGCTGATCCGCACCGGGCGCGCGGACGAAGAGAGCTATTTGCACGCGGCTGTCGCCCTGGCCGAAGCGCGCGGGCTGCCCGTAGTGGCAACCAACGACGTGCGGTTCCTTGAGCCTGGCGATTTTGACGCGCACGAAATTCGCGTCGCAATCCACGACGGCTTCACCCTTGACGATCCAAAACGCCCGCGCAACTACTCGTCTCAGCAGTACATGCGTACAGAAGAGGAGATGTGCGAGCTCTTCTCCGATATTCCGGAAGCGCTTGAAAACAGTGTAGAAATTGCCAAACGCTGCAACGT
Organism: Enterobacter sp. KBR-315C3_2022; assembly: GCF_041399425.1. Taxonomy (NCBI): domain Bacteria; kingdom Pseudomonadati; phylum Pseudomonadota; class Gammaproteobacteria; order Enterobacterales; family Enterobacteriaceae; genus Enterobacter; species Enterobacter sp. KBR-315C3_2022. Next base: position 21,150 of record NZ_JBGKEB010000032.1, read on the forward strand.
GACCGTGCGTCTCGGCGAGTACTTCCTGCCGCAGTTCCCGACGGGCGACATGACCACGGAAGATTTCCTGGTCGTTAAATCGAAAGAGGGCCTGGAAGAGCGCCTGGAATTCCTGTTCCCGGATGAAGCGGTTCGTAACGAGAAGCGCCCGCCGTACGATGAGCGCCTGGATATTGAACTCCAGGTTATCAACCAGATGGGCTTCCCCGGCTACTTCCTGATCGTTATGGAGTTTATCCAGTGGTCGAAGGATAACGGCGTGCCGGTAGGCCCGGGGCGTGGTTCCGGTGCTGGCTCGCTGGTGGCGTACGCGCTAAAAATTACCGATCTCGATCCGCTGGAATTTGACCTGCTGTTCGAACGTTTCCTTAACCCGGAACGCGTCTCGATGCCCGACTTCGACGTCGACTTCTGCATGGAGAAACGCGACCAGGTTATCGAGCACGTGGCGGACATGTACGGCCGCGATGCGGTGTCGCAGATTATTACCTTCGGTACGATGGCGGCGAAAGCGGTTATCCGCGACGTGGGCCGCGTGCTGGGGCATCCGTACGGCTTCGTCGATCGTATCTCTAAGCTGGTGCCGCCCGATCCGGGCATGACGCTGGCGAAAGCCTTTGAGGCCGAACCGCAGCTGCCGGAAATCTACGAGGCGGACGAAGAGGTCAGGGCGCTGATCGACATGGCGCGCAAGCTGGAAGGCGTAACGCGAAACGCCGGTAAGCACGCGGGCGGCGTGGTTATCGCCCCAACCAAAATCACCGATTTTGCGCCGCTCTATTGCGATGAAGCCGGTCAGCACCCGGTCACCCAGTTTGATAAGAACGACGTGGAATACGCCGGTCTGGTGAAGTTCGACTTCCTCGGCCTGCGCACGCTCACCATCATCAACTGGGCGCTGGAGATGATCAATGCCCGCCGCGAGAAGAACGGCGAGCCGCCGCTGGATATCGCGGCCATCCCGCTGGATGACAAGAAAAGCTTCGACATGCTGCAGCGCTCGGAGACCACCGCGGTCTTCCAGCTTGAATCCCGCGGCATGAAAGATCTGATCAAACGCCTGCAGCCCGACTGCTTCGAAGATATGATCGCGCTGGTGGCCCTGTTCCGTCCGGGCCCGCTGCAGTCCGGGATGGTTGATAACTTTATCGACCGTAAGCACGGGCGCGAAGAGATTTCCTACCCGGACGTTCAGTGGCAGCACGAGTGCCTGAAGCCCGTTCTGGAGCCAACCTACGGCATCATCCTGTATCAGGAACAGGTTATGCAGATCGCCCAGGTGCTCTCCGGCTACACCCTCGGCGGCGCGGACATGCTGCGTCGTGCGATGGGTAAGAAAAAGCCGGAAGAGATGGCCAAGCAGCGCGGCACCTTTGAAGAAGGCGCAAGAAAAAACGGCATTGATGGCGAGCTGGCGATCAAAATTTTTGACCTGGTGGAAAAATTCGCCGGGTACGGGTTTAACAAATCTCACTCCGCCGCCTATGCGCTGGTCTCGTACCAGACGCTGTGGCTGAAGGCACACTATCCGGCTGAGTTTATGGCGGCGGTGATGACCGCCGATATGGACAACACCGAGAAGGTCGTTGGCCTGGTGGACGAGTGCTGGCGCATGGGGCTGAAGATCCTCCCGCCGGACATCAACTCGGGTTTGTACCATTTCCACGTTAACGAGCACGGCGAGATTGTCTACGGGATCGGCGCGATCAAGGGCGTCGGCGAAGGCCCGATCGAGGCGATCATCGAAGCGCGTAACAACGGCGGTTACTTCCGCGAGCTGTTCGATCTGTGCGCGCGTACCGATACCAAAAAGCTCAACCGCCGCGTGCTGGAAAAGCTGATCATGTCCGGCGCGTTCGACAGGCTGGGGCCGCACCGCGCCGCGCTGATGAACTCATTGGGCGACGCGCTGAAAGCCGCCGATCAGCACGCGAAAGCGGAAGCGATCGGTCAGGCCGATATGTTCGGCGTGCTGGCGGAAGAACCGGAGCAGATCGAGCAGTCTTATTCTAACTGCCAGCCCTGGCCGGAGCAGGTGGTGCTGGACGGCGAGCGTGAAACGTTAGGGCTGTACCTGACGGGACACCCGATCAACCAGTACATTAAAGAAATTGAGCGCTATGTCGGAGGCAACAGGCTAAAAGACATGCATCCGACGGATCGTGGTAAAATCACCACGGCGGCGGGGCTCGTGATTGCTGCAAGGGTAATGGTCACCAAGCGCGGCAATCGTATCGGCATCTGTACACTGGATGACCGTTCCGGACGTCTGGAGGTGATGTTGTTCACCGACGCGCTGGATAAATACCAGCAATTGCTGGAAAAAGACCGCATACTTATCGTCAGCGGACAGGTCAGCTTTGATGACTTCAGCGGGGGGCTTAAAATGACCGCCCGCGAAGTGATGGACATTGACGAAGCCCGTGAAAAATATGCACGCGGGCTTGCTATCTCGCTGACGGACAGGCAAATTGATGACCAGCTTTTAAACCGACTCCGTCAGTCTCTGGAACCCCATCGCTCGGGGACCATTCCAGTACATCTCTACTATCAGAGGGCGGATGCACGCGCGCGGTTACGCTTTGGCGCAACGTGGCGTGTCTCTCCGAGCGATCGTTTACTAAACGATCTCCGTGGCCTCATTGGTTCGGAGCAGGTGGAACTGGAGTTTGACTAATACAGGAATACTATGAGTCTGAATTTCCTTGATTTCGAACAGCCGATTGCAGAGCTGGAAGCGAAAATCGATTCTCTGACAGCAGTGAGCCGTCAGGATGAAAAACTGGATATTAACATCGACGAAGAAGTGCATCGTCTGCGCGAAAAAAGCGTAGAGCTGACGCGCAAAATCTTTGCCGATCTCGGCGCATGGCAGATTGCCCAGCTGGCGCGTCATCCTCAGCGCCCGTACACCCTGGATTATGTCCGCCTGGCGTTTGATGAATTTGACGAACTGGCAGGCGATCGCGCTTATGCTGACGATAAAGCCATCGTTGGCGGTATCGCACGCCTGGACGGTCGCCCGGTGATGATCATTGGTCATCAGAAAGGTCGTGAAACCAAAGAGAAGATCCGTCGTAACTTTGGTATGCCGGCACCGGAGGGCTACCGTAAAGCCCTGCGCCTGATGGAGATGGCCGAGCGTTTTAACATGCCGATCATCACCTTCATCGACACCCCGGGTGCTTACCCTGGCGTGGGCGCGGAAGAGCGCGGTCAGTCTGAAGCCATTGCGCGCAACCTGCGTGAGATGTCTCGCCTGAAAGTGCCGGTCATCTGTACCGTTATCGGTGAGGGTGGCTCCGGCGGCGCGCTGGCGATTGGCGTAGGTGATAAAGTGAATATGCTGCAGTACAGCACCTATTCCGTTATCTCTCCGGAAGGCTGCGCGTCCATTCTGTGGAAAAGCGCCGACAAAGCGCCGCTGGCTGCCGAAGCGATGGGGATCATTGCCCCACGCCTGAAAGAGCTGAAGCTGATCGACAGCGTGATCCCGGAACCTCTGGGCGGTGCGCATCGTAAGCCGGAAGTGATGGCGGCCTCTCTGAAGGCGCAGCTGCTGGCCGATCTCGCGGATCTGGACGTGCTGAGCAAAGAAGACCTGCTCAACCGTCGCTATCAGCGCCTGATGACCTACGGTTACGCATAAGCTTCACATTTATCTGAAAAGCCGCACATCGTTGCGGCTTTTTTTATACCTGCGGTATAGCCTGGCTATGCTTAGCTGATGTATTTCAAGGAGGTAAGCCATGAACATCATTGCCATCATGGGGCCACACGGGGTTTTTTATAAAGACGAGCCCATCAAGGAGCTGGAGAAAGAGCTGCAGTCTCTCGGGTATCAGCTTATCTGGCCGCACAACAGCGCCGACCTGCTGAAGTTTATTGAACATAACCCACGCATCTGCGGCGTGATTTTCGACTGGGACGAATACGATCTGGAGCTGTGCAGCGAAATTAATAAGCTGAACGAATATCTCCCGCTGTACGCGTTTATCAATACCCACTCGACGATGGACGTCAGCGCCCACGATATGCGCATGGCGCTGTGGTTCTTTGAGTACTCTCTCGGCGTTGCAGAGGATATTGCGACCCGCATCCAGCAGTACACCCGCGAGTATCTCGATAACATCACGCCGCCGTTTACCCGCGCGCTGTTTACCTACGTGAAGGAGGGGAAGTACACCTTCTGCACCCCGGGGCACATGGCTGGTACCGCCTATCAAAAAAGCCCGGTGGGCTGCCTGTTCTATGATTTCTTCGGCGGCAACACGCTCAAGGCCGACGTGTCGATTTCGGTTACCGAACTCGGCTCGCTGCTCGACCACACCGGCCCGCATCTGGAAGCCGAGGAGTACATCGCCCGCACCTTCGGCGCCGAGCAGAGCTATATGGTGACCAACGGCACCTCGACCTCGAACAAGATTGTTGGCATGTACGCCGCGCCCGCTGGCAGTACGCTGCTGATCGACCGCAACTGCCACAAATCGCTGGCGCACCTGCTGATGATGAGCGACGTGGTGCCGCTGTGGCTGTCGCCTACCCGCAACGCCCTTGGCATTCTCGGCGGCATTCCGCGCCGAGAGTTTACGTCCGCGTCTATTGAGACCAAGGTTGCGGCAATCCCGGGCGCAAGCTGGCCGATCCACGCGGTGATCACCAACTCGACCTACGACGGACTGCTCTACAACACCACCTGGATCAAGCAGACGCTGGACGTGCCGTCGATTCACTTTGATTCCGCGTGGGTGCCGTACACCAATTTCCATCCGATTTACGAAGGGAAAAGCGGCATGAGCGGCGAGCGCGTGCCGGGCAAAGTCTTCTTCGAAACCCAGTCGACGCACAAGATGCTGGCGGCGTTTTCCCAGGCCTCGCTGATCCACATTAAAGGCGAATACGACGAGGATACCTTTAATGAAGCCTTTATGATGCACACCACCACCTCGCCGAGCTATCCGCTGGTGGCATCGATTGAAACGGCGGCGGCGATGCTGCGCGGCAACCCGGGCAAGCGTCTGATTAATCGCTCGGTAGAGCGCGCGCTGCATTTCCGCAAAGAAGTACAGCGGCTGAAAGACGAGGCCGACGGCTGGTTCTTTGATATCTGGCAGCCGGAAGAGATCGACGAGGCGGAGTGCTGGCCCGTCGCGCCGGGCGAAAGCTGGCACGGTTTCCGCGATGCTGACGCGGACCACATGTTCCTCGATCCGGTCAAAGTGACGATCCTGACGCCCGGCATGAACGAGCAGGGCACAATGAGCGATGAGGGCATTCCGGCCGCGCTGGTGGCGAAATTCCTCGATGAGCGCGGCGTGGTGGTGGAGAAAACCGGGCCTTACAACCTGCTTTTCCTGTTCAGCATCGGGATCGATAAGACCCGGGCGATGGGCCTGCTGCGCGGCCTGATGGAGTTCAAGCGCGCCTACGATCTTAATCTGCGGGTGAAGAACATGCTGCCGGATCTCTATGCGGAAGATCCTGACTTCTACCGCAACATGCGCATTCAGGATCTGGCCCAGGGGATCCACCGGCTGATCCGCCAGCACGATCTGCCTCGCCTGATGCTGCAGGCGTTTGACGTTCTACCTGAAATGAAGCTGACGCCGCATAAAGCCTGGCAGCACCAGGTGAAAGGGGAGGTGGAAACCGTTGAGCTGGAAAACCTCGTTGGGCGCGTGTCGGCCAACATGATCCTGCCCTATCCACCGGGCGTGCCGCTGCTGATGCCGGGGGAGATGATTACCGAAGAGAGCCGCGCGGTGCTCGATTTTCTGCTGATGCTCTGCTCGGTAGGGCGCCATTATCCGGGCTTTGAGACGGATATTCACGGCGCAAAACGCGATGAAAACGGCGTGTACTGGGTGCGAGTCCTAAAATAAGCCCGGTCGCTTGCCCTGGGCGCGCAGTCGGTTGTAACGTTCAGGGCATCATAAAAAGGAGACCCTATGCTCGGTTTAAAACAGGTTCATCATATTGCGATTATTGCCACCGACTACGCAAAAAGTAAGGCGTTCTACTGCGATATTCTCGGCTTCACGCTGCTCGGCGAAGCCTATCGGGAAGAGCGCGACTCGTGGAAAGGCGATCTCGCGCTAAACGGGCAATACGTGATTGAGCTGTTTTCATTCCCTTTTCCGCCTGCGCGACCTTCCCGGCCAGAAGCCTGCGGCCTGCGCCATCTGGCTTTCAGCGTTGATGATGTTGATCGCGCAATTGAGCATCTGGCAGCCCACGGCGTGGCGTGCGAGCCGGTTCGCATCGATCCTTTTACCGACAGGCGATTCACCTTTTTCAACGATCCCGACGGTCTGCCGCTGGAGCTTTACCAGCAGTAATGTTCATCCTGTGTGATAATGCCCGCTCAGTACGGGCATTTTTTATGTGTAATCTTCTATGACCTTACCCGCTATCGCACAAGCCGTTTCGCCCTACCGCCAGCTGCTGGTGGGGTTTAGCGGCGGGCTGGATTCCACCGTTTTACTCCATCGGCTAAAGCTCTGGCGCGATGCCAATCCTGACGTGCAGCTCCGGGCAATTTATATCCATCACGGACTGAGTCCTCATGCCGACGCGTGGGCGGCACACTGCGAAGCGCTGTGTGCCGAGTGGGACATTCCGCTCGCGGTTGAGCGCGTGACGCTTCGGGAAGAGGGGCTGGGCATTGAGGCGCAGGCGCGCAAAGCCCGGTATGCCGCCTTTGCCGACGCGCTGCGCGCTGGCGAAGCGCTGGTAACGGCCCAGCATCTCGACGACCAGTGCGAGACCTTTTTGCTTGCCCTCAAGCGGGGAAGCGGCCCGGCTGGGCTATCAGCCATGCCCGCGCGCGCTGATTTTGCCGAGACGCATCTGATTCGACCGCTGCTGGGCGAAACGCGCGCGTCGCTGGAAGCGTGGGCGCAGGAGCACGGGCTTCGCTGGATTGAGGACGAAAGCAATCAGAACGATGATTACGATCGCAACTTCCTTCGCCTGAAAATTCTGCCGCTGATGACCGCGCGCTGGGCGCATTTCGCCGAGGCGACGGCGAGAAGCGCTGCGCTCTGCGCCGAGCAGGAAAGCCTGCTGGATGAGCTGCTGGGCGAGGAGCTGGCCAGGCTGATGTCTGCCGACGGTGCGCTGGCCATTGCGCCGCTTGAAGAGGTGAGCGCCGCGCGCCGCGCCGCGCTGCTGCGCCGCTGGCTGGCGTCGCATCATGCGCCAATGCCGTCCCGCGCCATGCTTGTTCGAATCTGGGATGAAGTGGCGCAGGCGCGAGAGGACGCTGAGCCCCGCGTGCATCTTAACGGCTATGAAGTGAGGCGCTATAAAGGGCGTTTGTGGTGGATTAGCGCAATGACGTCGCTGGCGGATGCCGAGCTCAGTTGGGACGATACGCACGGCGCGCTGGCGCTGCCCGGCCGCGCGGGGTATGTGTGCCTGACGCCAACAGGTAACGTCCGTCTGCCAACAGCCGATGAAGCGGTTAGCGTGCGCTTCAAGGCCGGCGGCATGCTGCACATTGTGGGGCGCAACGGCGGGCGCAAGCTGAAAAAAATCTGGCAGGAGCTTAACGTTCCGCCCTGGCGGCGCGACACGACGCCGCTGCTGTTTTACAACGATACGCTGATTGCGGCGGCGGGGGCTTTTATCACGCAGGAGGGATGGGCGGAAGAGGGCGTTTGCTTTGAGTGGAAAAGGTAACGGGCAGCCAGGCTGCCCGTGAACATTCTCAGGATTCGCTTACCACGACGGTGCCGATTTGCGGGTGGCTGAAGCTGGCAATTTTATCCAGGCGCACTTCGCGCGTTGCGCCCGTCTCTTCTACGACCAGATACTCCACATTTTTGCGTGAAACCAGGTCGCTGGCCTTTGCCTTAAGCACCTCGCCATCTTTAAGCTCCAGCGTCAGTAATAAATGATGCTGGCAGGCGAGTTCGAGGTTGTCATAGTCATCACAATTGATGGGTTGATAAGTATCATTCATCGACATAATCGCTCACCAGTAAATTCGCCGCAGCATACGCTGCTTTTTCCCTGACCGATTCAGAAAGGCTCTCATCCGAGGCCATTTCATTTAGCACTTTCAATACACAGCCCAGAGCATCTGGAATATAGCCCAGATCGCCGCTGGCGATTTCCGCATACCGTTTGCGAATTAACTCACAATAATTATTCACATCCCCTCCCGCCAGCGCACTGACTTACTGTGAGATATCCATAAGCCTACGAAGATAAACTCGGTTTAGCAAGGTGACTATACCATACTCATTTAAGCAATATCAGCGCCTTGATGGGGGCTAAACATCAATGTGTAACAGCCTTTTGACGCGGTTTTCGCTACAATGTGCGCCTGATACGAAAGGAGTTCCCTCATGGCGCTGAAAGCGACAATTTATAAAGCGGTGGTCAACGTGGCGGATCTTGACCGCAATCAGTTCCTTGATGCGTCATTGACCCTGGCCCGTCATCCTTCTGAAACGCAGGAGCGGATGATGCTGCGCCTGCTGGCGTGGATTAAGTACGCCAACGAGCGCCTGCAATTTACCCGCGGGCTCAGCGCGGAAGACGAGCCGGAAGCCTGGCTGCGTAACGATCATCTGGGTATCGATCTGTGGATTGAACTCGGCCTGCCGGAAGAACGCCGGATTAAAAAGGCGTGCACCCAGTCCGCGGAAGTGGCGCTGTTTGCATATAACCAGCGTGCGGCTGAAATTTGGTGGCAGCAGAACAAAAGCAAGTGCGGACAGTTTGCCAACCTGGCCGTCTGGTATCTCGATGACGAGCAGCTGGCGCAGCTGAGCGCGTTCGCTGGCCGGACGATGGTTCTACAGGCGACGATCCAGGACGGCGCGATTTGGCTTTCTGACTCTCAGAATAATCTGGAAATTCACTTCACGGCTTGGCAGCCCGCGTCATGATCGTTTTGTCCCGAAATGTCAGCATTCCTGACGGCGAGCTTGAGATCACCGCCATCCGCGCGCAGGGAGCGGGTGGTCAGCACGTCAATAAGGCATCGACGGCGATCCATTTGCGCTTTGACATTCGGGCCTCTAGCCTGCCAGAGTATTATAAAGAGAGCCTGCTGGCCGCAAGCCATCATCTGATCACCAGCGAAGGTGTGGTTGTGATTAAGGCGCAGGAGTACCGCAGCCAGGAATTAAACCGGGAGGCGGCGATAGCAAGACTGGTCGCCGTCATCAAAGAATTAACCGCAGTGCAAAAAAGCCGTCGGGCTACGCGTCCAACCCGCGCCTCAAAAGAGCGCCGGTTGTCGTCCAAGTCGCAAAAATCCACAGTAAAAGCGCTGCGCGGTAAAGTTCGTCGCCCTATGGAGTGACGAAATGGGACACACTTTTTCATAAGGGATTCATTGTGAAAAAAGCACTATTTTCAGCATTAGCCGTGACGACGCTGTTTGCGCTTTTCGGGTGTAACAACCGTTCAGAAACGCAGGTATTGCAGGCTGCGCCCACTGAAGAATTAAAACCAATGCAGCAGAGCTGGCGCGGCGTGCTGCCGTGTGCGGATTGCGAAGGCATCGAAACCACGCTATTCCTCGAGAAGGATGGCTCCTGGGTGATGAACCAGCGCTATCAGGGAGCAAAAGAGCCTTCGTCTTTCGCCTCTTACGGTACCTGGGCGCGCACGGCTGAGAAACTGGTGTTAACCGACACCACGGGGGATAAAACCTATTTCCGTGCGAAAGGCGAAGGGATGGAGATGCTCGATCGCGAGGGTAACCCGATTGAGTCTCAGTTTAATTACACCCTTGCGCCGGTAAAAGCGGCGCTGCCTGCCACGCCGATGGCGATGCGCGGCATGTATTTCTATATGGCGGACGCGGCGATATTCACCGACTGCGCAACCGGTAAAAAGGTGAGCGTAGCGAATAACGCCCAGCTTGAGCGTGATTATGCCGTTGCCCGGGGCAATGACAGCAAGCCGGTATTGTTGACGGTGGACGGTCACTTTACGGTAGAGCCGAACCCGGACAGCGGAGAGATGGTAAAAACGCTGGTGGCGGATAAAGACGCGAAGTTTGCGGCGGGTAAAGACTGCAGCAGCAAGTAAGTTTTAAGCCATTAAAAAACCCCGCCGCAGCGGGGTTTTTTGTTTCTTAGCCTTTGATGGCTTTCACCAGGTAATCCAGAACGTCGCCGGTCTTGAGCATCTGCTTCTCGCCGTTACGACGGTATTTGTATTCGATCTCATCGTTGTCGAGGTTACGATCGCCGATAACGATGGTGTGTGGGATACCGATCAGCTCCATATCGGCAAACATCACGCCCGGACGCTCTTTACGATCGTCCATCAGCACCTCAATGCCCTGCGCGCGCAGCTCGCCGTACAGCTTCTCTGCCAGCTCCTGCACGCGGTAAGACTTGTGCATGTTCATCGGCAGGATCGCCACCTGGAACGGTGCAAGGTTGTCCGGCCAGACGATACCGCGCTCGTCGTGATTCTGCTCAATTGCCGCCGCCACCACGCGGGTTACCCCGATACCGTAGCAGCCCATGGTCAGCACCTGGTTACGGCCATCTTCACCCTGAACGGCAGCGTTCAGCGCGCGGGAGTACTTATCACCCAGCTGGAAGATATGACCCACTTCGATGCCGCGTTTGATCATCAGCGTGCCCTGGCCGTCCGGGCTTGGATCGCCTGCAACCACGTTACGGATATCGGCCACTTCTGGCGTCGCAACGTCGCGATCCCAGTTGATGCCGAAGTAGTGTTTACCGTCGATGTTAGCGCCAGCGGCGAAGTCGCTCATCGCTGCAACCGTGCGGTCAACCACCACAGGAATTGGCATGTTCACCGGGCCCAGAGAGCCAGGGCCTGCATTCACAACGGCGCGAATTTCCGCTTCCGTCGCAAACGTCAGCGGGCTGGCAACCTGCGGCAGCTTCTCGGCTTTCACTTCGTTCAGTTCATGATCGCCGCGCACCAGCAGGGCAACCAGCGGGAACGCGCTGCCTTCGGTGGATTTCACCAGCAGGGTTTTGACCGTTTTTTCAATTGGCAGATTGTACTGTTCAACCAGCTCGGCGATGGTTTTCGCATTTGGCGTGTCGACCAGCTTCATCTCTTCGGTGGCTGCCGCGCGCGGCGCTTTTGGTGCCAGCGCTTCGGCAAACTCGATGTTCGCCGCGTAATCGGAGGTGTCGGAGAAGATCACATCGTCTTCACCGCTTTGCGCCAGCACCTGGAACTCGTGGGACGCGCTGCCGCCGATAGAACCGGTATCAGCCTGCACCGCGCGGAAATCCAGACCCATGCGGGAGAAGATTTTGCTGTAAGCGGCGTACATCTTGTCGTAGGTTTCCTGCAGAGATTTCTGAGACGTATGGAAAGAGTAGGCGTCTTTCATCAGGAACTCGCGGGAGCGCATTACGCCAAAGCGTGGGCGCACTTCGTCGCGGAACTTGGTCTGGATCTGGAAGAAGTTCAGCGGCAGCTGTTTGTATGAGCTCAGCTCATTACGGATCAGATCGGTAATGACTTCTTCATGCGTTGGGCCGAGGACAAACGGACGGTCGCCGCGGTCAACAAAACGCAGCAGCTCCGGGCCATACTGTTCCCAGCGACCGCTCTCCTGCCACAGGTCTGCGGGCTGAACCACAGGCATGGACACCTCGATTGCACCGGCGCTGTTCATCTCTTCACGCACGATATTTTCGACTTTTTTCAGGACGCGCAGGCCGGTCGGCAGCCAGGTATATAACCCGGAGGCCAGCTTGCGGATCATCCCGGCGCGCAGCATCAGCTGGTGGCTGATCACTTCGGCGTCGGCAGGTGTCTCCTTCAGAGTGGAGAGCAGATATTGGCTAGTACGCATGTTGTTACGGTTCCATTTCGACGATTTGAACAGGCTGAATCACCAGCCTGACACAAAAAAAGTGGTTTAGTTTACCAGTGTGGCAAAGATGCCAAAAGAGAGGACGATAAAATTACCTGGGCTCGAGGGCAAAGACTTCAAATCCGGCCTCGGTCACGCGCCAGCGAACGTTAAAATCCAGCAGCCAGACGGCGTAGGTTTTTCCTGCTTCCTCTTCTTTACGGTAGGCGGGACGCGGGTCTTGAGCCAATACTTCAGCGATAAAATTGCTAAGGTGCGGGTAGCGCTTTTCAAGCTGCGTCAACTGGGCGGCTATCGCCTGCGTGAAGTACACCGGCATATCCGCTCTCGGCGCGTCCTGCGCGTAGCTGGCGCGGGCGTCAGGCAGTGATTCCGCAAAAGGCAGATACGGCTTAACGTCAACAACCGGCGTACCGTCAACCAGGTCGAGGCTGCCGAGTTCGAGGATGACCTGCTCCTTCTGACAGCGTATGCCTTTCAGTTCAACCAGCGACATGCCGACAGGATTTGGGCGAAACGTTGAGCGCGTAGCAAATACGCCCATTCTGGCATTTCCGCCCAGGCGCGGTGGGCGAACCGTAGGACGCCAGCCGCCTTCCATCGTCTGATGAAAGACAAAGAGAACCCACAGATGGCTGAAGGCCTCAAGCCCGCGTACGGCATCGCTCTGATTGTAAGGCGCGATCAGATGAAGCTCGCCACCGCAGTGTTTGACCAGACCCGGCTGGCGCGGCACGGCGAACTTCTCTTTATAAGGTGAGCGGATAACGCCAATTTGCTCGAACTGAAATGCACTCATTTCGCCGAGATGTTAAGCGCAGACCCGATGCAAACCGCCTGACGGTAGCAGCCCGGCGTTCCGCTGGTGACTTCACAGCTGTGCAGCAGGACCGCGTTGGCTTTCATCTTCGATGCGTTAATCTGCATGCGTTTGCGCGCCGTTGGAATATTCGGCGGTGAGTCCTGATTGGTTGCCTGGCAGGATTCGCCGCTGACTTCACCCAGCTCGCGGAAAGGCTTGCCTACGAGATCGTCGGCCTTGGTAATGATGCGCACCGGTGCGGGACGCGGGGCTTTCGGTTTTGCCGGCTCCGCTTTTGGCGGGGTTGCAGTGCTTTGAACGGGTTCAACAGGAGATCTGCTTAGCATGGAACAGCCGCTCAGCATCAGTGCTAATAGACAGATCGGTAAAGCACGCATAATAGTTCCTCAATGGATAATCAAAACGTCAGATATTGAATCAGTTGCCCGCATAAATGACAAGACGGGCATAAGCCCGTCTTGATGATATTATACTGCGGTAAGATTACCAGCCTTTAACAGCGCCGCCGTTAAACACTTTGTTGGCTTCCTGGTAAACTTCTTCAGACTGGTAAGCCTGAACAAACTTCTTCACATTTTCCGCGTCTTTGTTGTCTTCGCGCGTCACGATCAGGTTGACGTACGGGGAGTCCTTGTCTTCAACGAAGATGCCGTCTTTCGCTGGCGTCAGGCCAATCTGGCTGGCGTAGGTGGTGTTGATAACGGCCAGTGCGATCTGCGCATCGTCCAGGGAGCGCGGCAGCTGCGGCGCTTCCAGCTCAACCAGTTTCAGATTTTTCGGATTCTCGGTCACATCAAGAACGGTTGGCAGCAGGCCGACGCCGTCTTTCAGCTTAATCAGGCCCACTTTCTGCAGCAGCAGTAGGGAGCGGCCAAGGTTGGTTGGATCGTTAGGCACCGCAACCTGAGAGCCTGGCTGCAGCTCGTCTAAGGATTTAATCTTTTTGGAGTAGCCCGCGATGGGGTAAACGAACGTGTTGCCCACACCTACCAGCTTGTAGCCGCGATCTTTAATCTGCTGGTCGAGGTAAGGTTTATGCTGGAAGGCGTTGGCGTCGATATCGCCTTTGCTCAGCGCTTCGTTTGGCAGAACGTAATCGTTGAAGGTCACCAGCTCGACGTCCAGACCGTATTTCTCTTTCGCCACTTTCTGCGCCGCTTCCGCAACCTGCTGCTCGGCACCCACGATCACGCCGACTTTAATATGATTTGGATCTTTCTCGTCCTGGCCACAACCCACGAGGGCCAGAGAGCCGATCAGCGCGCCTACCGCAGCAAAGGTCTTTAATTTAAACGTCATGTTTTATCCTTAACTCGTCGAGTTTGTGTTGTGTGTAACGTTATTTATGCGTAACAGCCCGGACGATACGATCGCCAGAGAATTGGATTAAGTAAACCAGAACGACCAGCAATACCAGAACGGTATTCATAACGGTAGCGTTATAACCAATATAACCGTACTGATAGCCAATCTGGCCCAGGCCACCGGCTCCGACCGCACCGCCCATCGCGGAATAACCGACGAGGGTAATCAGCGTGATGGTGGCCGCGTTCACCAGGCCCGGCATGGCTTCAGGCAGGAGAACTTTGCGCACGATCTGCATCGGCGTAGCGCCCATGGCGCGGGACGCCTCAATCAGGCCCGTTGGGATCTCCAGAAGGGCGTTTTCCACCATACGCGCGATGAACGGCGCCGCGCCGACGGTCAGCGGTACGATAGCGGCCTGCAGGCCAATAGACGTACCGACGATCACGCGGGTGAACGGAATCATCCACACCAGCAGGATAATGAACGGGATGGAACGGAAGATATTCACCAGCGCGGAAAGCGTGCGGTATAGCTTCGCGTTTTCAATAATTTGCCCTGGACGCGTCACGTAAAGCAGAACGCCGACCGGCAGACCAATCACGAAACCAAAGAAGCCCGATACGAAGGTCATTGCCAGCGTTTCCCAAACGCCGCGAACCAGCAGCCACATCATCGGCTCAGACATAACCCAGTACCTCTACTTTTACATGGTGTTCTTGCAGCCAGGCAATTGCCGCCTGTGTTTCTTCTTGCGTGCCGTGCATTTCGGTCAGCATGATGCCGAACTTCACGCCGCCAGCGTAATCCATCTGCGCGCTGATAATGTTGTTATTGACGTTAAAACGTCGCGCCGTCTCTGAAAGCAGCGGAGCATCTACCGACTGGCCGGTGAACTCCATGCGCAGCATTGGAACGCTGTCCGCCGTTGCTTCCGTCTTTAAACGCTCCAGATAATCTTCCGGAATATCCAGATGCAGAGTGGACTGAATGAACTGCTGCGCCAGCGGGGTTTTTGGATGCGAGAACACTTCGCTGACCGTATCTTGCTCAATCAGCTCACCGTTGCTGATCACCGCCACGCAGTCGCAAATGCGCTTAACCACGTCCATCTCGTGGGTAATAAGGAGGATCGTCAGGCCCAGACGACGGTTAATGTCCTTGAGCAGCTCCAGGATGGAGCGCGTGGTCGCCGGGTCTAATGCGCTGGTGGCTTCATCGCACAGCAGCACTTTCGGGTTGCTTGCCAGCGCGCGGGCTATCGCCACGCGCTGCTTTTGCCCGCCGGAGAGGTTGGCCGGGTAGCTATCATGCTTATCGCCCAGGCCAACGAGATCCAGCAGTTCGGTTACGCGGCGCTTAACTTCATCTTTCGGCGTGTTGTCCAGCTCCAGCGGCAGCGCAACGTTGCCAAAAACGGTGCGGGAGGCCAGCAGGTTAAAATGCTGGAAGATCATGCCAATCTGGCGACGCGCTTTGGTTAATTCTTTTTCTGAGAGAGCGGTAAGTTCCTGGCCGCCCACCTCAACGCTTCCCTGGGTTGGGCGCTCAAGCAGGTTAACACAGCGGATGAGCGTGCTTTTACCCGCTCCCGATGCGCCAATGACGCCATAAATTTGACCAGCAGGAACGTGCAGGCTGACGTTGTTCAGCGCCTGAATTGTTCGGTTCCCCTGCTGGAACACTTTGGTGATATTGGAAAGTTTAATCATTAGATTATTTTTATCGTATGTAAGTTAGCCGTGGCATTTTCTTCTGCCAGATACGGGTGATGACCGTAAACAAAATGGATGTTAAGGCATCCAGACGTCTAAATCAATCCAACTGTGTACGATGAGCACTTTATTGGTTACCAATTCATGAGATACTAGCGGGAAATGCCTTTTTCAGGAGCAAACCGGTGGCAAATTCCGTACCCGCAATTTTTCTCGATCGTGATGGCACTATTAATGTCGATCATGGTTATGTGCATGAGATTGATGAATTTGAATTTATCGACGGCGTAATCGATGCAATGCGCCAGCTAAAAGATATGGGCTTTGCGCTGATTGTCGTGACCAACCAGTCGGGGATCGCGCGCGGCAAATTTACCGAGGCGCAGTTTGAAACGCTGACGGAATGGATGGACTGGTCGCTGGCCGATCGCGGGGTTGATCTTGATGGTATCTATTATTGTCCGCATCATCCGCAGGGAACGGTAGAAGAGTATCGCCAGACCTGTGATTGCCGTAAGCCGCATCCGGGAATGTTTATCTCTGCGCAGGAGTTCCTGCACATTGATATGGATGCTTCCTATATGGTGGGCGACAAATTCGAAGATATGCAGGCGGCTACAGCGGCTGGCGTTGGCACTAAAGTATTAGTGCGGACGGGTAAGCCAGTAACCCCTGAAGCGGAAAGCGCTGCGGATTGGGTGATTAATAGCCTTGCCGATCTGCCAAAAGAGATTAAAAAGCACCAAAAATAACCTTTTTGGTGAAAAGGTGAGCGGTTAAAATAAAAATGCATTTTTCCGCTTGTCATTCCTCGGGGGCTCCCTATAATGCGCCTCCATCGACACGGCAGATGTGAATCACTTCACAAACAACCCGGTCGGTTGAAGAGAAAAAATCCTGAAATAACGGGTTGACTCTGAAAGAGGAAAGCGTATTATACGCCACCTCGCAACGGTGAGCGAAAGCCGCGTTGCACTGCTCTTTAACAATTTATCAGACAATCTGTGTGGGCACTCAAAGTGACATGGATTCTTAACGTCCCCGGACGAAAAATGAATACCAAGTCTCTGAGTGAACACGTAATTCATTACGAAGTTTAATTCACGAGCATCAAACTTAAATTGAAGAGTTTGATCATGGCTCAGATTGAACG
>NZ_JBGKEB010000033.1:0-36732 GCF_041399425.1 Enterobacter sp. KBR-315C3_2022
CTAATTTTTTCTCTGATAGAATAATGAAATATATACAAGAATTACAATATTAAGTCCAACTTCCATCTTTTTTATTACAGCACTATCAATGAACTTTACAGGTAGGTAAGATAATAAAATAATAATAAAAATTGTTAATAGTGTTTTCAATTGAAGGATGATATCTTCAATGATTAGCCTGAATATTTCCTTTAATAACTTATTCATTGGCCTGCCATTCTTCTTAATGCATTAACTATTTCATCGTTCGTTGCTGTGATTATATTTAAGTAACCACTATCTAAAACTATTGGCTCTATTAGAAAGTACATCATTTCTAGGTTTTGCATGTATAGAGCATTATAATATATTGGCAGAAATTGCTTTAAATTGTTAGCACTATCAGCAGCATGTTGAACATTACCGTACATGCTTAATGCAAACACCCCCCCCGATGAAACTCCAGCAACCTTTTTCATCATTGCACTTTGTATAACTCCACTTATTTTGTTTCCGTAGCAAATATATTTAACAACAGCATATACTAGTGCAAATCTTGACGCTTGCATGACTGAGTAGTGTGTCGTTGGCGGAACAGCTTGTTTAAGGATAGTTTTTGTTTCACTCTCATTTTTATTTTTAAGCAAGGTTGCAACATAGATTTGTACCATCCTGAAAATTATGTTTCTATGCTTTATAAGCTCATATAACCCTAACAGGAACCGCACATCCTCATTTCCAAGTTTCTTGCAAACATCTTTATAATTATCAGTAAAACAAGATGTGTAGTAAAGTAATCGTGTCGAACCATCCCCTAAATTATTTAAATAATCATTAAATCCTTCTTTAACCCCGGACAATGCTTTATCTAATCTGATAGCTAAGTCTTTTTGTGACCCGAATTTATTTATTATACCTTCACTGTAATACATATGATTCTCCTGAAATTCAATGAGATTATCATCGTATATGTTACCTATGAATCATAGTGATCATGCTCCCACTTCCAAAAAAACAAAAAACTATAAGGCCACCTATTTATAATCTTCATAAATAGATGGTCTTTTTGAATCCATTTGAATGATAATTCGATATATTATTTATTGTTCATTATTTGTTTTAACTTTTCTCCCCAATTTAAAAGCGCTTCCATCTTTTCTTCATTATAATCGTATCGATCATAGAGAACAGTCGATACGTCATATAAAACATGCTGCTGTATTCTGTCTCGATTGAAAGAGTTTTGTTTTTACTGTCATAGTGTTGTTTTTGGCAATGCCATAATTCCATACGGGCGCTGGCCTCCGCAAAAGAAAATCAATTGAATTAGTTCAGCAACATCAAGATTAAAAAAGTCAAATTGAGTTGTTTTAAGTAACACAGAGAGTTTATCAAATGTTAAAAAACGCTCACCCACATACGATTCTTTATCTGATATCTAAAGAACTTCAAACAGATCGGCAAGTGTGCCGCTTTTTTTGTCACTTTTACAACGTCAGGGCAATTAGCAAGGCTTTCAAACGTTTCAAGAGCACTGAGGAACGACATTTCGGGATATACGCCTAACGTATTGAATTTTTCCCGTTTGCCCTCCTTGTCTACAAAATATCGATAGACAAAAGTTTTTCGACCTGACGGAAAAACACATACTCCCACACGTCCCGAGCAAAACTAACGCATGTAACGTTAAAAATTCAATAAAATCAGAGTATTATTGTTTGGGTTTTCTCACTTTTTTTCAGTTATTTTGAACTATCTCCCGTAGAAGAGGGCCAGGGTGAGGGCATCAGGCCGCACCGGCTATTTTGTAGGCCGGGTAAGGCGGAGCCGCCACCCGGCATCATTCAACGCGACCACCGATCCCGCCCGGCCTCCTTCGCCCGGTACAGCGCGGCGTCGGCGCGGGCGATAATCTCCGTGCCCGCCAGCCCCTCGGCCATCTCCGCAATCCCCATGCTGACGGTCACGTACTCGCTGACGGTTGAAGCGCTGTGCGCCACGGCGGCGCGGCGCATTTCAGCCTGGATCCGCGCCGCAACCCGTTCTGCCATGTCCAGCGAGCAGCTGAACAGGATCACCACAAACTCCTCGCCGCCGTAGCGCGACACCACGTCGTCCGGCGAGCGCACCGACTTTCTCAGCACCTCCGCCACGCGCGTCAGGCACTCGTCGCCCGCCTGGTGGCCGTAGGTGTCGTTGTAGCGCTTGAAGTAATCGACGTCGAGCATGATCAGCGAGAAGGGCTTTTTCTGCTCTACGGCGTTCTCCAGCACCACCTCCATCGCCCTGCGGTTCGCGGTCTGCGTGAGCGGGTCCTGATGGGCCAGCGCGTTAAGGCGGGAAATCAGCAGCTGGTTCTGCTGGTTGCGCCGCCAGGCCTCGTCGAACCAGCTCAGCAGGATGAAGCGCCCGCAGATCAGGATCAGCGTAAACACCGTCCAGACGGTCACGAAACGAATATGGAGACCTTCGTTCAGCACCCAGTTCGCAGCGGGCAGGGTAAGCCACAGCGGCAAAACAAAGCACAGCAGCCCTCGCGGATAAAAGTAGAGCGCGCTGGTGCCCGCCATCAGCAGGATAACGCACAGCGGCCAGACGTGGGGCAGCTTCCAGTCGGTGATAAACCAGTAGCAGGACAACGACCAGATCGCGCTGCAGATGAACAACACCGCGCTGACCCCGGCGATGCGCCGCCAGCCCATGACGATCAGCGCGGCGGACAGAATGATGATCCCGAGCATTGAGGCATCGATTAGCCGGGCGGCGTTCAGATGGGTTGCATAAGGCATCCGGTCCGCGTGGAGCAGCGGGTTACGCAGCAGGATGATGAGCGCGAAGCTCACGTTGATGAACGCCAGCCACGGCAGGTTCAGCACCAGGCCGCGCATGACCATCGCCCTGCGGGTCGGCCAGGTCGCGCGTTCAGCGGTTGGGCTTTTTCTCTTTTCCATTAATACGGCGCCAGTTAAATCATCGTGTTATTCATTATGGGCGCAGCGGGCGGGATTGATGAGCAGAAGATAAAAAAGCCGGGATTTCTCCCGGCAGGTGAGTCATTTATCGTCTTTTTTCTTGCCGAGCGTTGGCGTCTCGTCGAAGAAGTTCCACGGCTTGAGCAGGGTATGCACCCATTCCGTTGGCATGATCGGCCACTCCTCCGCGCGGGCAACGTGGGTCGTGCCGGTGGTCATCCAGACCACGTCGTCCTGACCGTTCAGGGACTCATTGTCCTTGCTGTACTGGCCTAAGCCGGTGTCGTGCGTCGAGCGGTTGGGGAATTTCCCTTCCGGATACAGCTCGTCCGGATGGTAGCGCGTCACCCACAGCTGCTTGTCCATAAAGCTCAGGCGATGATAAATCCACTCGTCAGGGGCAAACTTCGCCCCGGTTGCCACCGGATGCGTACCGCCCGCGTAGGGGATGATCTGATACGAGACCGGGTTACCCATGCGGTTCTCTTTGCTGGTATTGCTCAGCAGGCGAATGGTGCCCGGGTCGAACTTCTGCGCCGCCTGCTGCTCGGTGTCGATATCGTACTGGTTGACCTGCATGGTGCTGGTGCGCGGGCCGCCCGCGGTATTTGGCTTCACGTCCGGATCCATCGCCACCAGCTTGTTGTTGGTGCCGTCGACGTCCATATCCAGGCGGAAGTTATAGATGTGCTGGTGCGTCGTGCCCACAATGTTGTGGTCGATCAGCGTGCCGTACTTCGTGTCGTCTTTGGCGGTGGCATCATGCATGGTTTTCGCCTGCACGCCTTTCACCGCCTCGATCCCCGTCGCGCCCGCGTCGATGCCGATGGTGCCGTTCTCGTGGAACACCCAGTCAAAGATATAGTCATAGTTGCCGACGGTGCTGACCCAGCGGACCACCAGCTCGCGGCGCTCGGCGCTGACGTTCGGCTGGCCCATCTCCTGGTGCTTATACTCCGGCCCGGCGTAGCGTTCGAAAATGGCGATCGCGCGCGGGATCTCCATCGGCGCGCCGGTGTAGTCCGGGATGGTTTCATTGAGCAGCACCGCGTTGGACGGCACGTCCTTGCCGCGCACCAGCGGGGAGGTCAGGGTACCCATGCCGTAATCGCCGGAATCCAGATAGGCCTTGAAGTACCAGCCCACGTCCGGGTCGCCGTAGGGCACGATCATCCCGCCCAGCGATCCCTGATACATAATCTGGCGTTTTTTGCCGCCGTCGCTGTAGGTCACGGTCGAAATCATCGGGCCGACGCGCGAGTCGAGGCTCAGGTGGAAATCCCAGTTCTGCCAGTGGATCCTGTCGCCGGTGATGGTGTAGTTTTTTCCTTCCGGCTCAATAATCTCCAGCGGCTTCTTCACCGTTTCCACGCGGTCGCGGCCGTCGTACGGGCGCGGCGTCAGCGGAACCGGCACTACCGGGCCTTCCTCAATCTTCTGAATCTTTTTTTGTTCGAGATCGACCACCGCCACCAGGTTTTCAATCGGGTGCGCCCAGTAGTTGCCGTCGCCCACGTCCAGATAGCTCACCACCTTCAGCAGGCGATCTTCCTGCTTCAGCCCGTCCTTGCCGTCGAAATAGCCGACCGTCAGCGGGGTGGTGATAACTTTCTTCGTATCGGTAATGCCGCGCTTTTTCAGCACCTCGGCAAACTCGGTGCTCTCGTTGATAATCTGCTGAACGGTGGCGAAATCGTCCAGCAGCACCATGCCGTGCGCGTCTTTCACCGCCTCCCAGCGCAGGATTTTCTTGTCCTTCAGGTCGACCCGGCTTTCGATGACGTGTTTACCGCTCAGCATGGTCACGTTCGCCTGCCGCGGCGTATCGACCGGCGTGCCGTTCAGGACAAAGTCCCAGACCTTGCTTTTTTCCGGCTCGGCCAGCGCAATCTGCGTAAAGCGGGTGTTGGGCGCAAAGTCCGCCGAGGCCTTAACGATCCCGACGACCTGCTTGATTTCGTCTGCCGTCAGCGCGTTGAGCGGGTGCGGGCTTTTCTCAACCTGGAAGGTCTGGTCAAGGCCGGACTGGAACACGTCGTTAATGAAGGTCTCCGGGACAAACGCCTCTTTACCCTTCATCACCACCGGAACCTGCAGCGCAACGGGCTTGCCGTTGACGATAGCGGTTTTCGCCCCCGGCTTGACCTTCACGAACGCGCCGTCCTTGGTGATGGTGTACATCTGCGCGTAGTCATCCCACTGCACGTCCGCGCCAAACGCCTCCAGCGCTTTATCCATCGGTACCATGTGCGCCTCGCTGCCATGCGCAAAAGCGGGGGATTGCCAGGCGCAACACAGCGCAACGGCCAGGGCTAACGCCGTTTTACGGGCGGAAAAAGAAGAAGAGCTTCCCATCGCAGACCTCATATTGTTGTGGTTATTGTGTTGTGTGGATATATCCTGACAGGCGCGCGCGAAAAGCGTTTGCCTGCATCTGCCAGGTTATTTGTCAGTCTTGCCAGGTTAAAAAAAGAGCGGGGGTGCTTCACATGCCGGGCTGAGAGATCTTCATAAATTACAGCTGGCACAGGCTACTTCCTCTCCCTTGAGGGAGAGGGTTCCCCAGTAATTTTCTTGCTCTTAAAGCAATGAAAAAATTACAGGCTAATAAAAAACTTACAGCGGTCCCCTGGTCCGGCTGAAAATCGCTGAGGCGTTGACCGTAGGCCGGGGCGAGGCGCACGGATGCGCCGAGAGGGCGTGACCTACATGGATGTAGGATCACGCCCGACCCGATAGCCGAAGGGAATAAGCCGAAGGCACCGCGAAGCGGCGATTTTCTTTGCCGGGAGCCGGGATTGTGAAGGGGGCGGCGGCGAGCCCCCTTCACACGTTCACAAGTAACGAGATTTCAGAGTAGCAAGGCTCGTAAAGTGAACGGAATTACCACCACAGCCGTATGTTTCCCCTCACCCCAGCCCTCTCCCCAAAGAGGAGAGGGGGCCGACCGTGGCACTATTTTTTTCTGGGGATCCCTCAGCCCTTGAGGGAGAGCGAGAATTAGCTGAAATCACCCTGCAAACGCGCCACCAGCGTCAGAATGGAGTAGAGCGCTACGGCCTGCTGGTGCTGGTTGAAAATCTCAACCGACCATTCCACCACGCCGGTGGGCTTCTCGTCGGCGGCGCGCTGTTTCTTCAGCGTTTTGCGCTTGCAGGTCAGGCGCACCTGAATGGTGTCCCCGGGCTTAACCGGCTCGATAAAGCGCAGGTTTTCCATGCCGTAGTTGGCGATGACCGGCCCGACGCCCGCGTCGACGAACAGCCCCGCGGCGGCGGAAATCAGGAAGTAGCCGTGCGCCACGCGCTCGCCGAAGATCGATTCCGCCGCGCCGATTTTATCCATGTGGGCGTAGAAATGATCGCCGCTCAGGCAGGCAAAATTGACGATATCCGCCTCCGTTACCGTGCGGCGCGGAGTCAGCAGGCTGTCGCCCGGCTGAAGCTCCTCGAAGTATTTGCGGAACGGATGCACGCGATCTTCCTGCACCCGCGCGCCGCGCACCCACTGTTTACCGATGGCCGCCAGCATCGACGGGCTGCCCTGAACGGCGGTGCGCTGCAGGTAGTGCTTCACCGCGCGCAGGCCGCCCAGCTCTTCGCCGCCGCCCGCGCGGCCCGGTCCGCCGTGCACCAGCTGCGGCAGCGGCGAGCCGTGTCCGGTGGACTCTTTCGACGACTCCTCGTTAAGGATCTGAATGCGTCCGTGGGCGCGCGCGGCACCGGCGATGAACCGGCGGGCGATGTCGGCATCCGCCGTCACCAGCGTGCCCGCCAGGCTGCCGCCGCCCGCGCGGGCCAGCGTCAGCGCGTGCTCCGCGCTGCGATAGGGCATCAGCGTGGCGACCGGGCCGAAGGCTTCGGTGGCGTGGACGGCCGGGGTTTCGTCCGGCTGCGGGCAGAAGAGCAGGGTCGGCGGGAAGAACGCCCCGGCGGCCTGCGGATCGGCCCTGCCGCCCAGGCGAACCTGACAGCCCGCGGAAATCAGCTGGTTGACCTTCTCCTGCACGTCCGCGCGCTGTTCGGCGTTGACCAGCGCGCCCATCTTCACGCCCTCCTGCGCCGGATCGCCGACGACCACCTTTTCAAGACGGGCGATCAGCGCCTGGCTCACGGCCTCGATCTGGCCTTCCGGCACGATAATGCGGCGGATCGCGGTACATTTTTGCCCGGCCTTGGCGGTCATCTCGCGCACCACCTCGCGAATAAACAGCGCAAACTCCGGCTGTTCCGGGGTCACGTCGTCGCCCAGCACGCAGCAGTTCAGCGAGTCGGCCTCCATGGTGAACGGAATCGACTGCGCCACGAGGTTGGGATGTACGCGCAGGCTCTGGCCGGTGCTGGCGGAGCCGGTAAAGGTCACCACGTCCTGGCTGTCGAGATGGTCAAGCAGATCGCCCGCGCCGCCGCAGATCAGGCTAATCGCGCCGTCCGGCACCAGGCCGCTCTCGACGATGGATTTCACCATCGCCTGCGTCACCTGCGCCGTGGCGGTGGCCGGCTTAACGATGGCGGGCATTCCGGCCAGCCACGTCGGGGCCAGCTTCTCCAGCATCCCCCAGCAGGGGAAGTTAAAGGCGTTGATATGCACCGCCACGCCGGATTTCGAGGTGAGTACGTGGCGCGCGGCAAAGCCGCCTTCCTTCGACAGCGGTATCAGCTCGTCTTCCGGCCACAGCGTATCGTCCGGCAGCTCGCGGCTGCCGAGGCTGGCGTAGGTAAAGAGCGTGCCGATACCGCCTTCGATATCCACCCAGCTGTCGGCCTTCGTCGCGCCGGTCTGCGCGGAGATCGCGTAAAACGTCTCTTTCTGGCTTATCAGGTGCTTCGCCACCGCCTTCAGCATTGCGGCGCGTTCGATGAAGGTCATGGCGTGAAGCGCCTCGCCGCCGTGCTCGATGGCGTAACGGCGGGCGGCCGCCATATCCAGCCCTTCGCTGGTCACGCTCCACAGGGTTTCCCCGCTGATGGCGTGTTGAATAGTGCGCTCGCGGCCCCGGCCAGACTGCCAGGTGCCGGACAAGAAGCTGGCTAACTGCTGCATCGCTTATCTCCAGATGTTTCGTGATTTAACTATAAATACTTTGATCGCGAATCATAAAAATCAAGCAATGTTTTAACGAATTATTAACGTTGTGATCTGGCGTGGCGAAAATAGCGCGAAGAAACCGCGCCGCGCGGGGCTTTCGTGAAAAGCCTTGCGAGCGACGTCACAAAATACACAAAGGGTTCTTGGGGTTATATTTAACCTTTGTGTAACTTTTAAGAAACGAAGTGATTCATAATTTAGCTTTGCTTCGCAGATTAACGAATCATAAAGGTGATGACGTGACGCAAGAACAACGCTTTGAGCAGCGCATAGCGCAGGAGACGGCCATCGAGCCTCAGGACTGGATGCCGGACGCCTACCGCAACACGCTGATCCGCCAGATTGGGCAGCACGCGCATTCCGAAATTGTCGGCATGCTGCCGGAGGGGAACTGGATCGCCCGCGCCCCGACGCTACGCCGCAAGGCGATTCTGCTGGCGAAGGTGCAGGACGAAGCCGGACACGGGCTGTACCTGTACAGCGCGGCGGAAACGCTGGGCTGCGCGCGGGAAGACATCTACCAGAAGATGCTCGACGGCAGGATGAAATACTCCTCCATCTTCAACTATCCCACCTTGAGCTGGGCCGACATCGGCGTGATCGGCTGGCTGGTGGACGGCGCGGCGATTGTTAACCAGGTCGCGCTGTGCCGCACCTCCTACGGCCCCTATGCCCGCGCGATGGTGAAAATTTGTAAGGAAGAGAGCTTCCACCAGCGCCAGGGCTTTGAGGCCTGCATGGCGCTGGCGCAGGGCAGCGAGGAGCAGCGCCAGATGCTGCAGGACGCGATTAACCGCTTCTGGTGGCCCGCGCTGATGATGTTTGGGCCAAACGACGACAACTCGCCGAACAGCGCCCGCAGCCTGGCGTGGAAAATCAAGCGCTTCGGCAACGACGAGCTGCGCCAGCGCTTCGTCGACAACACCGTTCCGCAGGTGGAAATGCTGGGCATGACCGTGCCGGACGCCGACCTGCGCTTCGATGAGGAGAGCGGCCACTACCGCTTCGGCGAGATCGACTGGCAGGAGTTTGACGAGGTAATCAACGGGCGCGGCGTCTGCAACCACGAGCGCCTGGAAGCAAAACGCAAGGCCTGGGACGACGGGGCGTGGGTGCGCGAAGCCGCGCTGGCGCACGCGGTAAAACAACGCGCGCGCAGCGCGGCATAAGGAGAATCAAAATGAGCAACGTTTACTGGCCGCTGTACGAAGTGTTCGTTCGCAGCAAACAGGGGTTATCCCACCGTCACGTCGGCAGCCTGCACGCCGCCGACGAGCGCATGGCGCTGGAGAACGCGCGCGATGCCTACACCCGCCGCAGCGAAGGCTGCTCCATCTGGGTGGTGAAGGCGAGCGAAATCGTCGCCTCCCAGCCGGAAGAGAGCGGCGAGTTCTTCGACCCGGCGGAAAGCAAGGTCTACCGCCATCCCACGTTTTACACCATCCCTGATGGCATCGAGCACATGTGAGGTTAGGGATGAATAACGTATCAGCATATGCCCTGCGGCTGGGCGATAACGGTCTGGTGCTCTCGCAGCGCCTCGGCGCCTGGTGCGGCCACGCGCCGGAGCTGGAGATTGACCTGGCGCTGGCCAACATTGGCCTCGATCTGCTCGGGCAGGCGCGCAACTTCCTGGCCTATGCCGCCGAGCGCGAAGGAAAGGGCGATGAAGACGCGCTGGCCTTTGGCCGCGACGAGCGTCAGTTCCGCAACCTGCTGCTGGTGGAGCAGCCCAACGGCAGCTTCGCCGACACGATCGTACGTCAGTACCTGATGGACGCCTGGCACGTCGCGCTTTACGAACGCCTGATCGGCAGCCGCGACGCCCGGATTGCGGCAATTGCCGCAAAAGCCATTAAAGAGGTGCGCTACCACCTGCGCTACAGCCGCGGCTGGCTGGTGCGCCTGGGCGACGGCACCGACGCCTCCGCGCAGAAAATGCAGCAGGCGCTCGACGGCCTGTGGCGCTTCACCGCCGAGCTGTTTGAGGCCGACGAGGTAGAGCAGGAGTTGATTGCCTCCGGCGTCGCCGTCGACCCGCGCGCCCTGCGCCAGCCGTGGGAAAGCGAAGTGTTTGCTGGCCTGCGTGAGGCCACCCTTCGCGTGCCCGCTGAAGCGGCCTACCGCACGGGCGGCAGGCGCGGGCTGCACACCGAACACCTGGGGCCGATGCTGGCAGAGATGCAGTATCTCCAGCGCGCCTATCCCGGCCAGCAGTGGTAACGGAGGAGAACGCCATGCAACGTCTCGTTGATATCGCCCCCGCTGAAACCCCGCATATCTGGTCGCTGCTGAGCCAGATCCCGGACCCGGAAGTGCCGGTGCTGACCATTACCGACTTAGGCATGGTGCGCAGCGTGACCGCGCAGGGTGGCGGCTGGGTGATTGGCTTTACGCCGACCTATTCGGGCTGCCCGGCGACGGAGCACCTTCTGGGCGCCATCCGCGAAACGATGACGGCGCACGGCTATACGCCGGTGCATATCGTGCTCCAGCTTGAGCCGGCCTGGACCACCGACTGGATGACCGCGGATGCCCGGGAGCGCCTGCGCCAGTACGGCATTAGCCCGCCGGTCGGGCACAGCTGCCGCGCGCACGCCCCCGCCGAGGTGGCCTGTCCGCGCTGCGCGAGCACCAACACCTCGCTTATCAGTGAATTTGGCTCAACGGCCTGCAAGGCGCTCTACCGCTGCAACGCCTGCCGTGAGCCCTTCGACTATTTCAAATGCATTTGAGGCTGCCATGACAACGTTTCATTCCTTAACAGTGGCAAAGGTAGAGCCGGAAACGCGTGACGCTGTCACGATCACCTTCGCCGTGCCGCAGGATTTGCAGGAGGCCTACCGCTTTCGTCCGGGCCAGCACCTGACGCTCAAGGCCACGCTGGAAGGCGACGAGCTTCGCCGCTGTTACTCCATCTGCCGCAGCGCCGCGCCGGGAGAAATCAGCGTGGCGGTAAAGGCCATCGAGGGCGGGCGCTTTTCCCGCTACGCCCGCGAGTCCATCGCCCAGGGCATGGCGCTGGAGGTGATGGTGCCGCAGGGCCAGTTTGGCTACCAGCCGCAGGCGGAGCGGGAAGGCCGCTATCTGGCAATTGCCGCCGGGTCGGGCATTACGCCGATGGTGGCGATCCTCTCCGCCACGCTGGCGACCGAGCCGCACAGCCAGTTCACCCTGATCTACGGCAACCGCAGCAGCCAGAGCATGATGTTTCGCCGCGCGCTGGCCGACCTTAAGGACAAATACCCGCAGCGCCTGCAGCTGGTCTCCATCTTTAGCCAGGAGACGCTCGACAGCGACCTGCTGCACGGGCGCATCGACGGCGAAAAGCTGCGGGCGCTGGCAAAAACGCTGATCGACTTCCGCCAGTACGACGAGGCCTTTATCTGCGGCCCGGCGGCGATGATGGACGAGGCCGAAGCGGCGCTGAAGGCGCTGGGCATGGCGGAAAAATCCATTCACCTGGAGCGCTTCAACACGCCGGGCACCCTCGTTAAGCGGGCGGTGAACGTGCAGGCCGAGGGGCAGAAGGTGACCGTGCGCCAGGACGGGCGCGACCGCGAGATTACCCTGACGGCGGACGACGAAAGCATTCTCGACGCGGCCCTGCGCCAGGGCGCCGACCTGCCGTACGCCTGCAAGGGCGGCGTGTGCGCCACCTGCAAATGCAAAGTGCTGCGCGGCAGGGTTGATATGGCAACCAACTACAGCCTCGAGCCGGACGAGCTGGCGGCAGGCTACGTGCTGAGCTGCCAGGCGCTGCCGCTCACCGCCGACGTGGTCGTCGATTTCGACGCTAAGGGGATGGCATGAGCGAGCTGATTATTACCCGTCACGGCCGCGTCCTGCAGCTTACGCTCAACCGCCCGGCGGCGCGAAACGCGCTCAATAACGCGCTGCTGGCCCAGATGGCCGTGGCGCTGGAAGACGCCGCCGTGGATGACGGCGTCTCAACCTGCGTGATTTACGGCAGCGAGCGCTGCTTCGCCGCGGGGGCCGATCTCAACGAAATGGCGGAAAAAGATCTGCCCGCCACCCTGAACGACATTCGCCCGCAGCTGTGGGCGCGGATCAACGCCTTCAACAAGCCGCTGATTGCCGCCGTCAACGGCTTCGCGCTCGGCGCGGGCTGCGAGCTGGCGCTGCTCTGCGACGTGGTGATAGCGGGAGACAACGCCCGCTTCGGCCTGCCGGAAATTACGCTGGGGATCATGCCCGGCGCGGGCGGCACCCAGCGCCTGATCCGCAGCGTCGGGAAATCGCTCGCCAGCAGGATGATCCTCACCGGGGAAAGCATCACCGCGCGGCAGGCGCAAAGCGCCGGGCTGGTCAGCGACGTCTTCCCGGCGGCGCTGACGCTTGAGTACGCCCTGAAGCAGGCGGCGCTGATGGCGCGCCACTCGCCGCTGGCCCTGCAGGCCGCGAAGCAGGCGCTGCGCCAGTCGCAGGAGGTGCCGCTTCAGGCCGGGCTTGCCCAGGAGCGGCAGCTTTTCACGCTGCTCGCCGCCACCGAAGACCGCCGCGAGGGCATCGACGCCTTCTTACAAAAACGCACCCCCGACTTTAAAGGACGCTAACTGTGGAATTTATCTTAAGCCAGGTTGAGAACGGCGTGATGACCCTGACGCTCAACCGCCCGGAGCGGCTCAACAGCTTTAACGATGTAATGCACCGGCAGCTTGCCGACTGCCTGAAGCAGGCCGAGCGCGACGAGACCATCCGCTGCCTGCTGATTACCGGCGCGGGCCGCGGCTTCTGTGCGGGTCAGGATCTGAACGACCGCAGCGTGGACCCGAACGGCCCGGCGCCGGATCTGGGCATGTCCGTTGAAACCTTTTACAACCCGCTGGTACGCCGCCTGGCGGCACTGCCGAAGCCGGTGATTTGCGCGGTGAACGGCGTGGCCGCCGGAGCCGGAGCCACCCTGGCGCTCGGCTGCGACATGGTGATAGCCGCCCGCTCGGCCACCTTTGTGATGGCGTTCAGCAGGCTTGGGCTGGTGCCGGACTGCGGCGGCACCTGGTTCCTTCCGCGCGTGGCGGGGCGCGCCCGCGCGATGGGGCTGGCGCTGCTGGGCGAAAAGCTGAGCGCCGAGCAGGCGCAGGCGTGGGGGATGATCTGGCAGGTGGTGGACGACGAACAGCTCTCCGCCACCGCGCAGCAGCTGGCGCAGCACTTTGCCTCCCAGCCGACCTTTGGCCTCGGGCTGATCAAGCAGGCGATAAACGCCGCGGAAACCAATACCCTCGACGCGCAGCTCGACCTTGAGCGTGACTATCAGCGTCTGGCCGGGCGCAGCGACGACTACCGCGAGGGCGTCAGCGCTTTTCTCGGCAAGCGCGCGCCGAACTTTACGGGGAAATAGCATGGTGACGACGATTCGAACCGTTGCCGTGATCGGCAGCGGAACCATGGGGGCCGGGATTGCCGAAGTGGCGGCGAGCCACGGGCACCCGGTGCTGGTGTACGACATCGCCTCCGAAGCGGTTTTTCGCGCGATTGACGGCATCCGCGAGCGGCTGACCTCCCGCGCGGCGCGGGGAAAGATAACCGCCGAAGCCTGCGGGCAGATCCTCGCGCGCCTGACGCCGGTAACCGACATCGCCGCGCTTGCGGCCGCGGATCTGGTGATCGAGGCCGCCTCCGAGCGTCTGGAGGTAAAGAAAGCGCTTTTCGCGAAGCTGGCGGAGATCTGCCCGGCGAAAACGCTGCTGACCAGCAACACCTCCTCTATTTCGATTACCGCGATTGCGGCGGACGTCACGCATCCCGAGCGCGTGGCCGGGCTGCACTTCCTTAACCCCGCGCCGGTGATGAAGCTGGTGGAAGTGGTGAGCGGGCTGGCGACGTCGCCTGAAGTGGCCGACGCGCTGTGCGAGCTGGCGCTGAACTGGGGGAAACAGCCGGTGCGCTGCCAGTCGACGCCGGGCTTTATCGTCAACCGCGTGGCGCGCCCGTTTTACTCCGAGGCCTGGCGCGCGCTGGAAGAGCAGGTGGCCGCGCCGGAAGCCATCGACGCCGCGCTGCGCGAGGGCGCCGGGTTCCCGATGGGGCCGCTGGAGCTGACCGATCTGATCGGCCAGGACGTTAACTTTGCCGTGACCTGTTCGGTGTTTAACGCCTTCTGGCAGGAGCGCCGCTTTCTGCCTTCGCTGGTGCAGCAGGAGCTGGTGCTGGCCGGGCGGCTGGGCAGGAAAAGCGGGAAGGGCGTGTACGACTGGCAGGGCGACAGGCCGGACGTGAAATGGCTGGATGCGCTGAGCGACAGCGCGCTGCACGGCGATCGTATAAGTGACGGTGTCACGGAAATTGACGGCGTGCTGCTGGTCGAAACCCAGGGCGAAACCGCCCAGTCGCTGGCGCTGCGCCACGGCCGCCCGGTGGTGGTGGTCGACCGCATGGAGCGCGACGTGGCCGTTATCGCCGTCGCCGCCAGCAACCCGGATGCCGCAAACCACAAGGCCATCGGCTGGCTA
This sequence comes from Enterobacter sp. KBR-315C3_2022, assembly GCF_041399425.1. Lineage (NCBI taxonomy): Bacteria > Pseudomonadati > Pseudomonadota > Gammaproteobacteria > Enterobacterales > Enterobacteriaceae > Enterobacter > Enterobacter sp. KBR-315C3_2022. Next base: position 14,516 of record NZ_JBGKEB010000033.1, read on the forward strand.
CAGCAGCAGGGCAAGCGGGTGATGCAGATTGCCGATTACCCCGGCCTGCTGATCTGGCGCACGGTGGCGATGATCGCCAACGAAGCACTGGACGCCATGCAAAAAGGCGTCGCCAGCGAAAAGGACATCGATACCGCCATGCGCCTCGGCGTGAATTACCCGAGCGGGCCTATCGCCTGGGGCGAACGCCTTGGCTGGCAGCGGCTGTTGACCCTGCTGGAAAACCTGCAACGTCATTACGGCGAAGAACGCTATCGCCCGTGTTCCCTGCTGCGCCAGCGCGCGCTTCTGGAGAGTAGCTATGAGTCATAACGCCTGGCACACCGCCCGCGCCATGTACGAACGGGACGCCTGCGCCCGGGCGCTCGGGATCGACATTATCGAGATGGACGAGGGCTATGCGGTCCTGACCATGACCATCACCCCGCAGATGCTGAACGGGCATCAAACCTGCCACGGCGGCCAGCTCTTTTCGCTGGCGGACACGGCGTTTGCCTACGCCTGCAACAGCCAGGGGCTGGCGGCGGTGGCCTCCGGCTGTTCTATCGATTTTGTGCGGCCGGGCTTTGCCGGAGACACGCTCACCGCCACCGCGCGGGTGCAGCATCAGGGCAGGCTGACCGGCGTGTACGACATTGACATTCAAAACCAACATCAGAAAACGGTTGCTCTCTTTCGCGGGAAATCCCACCGCACTGGCGGCAGCGTGACGGGAGAAGCCTGATGAGTAACGCATTTATCTGTGACGGCGTGCGTACCCCGGTAGGCCGCTACGGCGGCGCGCTGGCGGGCGTGCGCGCGGACGACCTCGGTGCCGTGCCGCTGCGCGCGCTGCTGGCGCGCTACCCGCAGCTGGATCTGGAGCGCATCGACGACGTGATTTTCGGCTGCGCCAACCAGGCGGGGGAAGATAACCGCAACGTGGCGCGCATGTCGGCGCTGCTGGCCGGGCTGCCGCAGACGGTTTCTGGCACCACGATTAACCGCCTGTGCGGCTCGGGGCTGGATGCGATCGGCTTTGCGGCGCGCGCGATCCGGGCCGGAGACGGCGAGCTGCTGATTGCGGGCGGCGTGGAGTCGATGTCCCGCGCGCCGTTTGTGATGGGCAAAGCCACGGCGGCGTTTCAGCGTCAGGCGGAGGTCTTCGACACCACCATCGGCTGGCGATTTGTGAATCCGCTCATGCATCAGCAATTCGGAACTGACAGCATGCCGGAAACGGCAGAGAATGTAGCTGAATTGTTAAATATCAGCCGCAGCGATCAGGACGCCTTTGCGTTCCGAAGCCAGCAGCGCACCGCGCGGGCGCAGCAAAACGGCGTGCTGGCCCAGGAGATCGTGCCGGTGCTGGTGCCAGGTAAAAAAGGGGCGGTGACGGAAGTGACGGTGGATGAACATCCCCGCGCCGACACCACTCTGGAACAGCTCGCCGCGCTGAAAGCGCCGTTTCGCAGGAACGGGGTGATCACCGCCGGAAACGCGTCTGGCGTCAACGATGGCGCCGCCGCGCTGATTATCGCCAGCGAGCAGATGGCGATTATGCAGGGGCTGGTGCCGCGCACGCGGATTGTGGCGATGGCGACCGCGGGCGTAGAGCCGCGCCTGATGGGGCTTGGCCCGGTGCCTGCCACCCGTAAGGTGCTGGAGCGCGCCGGTCTGAGCATCAACGATATGGACGTCATTGAGCTGAATGAAGCGTTCGCCGCCCAGGCGCTGGGCGTGCTGCGCCAGCTTGGCCTGCCGGACGACGCGGAGCACGTTAACCCGAACGGCGGCGCGATTGCCCTCGGTCATCCGCTGGGGATGAGCGGCGCCCGGCTGGCGCTGGCCGCCAGCAACGAACTGCACCGACGCGGCGGGCGCTACGCGCTGTGTACGATGTGCATCGGCGTGGGTCAGGGCATCGCCATGATCCTTGAGCGCGTTTGATCAAATTACCCTGTGAGCACCCTACAATGACAAATACAACAAAGCTTGACCCGATCGAAACCGCGTCCGTTGACGAACTGCAGGCGCTGCAGACCGCGCGCCTGAAGTGGACGCTGAACCACGCCTACAGCAACGTGCCGATGTACAAGCGCAAGTTTGACGCGGCGGGCGTGCACCCTGACGATTTCAACGAGCTGGCCGACCTGCAAAAATTCCCGTGCACCACCAAGCAGGATCTGCGCGATAACTATCCGTTCGACACCTTTGCCGTGCCGATGGAGCAGGTGGTGCGCATTCACGCCTCGTCCGGCACCACCGGCAAGCCCACCGTGGTGGGTTATACCCAGAACGACATCGACAACTGGGCGAACATCGTCGCGCGCTCCCTGCGCGCCGCGGGCGGCAGCGCCAGGGACAAAATTCACGTCGCCTACGGCTACGGCCTCTTTACCGGCGGGCTGGGCGCGCACTACGGCGCAGAGCGCCTGGGGGCGACGGTGATCCCGATGTCCGGCGGCCAAACCGAGAAGCAGGCGCAGCTGATCCGCGACTTCCAGCCGGACATGATCATGGTAACGCCGTCGTATTGCCTGAACCTGATAGAGGAGCTTGAGCGCCAGATGGGCGGCGACGCCAGCGCCTGCTCCCTGCGCGTGGGCGTGTTCGGCGCGGAGCCGTGGACACAGGCGATGCGTCGCGAAATCGAGAAGCGGCTGGGCATTACGGCGCTGGATATTTACGGCCTGTCGGAAGTGATGGGGCCGGGCGTGGCGATGGAGTGTCTCGAAACCGCCGACGGCCCGACGATCTGGGAAGATCACTTCTTCCCGGAAATCGTGAACCCGAACGACGGCACGCCGCTGGCCGACGGCGAGCAGGGCGAGCTGCTGTTCACCACGCTGACCAAAGAGGCGCTACCGGTGATCCGCTACCGCACCCGCGACCTCACGCGCCTTCTGCCGGGCACCGCGCGCACCATGCGCCGCATGGACCGCATCAGCGGGCGCAGTGACGATATGCTGATCATTCGCGGCGTTAACGTCTTCCCGTCGCAGCTGGAAGAGGAGATCGTCAAGTTTGAGCACCTTTCCCCGCACTACCAGCTGGAGGTCAACCGCCGTGGGCATCTTGATTCGCTTTCGGTGAAGGTGGAGCTGAAAGAGAGTAGCTTGACGCTCAGCCACGAGCAGCGCTGTCAGGTTTGCCACCAGCTGCGCCACCGCATTAAGTCGATGGTGGGGATCTCAACCGACGTGACGATCGTGAACTGCGGCAGCATTCCGCGCTCGGAGGGCAAGGCGTGCCGGGTGTTTGATTTGCGCAAGGTGGCGGCTAACGGTTGATGTACCTTATTCCCCTCATCCTAACCTTCTCCCCAGAGGGGAGAAGGGACCGCTCGGTGCCGCCTTTTCCCCTCGCCCCGGCCTTCAGGAAATGCCTCAGCGATTTTCAGCCGGACCGGGATGTCGCTTTAAGCTATTCATTCTGTTAATAAAGACGTAATAGCTTCTGGTTAAAAATTTCTGGGGATCCCTCAGCCACAGAGGGGAGAAGGGACTGCTCGGTGCCGTCTTTTCCCCTCGCCCCTTTGGGGAGAGGGTCAGGGTGAGGGGATTGTGCTATGATTCATCCAGACCAAAAAACACAAAAGAATGAATCACATGAATAAACTCGACGCCTTTATCCAGCACGCGGTCAGCGCCGTGCCCGTCAGCGGCACGTCGCTTATCTCCTCGTTATACGGCGATGCACTTTCCCACCGCGGCGGCGAGATCTGGCTCGGCAGCCTGGCGGCGCTGCTCGAGGGCATGGGATTCGGCGAGCGCTTCGTGCGCACCGCGCTGTTTCGCCTGAACAAAGAGGGCTGGCTGGACGTCTCGCGCGTCGGCCGCCGCAGCTTTTACCGCCTGAGCGACAAGGGGCTGCGCCTGACGCGCCGCGCGGAGAGCAAAATCTACCGCGCGGAGCTGCCCGCCTGGGACGGAAAGTGGCTGCTGCTGCTTTCCGAGGGGCTGGACAAAACTACGCTCGCGGACGTCAAAAAGCAGCTGATCTGGCAGGGGTTTGGCACGCTGGCACCGAGCCTGATGGCCTCGCCGTCGCAGCATCTGGCGGACGTGCAGTCGCTGCTCCACGACGCGGGCGTGGCGGAAAACGTGATTTTCTTCGAAGCGCATTCGCCGCTGGCGCTCTCCCGCGCCGCGCTGCGCGCGCGGGTCGAAGAGTGCTGGCAGCTGACCGAACAAAACGCGATGTACGAAACGTTTATCGACTCCTTCCGCCCGCTGCTGCCGCTGCTGAAAGAGGCCGCGCCGGAGGAACTGACGCCGGAGCGCTGCTTCCAGATCCAGCTGCTGCTGATTCATTTCTATCGCCGCGTGGTGCTTAAAGATCCGCTTTTGCCGGAGGAACTTCTCCCCGCGCACTGGGCGGGGCAAAGCGCGCGGCAGCTCTGTATCAACATCTACCAGCGCGTGGCGCCGGGAGCGCTGGCGTTTGTCAGCGAAAAGGGGGAAACCTCGGTGGGCGAACTGCCCGTGCCCGGCACGCTTTACCATCAGCGCTTTGGTGGCCTCAATCTCTCATAAGGAGAAGCTATGCCTGTTTATCAAATTGACGGCCTGACGCCGGTCGTGCCCGACGAAAGCTACGTTCACCCCACGGCGGTGCTGATTGGCGACGTGATTCTGGGTAAGGGCGTGTACGTCGGCCCGAACGCCAGCCTGCGCGGGGATTTTGGCCGCATCGTGGTGAAGGACGGGGCCAACATTCAGGATAACTGCGTGATGCACGGCTTCCCGGAGCAGGATACCGTTGTCGAAGAGGACGGGCACATTGGCCACAGCGCCATCCTGCACGGCTGCATTATCCGCCGCAACGCGCTGGTCGGTATGAACGCGGTGGTGATGGACGGGGCGGTGATTGGCGAAAACAGCATCGTCGGCGCAGCGGCGTTCGTGAAGGCCAAAGCCGAGATGCCCTCCAACCACCTGATCATCGGCAGCCCGGCGAAGGCGATCCGCACCCTGAGCGAGCAGGAGATCGCCTGGAAGCAGCAGGGCACCCGCGAGTATCAGGTGCTGGTGGAGCGCTGCAAGCTGACGATGCACCAGGTTGAGCCGCTGCGCGAGGAAGAGCCCGGGCGCAAGCGGCTGGTCTTTGATGAGAACTTGAGGCCGAAGTCGGCGGGGTGAGCTGACTTAAGGAAATCATTGCTATTAATGAATTGGAGAGGTTCCGATATTGAGCCTCTGATTTGTGCTGTCATTTTCTTATTTGTCAGACGAGCCGTTACGGTTTAGTAGAGATAATAGTTGCATTAATCTATAGCGAATATGAAGAGTTAAACTAAATTTTTTACCCAATTCATTACTCCAGTAATTTTTGGGTGGTTTATAATTGGTTGGATTTTCGCTATTTGCTGTTACAAAGTTAACTTTATCAAGAAGTTGCTGTTGTCCAAAGGACATGTCCTGATTTAGATATTCTGCAGCTTTGATGAAATTTGCAGCGACATCATAAACATCTTTATAGTGTGTACTCAAGTAGTTGTATTTGAATAGCTCTGTAACATCAATCCAATCAGATGATTGTGTAATATGTGTATAAATATCTGTCGGCAATGTACTTTTTGGCGGCAGATTTGAGATTGAGATACCTACCGCCTCAAATGCTCGACTCGCGAGTTCTGAACAGAATGATGAATGCCATGGGCTCTGAAAGAAAAAACGATAATTATAGCGTTGACGTAAGAAATAAAGTAACGCGTATTTTATCTGACATATCGCCTCTTCATTTTGCAAGTGCACATTGCGAAATACTTGAAATTTTACGTCAGAGTTTTTAAGTATTTCCCTTATCGACTCAATGGTGACACCGCTCTTAGGCATAGCATGTATAAGATTGTATTGCTCTAAAACTATGCACACGTGAGAATGCCTGGCTTTTTTAATGCGAAACAGGCTCTGTAAACAAGTATTAAAGCTTTGATGAGGTGGTGAAATTAAAATCAAATCACCGGGTAATCCTGGTAGGTAGACGCACATAAATTTGATTGACCCCTGCGCAAAAAGCAAAATCCACACAATAATGTGGATAACTCTATCACATTCGCTTTACAAACATCTATACATTAGGTTAAGAATGTCAGGTTAAAGATTAACTCAGCCTCATAACCAAGGGTTTAAGACAACCGTAGCAAAGTTGCCTTATAAGGATAGTTGCTGAAAGCGTCGTGCTGAGCGTTGAGTATTTATTTGCTTGATGGGCAACAATATTAACAAGTTTAGCAACGCATAAATTTTACTTTAGGAAGCAAATGAAAATTATCACCTCGCCATTCGAAATTGATCTCGCTCTCGTAAAAATAATGCGTAAGTATGAAAAATATCATATTGCGACAGCGTGGGCTTCGATGGGCTCAAAAGCGTCATTTGCTCTGCTGGAAAATAAACACAAAATAGCCAAAATGATCGTCGGGACGCATTTTTACCAAACGCATCCTAATTTCATTGATGCCTTTTCAAGTGATTGTAATGTAAGATTTATACTGAAGACCGATGGCATTTTTCATCCAAAGGTGTATCTTTTCTCGAACGAGAATGGGGAATGGGAATGCTTGGTAGGGAGTGCCAATTTCACAGCGTCAGCGCTGACAAAAAATCATGAAATGATGACCCACTTTAATAGCAACGAGCCCGGAGCAGATTCGGCCTTAGCGAATATTCTGCAAGCGATCGATTTCTATTGGTCGGAAGCGAGTAAGATGACTCGCAAGGAAATTTCCAATTATAAAAACATATGGAATAAAAACAGGCAAAAGCTAGATGCCTTGAAAGGTATCTACGGCGAAACTAAAAATAAACGGAGTATATTGAGTTCTGAGATATTCTCACTCACGTGGGATGAGTATTATAAAAGAGTTTCCGGTGATGAGTTAAATTCCTTTCAGGGCAGGCTTGATGTACTCGGCACGGTTCAGAAGTATTTTACTGAAAACTCATCTTTCTCAACGTTGAATGACCTGCAGCGTAAACAAGTTGCCGGGGTAATTAATGGTGTTGACATTAACTGGAAATGGTTTGGCAGCATGGTCGGAGCCGGCTACTTTAAAAATGTGATTAACACTAATAATCCCTATCTTTCTGACGCGCTGGATCAAATACCCCTAACGGGCATTGTTACCGAGGCTGACTATAAAAAGTATGTGCGGCTATTTAAGCTCGCATTCCCCGAGGGTGGTGCAGCCATTGCGACTATGACCAGAATGCTGGCCATGAAGCGGCCAGATTATTTTGTCTGTTTAGATAGTCAAAACCGGCGCGCACTATGTAAAGACTTTGCAATACCAATGAATGTGACGCCAGAAAATTACTGGCAAAATATTATTTTGCGCATAATTGATTCAGTCTGGTGGTCTTCGCCCTTACCTGAGAGCTCTTTTGAAGCACAAGCATGGAAAGGCCGCGCGGCAATGATCGATTCGCTATTTTATCAGGGCCTGCCGTAAAGAAATTAATCAGACTTAAATCCCGCCCATTCTTTTCATGGGCGGATTATGGTGCGTTGAGTACGTGACGTACGACCTCAGTAAGCAGCTGACGATCAATCCTCCCGACTCACCAGCGCCAGCGCGCTCGCGCTGGCCGGGTCGAACAGCGACAGGCTCTCAATGTGGTTCAGCATGATCACTTTTCGGAACGCCATCGCGCTTCGGGGTTCTGAATCTAGCGTGATGCCGTGGGCGTCGTACCACGCGCTGTAGTTATTCTCGATGCGCATGTTCATCGTTTTGACGTCGCGGTAGCCGCTCAGCATCGGGATCAGGACGATATTCGCCGTTTTCTCATACTCCAGCGTGGCGGTGTGGATCATGCCGATGTAGATCCTGCGCGATTTCAGCGTCACCTGCGCGAGCTCGCCTTCCTCCATGCACTGGTAGAGCAGCTGTTCGATACCGCTCGACTGCGCGAGCCGCTGGTAGAGCTTTTTCCTGCCGATTCCGTCCAGCCTGGCGCTTCCGGCCCAGTTCGAGCGGTAAAGACAGAACAGGATGGTGAATGCCAGCATCAGAACCACCGGCGCCTGAATGCCTAAAAAGCTCCAGTTCATAAACTCCATCTGCCAGTTGGCGTAGCGCTCGGAGCTGAAATGGAAGGAGTTATCGACAGCGGATAGCGCGAGCAGAAGCAGCCACAGCAGCCCCGTCGCGATCACGCCCTGCAGCACAAAAATGCAGCCGTACAGCGCGACAAGAAAATAGACGTCCCAGCCGAAGGAGCGCTTGATTTTGAAGCGGGTGGAGAGGTCGCGGCTGGTATACCAGTATCCGCACACCATCAGCACCATAAAGATCGCCGTTCCCATTTCACGCCCTCTTCAGTGCGTTAACGTGGCGAAGAAAGTCTTCGCGCACCTCGTTGCTTTTGAAATTCACGGACGCGTTCCCGTCCTGGTCGATGATAATTCGGTCGCCGTCCTCGACGGCCTCAATGATTTCCTGCTGGCTCATCACCTGCAGCAAGGACTCGGGGCTGGAAAATATCGACATAAACAGGCGTTTCATCGCGCGGTATCCTTATCAGCAAAAAGAATAAGCCTGGTCTACGGGGGGAGATCCTGCATTCAGGTAAAGCCGAAAAAGGGCGGAATGTTTCAGCGCCTGGCCATAACGGGTATAATCCCGCCAAATTTCCAACCGGTTTAAAACGAACATGTCAAAACTCACCTTACAAGAGCAGATGCTGAAAGCGGGCTTAGTGACCAGCAAGAAAGTGGCCAAAGTCCAGCGCACGGCGAAGAAGTCCCGCGTGCAGGCCCGCGAGGCCAGAGAAGCGGTAGAAGAGAACAAAAAGGCGCAGCTTGAGCGCGACAAGCAGCTGAGCGAGCAGCACAAGAAGGCGGTGCTGGCGAAAGAGTTTAAGGCTCAGGTTAAGCAGCTGATCGAAATGAACCGCATCACGGTGTCGAAAGGCAACATTACCTTTAACTTTACCGACGGTAATCTTATCAAGAAAATTGAGGTGGATAAGCTGACCCAAAGCCAGCTGATTAACGGCCGCCTGGCGATTGCGCGCCTGGTGGTTAACGCCAGCGGCGACTGCGAATACGCGATTATCCCGGCGGTGGTGGCGGATAAAATTGCCCAGCGCGATGCCGACAGCATCGTCCTGAACAGCGCCCTGAGCCAGGAAGTTCAGGATGAAGACGATCCGTACGCGGACTTCAAAATCCCGGACGACCTGATGTGGTAAACCGGTCTTAAAACGGCGCGGCGTGGCGGGCGTTGACCGCCTCTCCGCTCACCGGATGAACAAAGTCCAGCCCGCTGGCGTGCAGCATTAACCGCGGCGCGTCGGCGGAGCCGGGATAGGTTAACCCGCCGTACAGATCGCAGCCCAGAATCGGGTGGCCCAGCTCCCGGCAGTGAATGCGCAGCTGGTGGGTGCGCCCGGTTTCCGGGGTAAGCAACACCCTCGTCAGCGCTAACCCCGTCTCGTGATAAAAACGTTCGATTACCCGATAGCGGGAGCGCGCGGGCTTGCCGTTAACCGCGCCGATCGACATCAGCGGAAACAGCGCCGGATCTTTGGCAATCGGCGCGTCGATAATCCCTTCATCCTCATTCACATGCCCGCAAAGCAGGGCGGTGTAAACTTTCTCCACGCCGTGCTCGCTAAACTGGCGGCACAGCGCCGCGTTGATCGCCTTGTTGCGTGCCACCACCATCAGCCCGGAGGTGCCAAAATCAAGACGATGTACCAGCGTGCAGCCGGGGAAGGTTTGCACCAGGCGATAGTGAACGGAGTCGAGGTTTTGCGGGTTTTTGCCTGACAGGCTGAGCAATCCGGAAGGCTTGTTGATCAGCACCAGATGGTCGTCCTGATACAGCGTTTCTATTGCCTCACGGCACGGCGGAGCAATAAAGGTATCGATAATCACTGACATCAGGCAGCCCGGTGAATGAGTGGGTGCGCATGATAGCGAAAGGTGGGGCAAAAGAAAAACCCTCCCACCGGGCGGTGAGAGGGGGAAATCTTACGCTGCGACCAGGCTGTCGATCGCCGCTTTTGCATCGGTCTGCGCTTTGGTCGCCACTTCCGGACCGTAGGCAATGCCTTCTGCGAACACGAAGTTCACGTCGGTCAGGCCGATGAAGCCCAGGAACACGCTCAGGTACGGGGTGACCAGATCGGTTGGGGTATCTTTGTGGATACCGCCGCGGCTGGTCAGCACGATAGCGCGCTTGCCCTTCACCAGGCCTTCCGGACCGTTTTCGGTGTAGCGGAAGGTAACGCCGGCGCGAGCCACCAGGTCAAAGTAGTTCTTCAGCTGGGTGGAGATGTTGAAGTTGTACATTGGCGCGTTGATCACGATAACGTCGTGCGCCTGCAGCTCGGCGATCAGCTCGTCGGAGAGCGCCAGCGCTTCCTGCTGACGCGGGCTCAGCGGCGCATCGCTTGGGCGCAGCGCGCCAACCAGCTCGCCATCCAGCACAGGAATCGGGTTTGCCGCCAGGTCACGCACGGTGATTTCGTCAGCAGGATGCTGTTCGCGCCACTGTTCGATGAAATAGTCAGACAGCTGACCAGACTGAGAGTACCCTGCCAGAATGCTGGATTTCAGAACTAATACTTTGCTCATGGGTGATTCCTGTATTTATTTGATTGAAGGGGGTTGCCCCGTTGCTTGTTGACACTTTATTCACAATCCTGCCACAGGGATAGCGCAATATATCGAAGCCTATGTTCGAAATTTTTGAATAAGGCGTGAAAAGCGCGGGTGTGGTACTCTATAGCAATCATTAGAAAGAGATTTTATCCGGCAGTGCACTGCCCGTTAACGCTATGACAGAACAACTAAAACTCACCTTCCCGATGCTGATGCAGCGGCTTGATACCCTGATGCTGCGCGACAAACAGCGGTTTGCCCGTCGCCTGCACGGCGTGAAGAAGGTTAAAAATCCTGATGCACAACAGGCCATTTACCAGGAGATGGCGAAAGAGATTGACCAGGCGGCAGGGAAAGTTGTGCTGCGCGAAGCCGCGCGCCCGGCGATTACCTATCCGGAAAACCTGCCCGTCAGCCAGAAAAAACAGGACATTCTCAACGCCGTGCGCGATCACCAGGTGGTGATTGTCGCGGGGGAAACCGGGTCCGGTAAAACCACCCAGCTGCCAAAAATCTGCATGGAGCTGGGCCGCGGGGTGAAAGGGCTGATCGGCCACACCCAGCCGCGTCGTCTGGCGGCGCGCACCGTGGCGAACCGCATTGCCGAAGAGCTGCAAACGGAGCCGGGCGGCTGCATCGGCTACAAGGTGCGCTTCAGCGACCACGTGAGCGACAACACCATGGTTAAGCTGATGACCGACGGCATCCTGCTGGCGGAAATTCAGCAGGACCGGCTGCTGATGCAGTACGACACCATCATTATTGATGAAGCGCACGAGCGCAGCCTGAACATCGATTTCCTGCTCGGCTACCTGAAGGAGCTGCTGCCGCGCCGTCCGGACCTGAAAATCATCATCACTTCCGCGACCATCGACCCGGAGCGCTTCTCGAAGCATTTCAGCAACGCGCCGATCATTGAAGTCTCTGGCCGCACCTATCCGGTGGAAGTGCGCTATCGCCCGATTGTCGAAGAGGCGGACGACACCGAGCGCGACCAGCTGCAGGCCATCTTCGACGCCGTTGACGAGCTCGGTAGGGAGAGCGCGGGCGACATTCTGATCTTCATGAGCGGCGAGCGTGAAATTCGCGATACCGCCGACGCGCTGAGCAAGCGCGACCTGCGCCACACCGAGATCCTGCCGCTGTACGCGCGCCTGTCGAACAGCGAGCAGAACCGCGTGTTCCAGCCGCACGGCGGACGCCGCATCGTGCTCGCCACCAACGTGGCGGAAACCTCCCTGACCGTGCCGGGCATCAAGTACGTGATCGACCCGGGCACGGCGCGCATCAGCCGCTACAGCTACCGCACCAAGGTGCAGCGCCTGCCGATTGAGCCGGTGTCGCAGGCCTCCGCCAACCAGCGTAAGGGCCGCTGCGGCCGCGTGTCGGAAGGGATCTGCATTCGCCTCTATTCTGAGGACGATTTCCTGTCGCGCCCGGAGTTTACCGATCCGGAAATTCTGCGCACCAACCTCGCGTCCGTCATTCTGCAGATGACCGCGCTGGGGCTGGGCGACATCGCCGCGTTTCCGTTCGTGGAGGCGCCGGACAAGCGCAACATTCAGGACGGCGTGCGCCTGCTGGAAGAGCTCGGCGCGATTACCACAGACGAGCAGGCGACCGCCTACAAGCTCACGCCGCTGGGCCGCCAGCTGAGCCAGCTGCCGGTCGATCCGCGCCTGGCGCGCATGGTGCTCGAAGCGCAGAAGCACGGCTGCGTGCGCGAGGCGATGATCATCACCTCGGCGCTCTCCATTCAGGATCCGCGCGAGCGGCCGATGGACAAGCAGCAGGCGTCAGACGAGAAGCACCGCCGCTTCCACGATAAAGAGTCCGACTTCCTCGCCTTTGTCAACCTGTGGAACTACCTCGGCGAGCAGCAGAAGGCGCTGTCATCGAACCAGTTCCGCCGCCAGTGCCGGGTGGATTTCCTCAACTACCTGCGCGTGCGCGAGTGGCAGGATATCTACACCCAGCTGCGCCAGGTGGTGAAAGAGCTGGGCATTCCGGTGAACAGCGAGCCGGCGGAGTACCGCGAAATTCATATCGCGCTGCTGACCGGGCTGCTGTCGCACATCGGCATGAAGGACGCCGACAAGCAGGAGTTTACTGGCGCGCGCAACGCCCGCTTCTCCATCTTCCCGGGTTCTGGCCTGTTCAAGAAGCCGCCGAAGTGGACGATGGTGGCCGAGCTGGTGGAAACCAGCCGCCTGTGGGGGCGCATTGCGGCGCGCATCGATCCGGAATGGGTTGAGCCCGTTGCCCAGCACCTGCTGAAGCGTTCGTACAGCGAGCCGCACTGGGAGCGGGCGCAGGGCGCGGTGATGGCGACCGAGAAGGTCACCGTCTATGGCCTGCCGGTGGTGGCCGCGCGCAAGGTCAACTACAGCCAGATCGATCCGGCACTCAGCCGGGAGCTGTTCATCCGCCACGCGCTGGTGGAGGGCGACTGGCAGACGCGCCACGCCTTCTTCCGCGAAAACCTCAAGCTGCGTGCGGAGGTTGAAGAGCTGGAGCACAAAACGCGCCGCCGCGACATCCTCGTGGACGACGAGACGCTGTTTGAGTTTTACGACCAGCGCATCAGCCACGACGTGGTCTCCGCGCGCCACTTTGACAGCTGGTGGAAGAAGGTCGCGAAAGAGACGCCGGACCTGCTCAACTTCGAGAAGAGCATGCTGATTAAGGAAGGCGCGGAGTCGGTAAGCAAGCTCGACTACCCGAACTTCTGGCATCAGGGCAACCTCAAGCTGCGCGTGACCTACCAGTTTGAGCCGGGCGCGGACGCGGACGGCGTGACCGTCCACATTCCGCTGCCGCTGCTCAACCAGGTGGAGGAGAGCGGGTTTGAGTGGCAAATCCCCGGTCTGCGCCGCGAGCTGGTGATTGCGCTGATCAAATCGCTGCCGAAGCCGGTGCGCCGTAACTTTGTGCCCGCGCCAAACTACGCCGAGGCGTTTTTAGGCCGCGCGACGCCGCTTGAAATGCCGCTGCTGGACGCGCTGGAGCGCGAGTTCCGCCGCATGACCGGCACCACCATCGACCGCGAGGACTGGAACTGGGATCAGTTGCCCGATCACCTTAAAATCACCTTCCGCGTGGTGGACGATAAAAACAAAAAGCTGCTGGAGGGCCGTTCGCTCACCGGGCTGAAGGACGCGCTGAAGGGCAAGGTGCAGGAGACGCTTTCTGCGGTGGCGGACGACGGCATCGAGCAGAGCGGGCTGCACATCTGGAGCTTTGGTCAGCTTCCGGAAAGCTACGAGCAGAAGCGCGGTAATTATAAGGTCAAGGCCTGGCCCGCGCTGGTGGACGAGCGCGACAGCGTGGCGATTAAGCTGTTCGATAATCCGCAGGAGCAGCAGCAGATGATGTGGCGCGGGCTACGCCGCCTGCTGCTGCTGAATATCCCGTCGCCGATCAAATATCTGCACGAGAAGCTGCCGAACAAGGCCAAGCTGGGGCTGTACTTTAACCCGTACGGCAAGGTGCTGGATCTGATCGACGACTGCATCTCCTGCGGCGTGGACAAGCTGATTGACGAGGCGGGCGGTCCGGTCTGGACCGAAGAGGCGTTTGCGAAGCTGCACGAGAAGGTGCGCGCCGAGCTGAACGACACGGTGGTGGAGATTGCCAAACAGGTCGAACAGATCCTGACGGCGGTCTTCAACATCAACAAGCGGCTGAAGGGGCGCGTGGACATGACCATGGCGCTCGGCCTGTCGGACGTGAAGGCGCAGATGGCGGGGCTGGTGTACCGCGGTTTTGTCACCGGCAACGGCTTCAAGCGCCTGGGCGATACGCTGCGCTACCTGCACGGAATTGAAAAACGGCTGGAAAAAATGGCCATCGATCCGCACCGCGATCGCGCGCAGATGCTGAAGGTTGAAAGCGTGCAGCAGGCGTGGCAGCAGTGGCTCAACAAGCTGCCGCCCGCCCGCCGCGACGACGAAGACGTGCAGGCGATCCGCTGGATGATCGAGGAGCTGCGCGTCAGCTTCTTCGCGCAGCAGCTCGGGACGCCGTATCCGATTTCGGATAAGCGTATTTTGCAGGCGATGGAGCAGATCTCCGGCTAAAAACAGTGCCCGGTGGCGCTGCGCTTACCGGGCCTACGGGATAATATGTAGGCCGGGTAAGGCGTAGCCGCCACCCGGCATGTTCTCAGGCACTCACCCAACCGCCACCCAGCGCTTTATACAAATCGATCTGCGCCAGCAGAAGGTTATTTTTCACCTGCACCACGCTGGTTTGTACCGAATAGAGCGTGCGCTGCGCGTCCAGCACGTCAAGATAGGACGAGTAGCCGTTGCGATAGCGGTTTTGCGCGATGCGCAATGTCTCCTGGGCGACATCCTGCTGCGCCAGCAGCTCGGTCAGCTGTTCCTGATAGCGCGTAATGGCGTCGAGGCTGTTGTTCACTTCCGCGAAGGCGTTACGCACCGTTTTTTCATAGCTATAAAGCGCCTGATTGCGCTGGGACTGCGAAATATCTACCTGCGCGTTCAGCGCCTGGCGGTTCAGCAGCGGCGCGAGGATGCTGCCGCCGATGCTCCACAGCTGCAGCGGATTATCCAGCAAGCCCGAAAGGGTGCGATCCTGCACCGATCCAGTGGCGGTCAGGTTGATCGACGGCAGCAGGCTGGCGCGGGAGGCCGCGAGCGTCGCGTCTGCCGCAACCAGCTGGCGTTCCGCCTGGGCAATATCCGGGCGGCGGTTGAGCAGGGTGGACGGCAGCTGCGAGGGAATGGCGAGCGGGGTTAGGGCGTCGAAATCGTTAGCGCGCGCAACGTCTCCCGGATTACTGCCCAGCAGCAGGCCGAGCGCGTTTTCCTGCTGCGCAATCTGATGCTGAATCACCGGCACCTGCGCCCGCGTGGCGCGCAGCTCGGAGTCGGACTGCATCAGCTCCAGCCGCGAGCTGTAGCCGGTGTCAAACTGACGTTTGGCCAGGTTGAACGCCTCTTCGCGGGATTTCAGCGTGGACTCGGTTACGCGCAGCTGCTCATCCAGCGAGAGCAGGGTGACGTACCCGGACGCCACCGACGATGCGACGGTCAAATCCGCCGCGGCGGCCGCGGCCTTTTGCGCCTCAAGCGAGGCCTCGGCGGCGCTGGCGGTGCTGCGGTTAACGCCCCAGATATCCACGTCGTAGCTGGCGGTCAGGCTGCCTTTATACAGCGAGCCATAGACCGGCAGCCCGGTCGCGGCAGACTGCGAGCGGGCGCGGGTGCCGGTCACGCCCGCATCCAGCGACGGAAACAGGCTGCCGTCGGCGGCATAGACCCGCGCCTGATATTCGTTAACGCGCTCGCGGGCAATCAGCACGTCGCTGTTGTTATTGAGCGCCTGCTCCACGTAGCGGTTGAGGTGATTATCGTGGAAGTTACGCCACCAGAGCCGCTCAGCCGGGCTGGTCGGGCCCGACGCGGCGCGCCACTGCGCGGGGATCTGCAGCGACGGCTGGGCCGGCTCAACGTCGACCGACTGGCAGCCGGCGAGCCATATCGCCACCAGCGCGGCGGCCATCGGGCGCAGGATCATGGCTTCGCCTCCCGCGTATCAATCGTCACCTGTACAGACATCCCCGGGCGCAGCAGCGCCGCGTCTTCCGGCTTGCCGAGCACCTCAATGCGCACCGGAATGCGCTGGGCGATTTTGACGAAGTTCCCGGTGGCGTTATCCGGCGTGATGGCGCTGAACTCGACGCCGGTGGCCGGGGAGATATTCTCTACGCGGCCCTCGTAGGCTTTGTCATTCAGCGCATCGACGGTGAATTTCACCGGCTGCCCGACGCGCAGATCCGCCAGCTGCGTCTCTTTAATATTGGCGATAACCCAGTGCTGCGGCGGCACCAGGGTGGTGAGGTGGGTGCCTGCGGTAACGTAAGCGCCGAGGCGAACGGCAATTTGCCCCAGCTGGCCGTCGCGCGGGGCGACGATGCGGGTGTTTTGCAGGTCGATTTGCGCCAGCTCCAGCGCCGCTTTGGCGTTTTCAACGTCCGCCTCAAGCGCGCCGCGGTTGACGATGACCGTCTGCCGATCCTGGCGCGACATCTCCAGCGTGGCGCTGGCCTGGTCGATATCGGCGTTACCCTGCGCGGCGCTGGCCAGCGCCGCATCGCGCTCGCGTATAGAGAGCGAGCCGTCGGCGGTAAGCTCTTTCACGCGCTTCAGGTCGGCCTGGGTTTTCAGGTTCTGGGCGCGGGCGTTTTTCAGCGCCGCCTCGTTTTTGGCTATCACCGCGTCGGCGCTTTTGCGCTGCTGCAGGTTGTTGTTCAGCGCGGCAATTTTCATCGCCAGCTGCGCCTCGGCCTGATGCACGCGCTGGCGGTAAATGCGGTCGTCAATTTGCAGCAGCAGGTCGCCTTTTTTGACCTGGGCGAAATCCTGAACGTGCACCTCGGTGATGTAGCCGTTGACCTGCGGGCTGATAAAGGTCGTCTGGCCGCGGACGTAGGCGTTATCCGTGAACTGCGCGTGGCGGGTGAACGGCGGCAGTTGCCACGCGTAAAGGATCACCAGCACCCCGACGATCCCAATCGCGGCGGCGGTGAATACGGACACGACGCGCACGTTTTTGCGGGTATTGGCCTGCTCTTTAGCGGCATCCTGCTGACTCATAACTTCTCCTGAAAAATAGTCATTACTTATTGCCGGTGGCGTTCTTAAGGGCCATGCGGGCGGTGATGCGCAGGCGCAGCAAGCGCCACAAAATCCAGACCAGCGTGGCGGTGGCAATGCTCGCCGTCAGCAGGTAAGTATCGTTGTAAGCCAGAATATTTGCCTCAAGGGAGGTAACCGTCTGGAGCTGGGTAATGGCCTGCGTCCCCAGCAGGGCGCTGTCGCCAATCAGGCTTTTGTAGAGCTGGGTATAAAGCTGGATGCGTTCGTTCACCAGCGGGTTAAGGGTGGTGAGCTGATCCGCCAGCAGGCTGGAGTGGTACTTCTCGCGCCAGGTCTGAAAGGTACCGAGGATGGCCGAGCCCAGCAGGCCGCCGAGGTTCTGGCTCATGCCGAACATGACGGAAAAGCTGACCAGGTTGCGCGGTTCGGCGATGACGCCGCCGATGGCGGCCAGCATTGCCGGGGCGAGGAAGAAGGCGCTGCCGAAGCCCAGCAGGAACTGGCTGATCATCAGCTGGTCCGGGCGGGTCAGGTTATTGGACTGGCTGTCCAGCAGCGAGGCGACAATCATCAGCGCCAGCGAGGTAATAATCGGCCAGGCCAGCTTCGTCGGCTTGATCGTCAGACAGCTGGTGACGATGCCGCAGACAATGCCCGAGAAAATAGACCACGCCAGGTGGGTCATCTGCTCATTCTGTAAGCCCACGTACTGCAGCCAGCCGATGACGCCGGTGTTCTGTTCCGCCAGCACGATGCGGATCAGCAGCATAATCAGCCCAAGGCGCACGATGCTGCCGCTCGACAGCCAGCGGGTATTCAGCAGCGGATTGCTGCGGTTGTGCTCAAAGACAATGGCGGAGACGAGCAGCACCAGCGAGAGCGCCAGCGCCCAGCCGATCCACGGCGCTTCAAACCACCAGTCGATACGGCCGAGCGAGAGCACGGCGCAGAGCAGCGCCATGCCCGGCGCGAGCAGGAAGAAGGTGACGAAATCTTTTTTCTCAAAGACCTTGCGCCGATCGCCCGGCGGCAGCTTCAGCACCATCACGCAGGCCAGCGAAATAAGCGCCAGCCCCAGTTCGAAGAAGTACAGCCCGCGCCACTCGTCGAGCTGCAGCAGCTCGGTAGAGAACAGGCGGGCGAGCGGGATCGCCAGCGATGATCCGGTGATGCCGATCGTCAGCGCCTTAAGCCGGTGCTTTGCGGGCCAGGCCTGGATTTGATAATAGATGCCGAGCGAGCTGAGCGCGGCGGCGACCATCCCGTGCGCTGCCCGCACCATCAGCGCCGAGCTGAGGTCGTTCACAAACAGGTGGAAAAAGGTGACCAGCACGTACAGCACCAGAAAGCCCTCGGTGAACGCGCGCAGACCGTACTGCTGGCGAAATTTTACCAGCAGCAGGTTGATGGAGACGTTGGTCATGACGTAGACGGCGGGCAGCCAGGCGATTTCCGTTGACCAGGCGCCGAAGGTGCCCTGCAGGTTTTGCAGATTGGCGGTCACCACCGCGTTGCCCAGCGCGCCCGTCAGGCACACCAGCAGGCCGACCACGCCGTACGCGATCCGTTTCGAGGTGGGGTGTTCCGGCGTGGAGGGGGAACCCAGCAGGGCGGGTTTCTCATGTGGCTGCCACTCGCGAGGAGCATAAGGGTCGCGTTGGGGCAGGCGCATAGCGTGGTTTACCTTTGGAAAGTTGAACGATGAGCGGGCTAATGATTCTAAAGCTGACGTAAATGATAATTCAAGTGAATACGATTATCGCAAGTTAATCAAATTTTGTTAACAAGACGAAAAAAACTGTCGGCGATTTTTCAGCATTATGGCATAGCCTGACGAGATGAAAGGCGGATAATCGTAGCTCTCGATGTGTAAGGAGGTAACGATGACAATGACACTTTTTCCCTGTTTGCCCGACAGAACGCTCAATGCCGTGAATACCGTCGGAAAGTGGCTGGCGCAGGACGATAGCCAGGCACATCCTTCTGGCGATCTGGTGATTCTGGCGGGCAATGCGGTGATCCCCACGATTGAGGCTGCCTGCAAACTGGCGGCTGAGCAGGACGTGCCGCTGATCGTCAGCGGAGGAATTGGGCATTCAACCACCTTTCTGTACGCAGCGATTGCCAAACATCCTCGCTATAACAGGCTGCCCACGACCGGGCGCGCCGAAGCGGCGATCCTGGCGGACATCGCGCGCGAGTTCTGGGCTATTCCCGCTGAACATATCGCGATCGAGGACCAGTCGACCAACTGCGGCGAGAACGCCCGCTTCAGCTGGGCGCTAATGAAGCAGCGCGGGCTTACCGGCGCGCGGGTGGTGGTGGTGCAGGATCCGACCATGCAGCGACGCACGATGGCGACC
Source organism: Enterobacter sp. KBR-315C3_2022 (assembly GCF_041399425.1). NCBI lineage: Bacteria > Pseudomonadati > Pseudomonadota > Gammaproteobacteria > Enterobacterales > Enterobacteriaceae > Enterobacter > Enterobacter sp. KBR-315C3_2022. The sequence continues at coordinate 34,104 of NZ_JBGKEB010000033.1, forward strand.
TTAGCACGGGTATGCCGGGGCGAGCCGGTTTCCCCCGCGTGGGTGAGTTATCCCGGCCTGACGCCGGTGCTAAAAAACGGCGAGGATGGCCTGACGTTTGCGGAGGCGGGTGAGGGGCTGTGGCCGGTAGAGCGCTATTTGTCGCTGGTGCTGGGGGAGCTTCCGCGCCTGCGGGACGACATTAACGGCTACGGTCCGGCGGGGCGTGACTTTATTGTCCACGTGGATGTGCCGGCCGAGGTGGAGGCCGCGTGGCAAATTTTGCGTGATGACGCCATTCTAACCGACGCGCTGGTCAGTCGTTCTTTGCTGTGATGTAACGCAAAAAATAACGGGCCATTGCTGGCCCGCTATCAACAGGTAAAACTAATCAGATATCGCTATTACAGGTAAACCAGCGTCATGGTTGCCTGTCCGTCCAGCTGGGTATCATCAGTGATTGCCAGCGTGGTGGTGTCACGAATAACCAGGTTGGTGTTAACGTTAAAGGTAGCGGTAGTTACAGCCAGTGGATCGGTAGTACCTTTCGTGGCGAAAGCATTGCGGGAGAATGCATCGCTACGAGGGATATAACCGGCCATCCAACGATCGGCAGTCCAGTCGCTGTTCTGACCGATCGAATTCACTGCAACGCCGTCTACGGTTGAATCAGAGAGCCACAGGCCGTAGTTACCGATTTTAACGTTGCCAGCAGTCATGCCTACACCGTAGGTGTAGATCTTTTGGGTCATACCTTTGTTGGCATCAACATCAACCGGAAGCTGTGCGTTGCTGTCGGCGCGATCGTCCATAATGGAGAAAGCGACTTTAGTTGGCGCAGTACAGGTGATGGTGATTGGCAACTGTTTTGTACCCAGCGCGTTGTTGGCATCAGACTTCAGGCCACCAAGAGCGATACGACCGTAGTCGATCACGCCGCCGTTACTCATATCTGCTGAGCACGCTGCGTTAGTCAGTGTACCTTTGATCTTGAGAACAGCGGTTTCACCTGCAAAAGCAGACGTGGTGCACAATGCGATAACTGTAGCGAGAATTACCTTTTTCATCCTTGATCCTTACTAAATATTAAATGCTATAAAATGCTTCCAAATATATTCCCGGAGCAGGTTAATCTTAACCACCTATTCCGTTCGACAGCTATAATATCGAAAATCTCATTTATGAAAATTTATAAAAATTTAATCTACATTTAAGTAAAATTTAACTTTTATTCGGCGTTACGATTAGCTTGATTCTTATCATAATAATTAATGCCTTGCCGCGTAGAAAATGGGGGCTAAAATTTTTCTGTTTGTTGGTTAAAATTCTTAACTTTCAATTGGTTATAGCTTTTTTGGTTTACCCCCTTGGTTGCCGCCTTGTTGGCGGCGTACGGACGAAACTTTCATGCGCGCGATAAAATCCAACTCACTTTTTTCTTTTGAACTTTAACTTGCCATGCTTAATCTCACTCGCGTGATGTCTGGGCAGGAAGAAATAAAGATTCGTACAGTGCATTTCGGAATAAAAATATTCTAATTAAGCATGGATGTTTCTTAAATAACATTATTTATCAAAGTTATGTAGCATAAAAAATAGTCGAATTTGCTGATCGACATTATCCATGCGTTTGTTTTGTTCTCATCAGGCCGTTGGGTCAGGCATTTCAGCGGTGTTGAAAGGCGTCGATTACGCCTTATGGGTTTTGCGTTGACCCAGTCTGTTCAAAAAAAGCAAAACGAATCTGAGCAGGATGGGATGACGGGCGCGAAGAGAGGTTCAGCCAGCGCACAGGGCATTTTGGCAGGCAAAAAAATAGCGGGCCATCGCTGACCCGCTATCAACAGGTAAAACTAATCAGATATCGCTATTACAGGTAAACCAGAGTCATGGTTGCCTGTCCGTCCAGCTGGGTATCATCAGTGATTGCCAGCGTGGCGGTGTCACGAATAACAACGTTAGAAATGAAGTTAAAGGTAGCATTGGTAATGGCCAAAGGATCGGTATTACCCGTCGCACCGAACGCGATCGTGTTGAATGCATCGCTACGAGGGAAACCACCTTTTGACCAGCGACCTTCAGCCCAGTCGTTATTATGACCGATAGGATCGGCAGCAACGCCGTCCGCCATGACATCAGTCATCCACAGACTGTAGTTACCGATCTTCACGCCGCCAGTCGTCTTGCCAATACCGTAAGTGAAGTACTTAGCAGTCTGGTTAGGGTTTTTATCGATATCTACCGGCAGCTGTGCGTTGCTGTCAGCGCGGTCGTCTATAATCGTAAAACCTACTTTTGTAGGTGCAGTACAGGTGATGGTCACCGGCATTTGCTTCTGACCCAGCACGTTGTTGGCAGCAGTGTTCAGGCCGCCAAGAGCGATACGACCGTAGTCGATCACGCCGCCGTTAGTCATGTCTGCAGAGCACGCCGCGTTAGTCAGTGTACCTTTGATCTTGAGAACAGCGGTTTCACCGGCAAAAGCAGACGTGGTGCATAATGCGATAACAGTAGCGAGAATTACCTTTTTCATCCTTGATCCTTAATAAATATTAAATGCTGTAAATTATTTCAAAATATATTTTCGGAGAAGGTTAATCTTAATCACCTATTCCGTTCGATAGATATAATATCGAGTGCTGTATATATA
>NZ_JBGKEB010000034.1:0-36126 GCF_041399425.1 Enterobacter sp. KBR-315C3_2022
AGGCGCTCTGTGGACACCAAGTTATTTTGCAAGCAGTTGCGGGGGGGCGCCGATTTCGATCATCCGACAATACATCGAGCAGCAGCAAACACCAGGTTAGCCGGAAAACCGCGCCTTATATCCCCGCCCTGAAGGACGGGGTTTTACGGCGCACCTGATAAGTCCGTCGTACTGAGGATTGCGGCCTGAGAAGTCGGAATCCTCGCCGTTTTCTGCGGATAGAAGCCCTTAAGAAAGTTCGCTATTAAGAAAATATGTAGAGTGATTTCTGTCACTAAATCAAACAAAACAAGCCGTTTCGATTGTGATGGATATCACGATTTAAGCAATAAAACTATAAAACTATAAAACTGTCACTATATACTTTACCATTTTCTATCTAAATAAGATTAATATCACAATACAAAGTATTTTAGCATGAAGTAAGTTGTGATATTCATCACGCAATGGTGAGGCTAAGCATAACTAAATGCAGGGCTCCCTTCCTTGTTATTAACATACAATTTCACCCCTAAGTGATTTAAATTACTCCTATCATTTAGGATGAATGAGCAATTAACATCAACGCGTACTGTTAGTGATTATTTTATTTCAGAAAAAGGTGTCCTAATGTCACTGAGAATCAGTGACCAATGCTCTCTACAAAAGTCTAATAAATTTTTTTAGGTGATTACATGAAATTCTCAAAAACGGTTGTCCTCTTATCGATGCTTTTATCGAACACAGTTTATGCACTCCCGCAAGATTATGAGCTAACACAGGTTTTAATAATTAGTCGCCATGGTCTCCGCGCACCGTTGACTGATGGTTCAGAGATGCTGAAAAATGCTACTCCATATCATTGGCCACGCTGGAGTACTGATGCAGGCCTTCTCACGACTAAAGGCGGTGCGTTAGAGGTTTTTATGGGAGGGTATTTTAAAGAGTGGTTCGTAAACACTGGCTTAGTCAATAAGAATGAATGTGCAAACCATTCTCTACTTGTCTATACCAACACGATGCCGAGAACAATTGCAACCGGCCAGTTTTTTATGGATGGTGCATTCCCTGGGTGTCGTGTTAGCATTCAAACCCTGGATGATGGTAAGAGCAATGACCCGTTGTTTTATCAGTCTATAAAAAACAACACAACTGAGTTTATGTTGAAAAACAAAGCAAGTATTCTAAAGTATGTAAACAGCCTGAATTTAGAACAGTCTTATAGCAGACTCGAAGAAATTATTGACTATAAGCAATCACCATCCTGCAAGGGGATGACCGACTGCCGACTGTCTGCCAATAAAAATATTGTACATCTTGATTATGGTAAAGAGCCTTCTATATCAGGGCCACTGCATAAAAGCTTTTTAATGGTTGATGCGTTTATTCTGCAAAACTATGAGGGCTTACCTAATAAAGATGTTGCCTGGGGAAGAATTAAAGATGAAAAGGAATGGAGGAGTCTGGCCAAGCTAAGAAACGGATATATAGAAGCAGCATATTTACAGCCATTGGTCGCAAAGAACATCATTGCTCCGCTTATGAAAAAAGTAGATAATATTCTTTCTGATGAAATGGAAGATGGAAATAAAAAAATATATGTTATCGTAGGTCATGATACCACCATTGGTCCTCTTCTTACGGCTTTAGGAGTTAACAATTATGAACTGCCGGGGCAGTATGAGAAAACTCCGATCGGAGGTAAGATAGTTTTCCAGCGTTGGAAAGATAAGGCTAGCGGAAGGTACTATTTAAAGACTGAATATATATATCAAACGACAAAGCAAATGAGAGACCTAACGCCTTTGTCACTCCAAAATCCGCCAGAGCACGTGTTGCTGTCGTTTAATGGTTGCATAGTGAACGATGATGGGCTTTGCTCCTGGAATGACTTCCGAAAGCTTATAGATAACTCAAATTAACTCCCTTAGCACAAGGTCGGTTCTGGCTATATTGTGTCTGAAGGCAGCGGAGGTCATGAGCTGGAGTGTTCATCTGTCGAACTATCCTAGATGGTCCGCTCGACAGATTAATCCGCTACTGGCGCACCTGACCGGTACAATTGAGGAAGTTGTAAAGCTGCTGGCAGGCAGAGCCTGCATCTGGGAACTCCCTTGTCCGACCAAATCATAATGTAAAAAGAGGCTAACGTAAGTCCGTCTTACTGGCGGTTTCGGCCGGATAAGTGGGAAGCCTCGCCATTTACGGCGGGGAGCTATCACGACTACTATCGAATGTGTTAACCAGAAACGCCGGAGACGGGAAAGTTGCTTTACCCTTCTCCGGGGTTGGATAACTGAGCACAGCGAAGGCTGTCAGTATCTTTTATCGGTATCAGGTGGCTGACGCCTAATTATTTTTCGTATCGCCGGCTGCATGACGGATGGCCTGCTGCAGGACCTCCGCACTGGTGTATCCCGGGATAACCGTCACGTTATCAGCACTAGCGCCGATTGATGGTAGGACCACCAGGGCTGGCGTACCGCTGAAGCCCAGCTGCTGCGCGAGCGCGTTTATGCCATCCAGTGTCTCCTGAACGCCAGGGGCTGTCTTCGCATTGAACTTAACGGCTTTTGCCGCCGTGCTGATATCAGCGTCGGTCAGCTTACCCTCGTTGTGACCGGTGGCGTAAATCGCGTTGTGATAGTTGAGGTAGGCGTCGGCCCCCTTCTGCTTCCAGACCTGCAGTCCGATTTTCGCCGCACTCAGCGACGCCGGCCAGCGCTGGCCAAATATCGGGAACTCCTTGAAGACAAAGCGCACGTCCGGGCTGGCTTTTATCACCTTCTCCAGTTCAGGGGCCAGGCGGGCACAGTAGATGCACTGATAATCGAAAAACTCTACGACCGTCACTTTGGCATCGGCGGGGCCATATGACGGCGTGCCTTTATCGTTGAGCAGCGCAGCCTGATTCTGAATCACGGCAGCTGTCATCGCCTGCCGCTGCTTCTCCTGCTGTTGAGCCTGCAGCTTCTGGCTGACCTCAACCAGCACCTCCGGATGGGCCAGCAGGTAGTCTTTCGCGATTTCCCCAACGCGGGCTTCCTGCTCCGGGGTAAAGGCAGCAGCAGGTTTCTCTGCCGCCCCCGCCACGCCGGAGACCATAAGGCCAGCGGCAAACATAACTAAAAGGGTTTTATTCTTGTTCATCCTATGTTTTTCTCTTCTCTGCTGTTATCAGTTCGTATCGTGTGCGGGCGCGGGTGCTTCCCTGATCGCCCTGCGCTGTTGTTTAGCGTGCTCCTGAGCCCTGCGCGCCACGGCATACGCCGCCTCGTCTGCCGTCACCCTGGCAACCGGCTGGCCGTCAATATCGATGCGCCATGCGCCTTCCGTCATGGCCTCAAGATACGCATCCGAACGGGTAATGGCGCTCAGGCAGCGCTTGAGCTTTTTAACCGACATATCCAGACTGCGGCTGCGCATGTCCTCAATCATCGCCTCACGGATGTTTATCGCGAGCAGCCGGGGACGTCCGTTCTGCACCAGAGCGGGCCAGCAGCGTGCAATCTCTGACATGGCCTCCTCCAGCGGCATCAGGGTCCTGAACTTTGGCTCCGGCGGCGGCTTGCGCTTTGCGGCCCGCCGGGCCTCGCGCTCCTGCGCCTGCTGCTCTGCCCACAGCCTGACCTTCTCCTCGTAGCGCGCCTTTTTAGCCGCGGCCCGCTCGGCCTTCTCTTTCTCTTCCTGTTCCTGTTTTTTTAACTTCCAGGCAGGCGGCTGGCTCACCACCACCGTCTTTTTACGCGTCACGGACCTGGCAGGCTCGCCCGGGCCGCCAGCCCGCGACGGGCTGTTCTCACTCACATCCGATGGCGGCTTTCGCCGTAGCGTCAGCTTAGGGCGCTGTTCCTCTGTCATCTCAGACTCCTGTATTCCCTGTAATATCCCTGATTACATCGCAATCAGCCCCAGTACGGCAAGATGCACCGCGTAGAACAGCGGAAAGAACTCACGCGGCCAGAACCTCGGCACCGCGCCGCAGGTGCGGCTCAGCACCGTCAGCGTTACGCCCGGGACAATGAGTCCCGCGACTGCCATGGCCGCCCCGTCTGCGGTATTCAGCGCCAGCACCGTCAGTGCAAGGCAGCACGCAAGCCCCGTGCGCGTGGTGCGCCGCCCGGTCATGAACACCCCGCAGGCCAGAAGCAGCATCATCACGCCCGCAATCCCGTAGCTCGCTCCCGAAAACGGCAGCCAGGCCAGAACCAGCATCAGGGACAGCGGCCACGCCTGCGGCCCGTGAGCCTGCGTCAGACGCAGCGCCTGCCCGCTGACCGCGAAGGCAAACAGGATATTGCCCAGGTCCGGGCGCAGCCCGGCCAGTATCCACCCGCTCTGCGCTACGACGGCCCATATCCAGAGCCGGTTCAGGGCGCGCTGCTGAATGCGCGGATGGCGGGCAAGGTTCATCGCCCACACCAAGCCAAACAGCGGAAACGCCCCGCGTCCGGCCAGGCGCAGCCATTCATTATCCAGGCCAAACAGCAGGCTGACGTGGTCGGCCACCATCAGCACGAGCGCCACGGTCCTGATAAGGTCGGTCTGCCCCGGCGTCCAGATAACCAGCCGCTGCAGCCAGCAGTCGGCCACCACGACCAGAGGGAAAAAAGGATTATCTTCCGCGCGCATCAGTCGCCTCCCAGGGTCTTTTCACGTTCCAGCACGCGCATCGTGTCGCGCTCCATCTGCTGCAGGCGGTCGCGCTGCACGTTTTCGTGCGCCACTCTGCTCACCGCCTCGTCACGTATACGAACGTCCGGACTTTCAGGCAGCGTGACGTCCGCAGCCCGCTCACGGGTTTTGCCTTCGCTCAGCTCGCGCGCCAGCTCCCGGACCGCACCGGCAGCATCTCCAGCCTTCTCACTCCCGCGCGCCAGCTCGCGCACCGCGTCATCCGCCCGCTTTTCCAGCTCGCGCATCTGCTGCGCCTCAAGCGCCTGCTGCGCCAGCACCTCCGGCGGGATTTTCTCGCCGTGCTGCGTGCCCGTTGCGTCAGGCACGCCGTCGGCCCAGACGCGCCCGCCGGTGATGGTGCCCGGATTCCACGGGCGGCCCTCGGCGTCACCAGTGCGCACCACCACGCCGCTCTGCGGGTTCTCCCGCGCAAGCCGCACGCCCTCCTCCATATCGCGCGCCATCAGCGACTCGCCGTTGCGGCTGGCCTGCAGACCGGCAAAGGCCGCATCCTCACTGCCCATCACGCGGCCCTCGCCGCCCAGCCCCTGAAGCTGTCCGTCACCGGAGGTCAGGGTGCTCAGCCAGACGCCCGCCTGCCTGCCGTTGCGGTCAAAGGCGGGCAGCGCCACGTGCGGCTGCGGGTATTTTCGTCCCGGCGAGATAAATTTCGCCAGCGAGCTCTCAGGCTGCAGTCCGGCCTGGCGCAGCGCTGCGCGTCCGGCAGGCACTTCTCCCAGCGCTTTCGCCGTCGCCATCAGGCGGGCGGCGTTCGCCACCGCGCGATCGTTGCGCGGCTCCACGATGTCGTGAGCGGTACTTTTCGCCTGCGATTTTTCCATGGCGGCCACCCACTTATCGCGGTTGTCGGTGTAGACCTGCACGTGCTGCTTCATGCGGCTCAGCGCCACGTAGGCCGACTCAAAGCTCACCATCTGCTTACGCCCGCCTTCCGTGCCCTGCAGGGAGATAGAGAAGGGTTCGCTCGCGCCCTGGGCGCCGTTGACCGTCACGGCGTAGGCGAGATCGATGTGCTGCTCCGCGCGCTCCGCCGACGGGTTGATCGTGCGGGTCTGTTTCCCGTTCTCCAGTGTGACGCTGTCACCTTTGATATCGCTGACCGTCCAGACGCTGTTGGCCACAAAGCCCCGCTCGTTGTCGCTTTTTGAAAAGCGCATCCGGTCGCCCGGCGAGACGGCGATGGTGTCCGCCCGGTACAGCGTGACGCCCTCGGTCACCGCCTGCGCGGGGGAAAGGCTGCGGGTGTTCCCCTCAGCATCCTTCAGCGTCACCAGCTGCGCGTCCTTATCCAGCGCCTCTATCCTGTAGTAGGCGTTGTCCAGCAGCACTATGCTGCTGCCGTGGGCCTGCCAGGTGTCCATTCGCCTCAGCTCGCCGTCGCGGATGTTGGCCGGGGTCAGCACAGGCACCGTGGCTTCTTTCTCGCCCAGTTCGCCTGACGCCTTTCGCGCGTCGTGGATCATCGCATTGAGCTGGCGCCGGTCGGCGTTCAGGGCGGTCATCACGATGGTCTGCGCCTGTGCCTGCGGCGTGCGCCCCGTGTAGTCCTTCACGATGGCCTCCAGCAGCGTTTCGGGCTGGTCGCCCGGCGTCAGGTCACCGGCCTTAATAGCGGCGGCAATCGCCTTCTCGTGCTCTCGGCTGAACTCCATGACTGAGCTCTCAGGCTGCCACGCGTCCGGCCTGCGCGGAACCTGCTGCGGCGCGACGCTTTCGATGGTCGTCAGCGCACCGCCGATATCGCGCTCAATGAGGCTGTACACCGCAGGCCGCAGTGCCGGGGTCTGGCGGACAATCTCCTGCATCACTGCGGTATCGATGGCGCTGCGCTTTTGCAGCAGGCGGAAGGGCTGTCCGGGCGCGATGGGCTGCAGCTGGTCGGTATCGCCGCTCGATACCGCGCGGCCGCCGCCGCCCGCAATCAGGCTGTATGCCTTCGCCATGTCGGCGTTGCCGACCATGGAGCTTTCATCGACCAGGAACAGCACGTTGCTGAAGTCCGGGCGCTCGCCGCCGCGCAGCTGCTGCTGCGTGTCGTGGATAAAGGCCGCCAGCGTCTGCGATTCGGGGACGCCCGCGTCGCGCATCTCGCTCACCGCGCGGTGGGTGGGTGCCACGCCGATAACGCGCGGCTGCTCCTGTTCAGGCAGCGTGCCAATGGCTGACATCACGGCCCGGAACTGCGTGGTCTTACCCACCCCCGCGTAGCCCTGCACCAGGGTAAAGCGATCGGGCGACTCCAGTATCATGCGCGTGGCGTTCTGCTGCCCGTCGGTCAGCCCCGCCAGCTGCGCGTCCGGTACGCTTCCCATCAGCGGAGTGACGGCATCCTTCCCCTCAAGGACGTGGCGGATAATGCTTTTCTCAGCGTTGTAGGACTGGCGGGAGACCAGCTGCTGCAGGCCGTTCCCCTGCGAAACGGGCACCGATATCAGCGCCCCGCTGCGCGTCTGGCGCGCAATTTCATCCTCAATCGCGACCAGGCTGAGCCTGTCCTGTGCAAAATCCTTCGCGGCGGCCATCAGCTGCGGCCGGGTGAACGCCAGTCCGTTACCCTCAAGCGAGGGAATGGCCAGATGGATAGCCTGCTGCTCCGGCGTGTGCAGCGCGGCCTTCTGGTGCGCCAGCGCATCGCCCAGGCTGTCCCTGCTGGCAGCCTCCTTCACCTGCGCCGTCACCACGCTCCAGGCAGACTGACGAGACAGCTTCTCCTCCGTTTTCTGCACCGTCTGAGCGGAGTAGAGCCTGACCTCCGCGCCGCTGCGGGCCAGGCCGTTCAGCGTGGCGTTATCCATCTCGCGCTGCGTCAGCGAGGCGTAGACCGTAGCGCTGTCGCTCACCGAGCGGCCCGGCGATTCTACCCAGCCCTGGCCGACCTTCGGGGCCGTAAACGGGCTGTCGCCCGCCGCCAGCACGACCTGCGTTTTTCGCCCGGGCAGGCTAACGTGGATACCCTTCTCATCGATGCCCGTCACGGTCACGCTGTCCCCGCCCTTCAGGCGCGCGCCCTGCGTCTGCCCCAGCACCGCCAGACGGTCGCCTTCGGCCACCTGCAGGGTGCCGGTGCGGTAGAGCGACCAGCTGCTGTCGAGCTCCGTCAGGCGGGTCACCTGCGTTTTACCCTCCGCGTTGCGCAGCGTCAGGCTGTTGTTTCGGGCTGTAACCCGATCGATAACGAAGCGCTCGCGGCTGCGCTCTTCGGCATTCCAGCGCTCCATCACCATGCCCTCGCGGTAGTGGTCCCGCACCTGCTGATGGCGCCCGTCGAGCCACACCGGCTCAAGCGTGGTGATGCTGATATCGCGCTCACCCAGCACCTTTTCGTTTTTCAGGGCATCGCGAACGGATGATGCCAGCGCCGCCTGCTCGCGGGAGCCGGTGATTTGCACCACGGCCTCCTCGCCTGTCCGGACCCCCTTCGCGAAGTCCGTCGCCAGGCGGTCGTAGCGCTCGCGCCTGTCAGGCTCGCTGATGATCGAGACGCGGGTTTTCTCGCCGCCCTGCCAGGCAAGCGTGCTGACGCCCGCCTCCTTCATCACGGTCAGGGCGCTGCCCGTTCCGGTACGCTGACCGCTGTCGGCGATCAGCAGCTGGACGTTATGGCGCAGCGCGCCGTCGAGCAGCGTCAGCGTTTCCTTAAGCGTCAGCTTCTCGCCCTGGTCAACAATCAGCGTGCTGCCGGGGATGAAGGTCATGCCTTCCGTCAGGCCACGCCGGTCGGTGATAAGCTCGCCGCCGAGGCGCTCATCCCTGGCCAGGTGTGCGGCCGAGCGGCGATCGGCGGCCATAATCTGCACGTCGCGGCCCTGCTCGCGCGCCATCATGGCCAGTTCCGCCACGCGTTCGCGCTGTCCGGATGCGCCACCCTGTCCTGAGATAATGGTCACAGGCGAGCGATCCTGCGCCAGCACGCTGACGGCGTCGCCGAACGGGCGGCTGCGAGGGGTGCTTTTTTCGGGAAAGACGTCCACGCGCCCCTGAAGCTGCAGCTCGCGGGACAGCGCCGAAACCGACAGCTCGTCCAGAACGTGAACGTTCGAGGTGAACAGGCCCTTCTCTTTATCGAGCGGGATCAGCTGCTCGTTTTTGATGGCCGCATCGATACCCTCCCGCGCCTGCTCAATCATGCCTGGCCGCGCGGGCAGCTGGCCCAGGGTGGTGGCCAGCAGCCCGGAGTAGGTAAACCGCGCCCGACGGTCGCTCAGCATGGCAATGGATTGCCCCACCGCCGCGCCCACATCTGCAGGCTCCGGCGCATTTATCGGGATATCGCCGGCCTGCACGCGCCGATCGGCGGCCTCGCGGTAGGCGTTAATGTCAAAGCCCGTTTCCTTCAGGGTTGCCACCCATTCGGCCATGCGCTGTTCAGGGTCGACCTTCTGCTTGGACTGCCGGGTGTCGAGCGCCGCCACGTCACGCGACTTCAGGGACGCATCGTCCCCGGCCGCCTCACGAATGGCCCTGCTGCGGCTTGAGTACGGCTCCGTCGGAACGCCCTTCAGCTCCCACATCCCGTGTTTGCCGACGGTTTCGGTCTCGTAACCCATTGCCGTCACGTCGTCTTTTAACGCGGCGCGGTACAGGCGGCCAAAGGCTATCTGATTCGCGTAGACGTTTTCGACAAAGCCGGTCTTTCCGATTTTGTCGCTGCTGAGCGTGCGCCAGGTGCCGTCGTGCTGCGTGGCGTTGGCCACCACGGCGTGGGTGTGCAGCTGCGGCTCCTGGTCACGGCTGGTATCGTGGTTGAACAGCGCCATCACCAGGTTGCCGGTCAGCTGCGTTTCACTTTTTCCGTCGGTCATGACGCGCGTGGAGGCCAGCGCCTCGACCTGCTTAATGGCCGTGTCCACGGCGCGGTTGTGGGCATCAATGAGCCGCGTATCGCCGCCCAGCATGGCCATCACCGAGATGCTCTTGGGCGCCGAAAACGTCAGGTCGTAGCCCGGACGGTGCTTGTTGGTGCCGTCTTGAGTACGGCTGAGGTCGCTGCCGTCCGGAAGTTTGCCCTCGAGGACGCGGGTAAAGGTCTTCACGTCCACGCTGCCGCTCAGGCCCAGCGCCTTCGCGCCCTCGCCTGCCCAGCGCTCGCCCATGCTGCCAATAACGTAGTAGTTGTCCTTGTCGGTATAGTAGTTGCCCGCGCTGCCGGCAGACTTAACCGAGCCGATGCTCATCATCAGGCTTTTTCCCCCGGCTTAATGACCAAACCTCTTACAGGTATATACCTTTGACATATACAATCACTCAAACCATAATGGATATACGAGGTGTATATACTCTTGAGGGAGGAAATTATGAACACTACGCTATTTTTCAGTAACCGAACCCAGGCCGTCAGACTCCCAAAAGCAGTCTCTTTTCCGGAAGGTGTAAAAGAGGTTGAAGTCATTGCTGTTGGTAAGAGCAGACTTATTACCCCAGCCGGAGAGTCCTGGGATAGCTGGTTTGATGGTGAGTGTGTCAGCACTGATTTTATGAGTGCCAGAGAGCAACCGGCAGAACAAGAGCGGGAAGGCTTCTGATGCTGAAATTCATGCTTGATACCAACATCTGCATTTTTACTATTAAAAACAAACCGGAACATGTCAGAGAACGCTTCAACCTCAACACATCCAGGATGTGTATCAGCTCTGTCACCCTGATGGAGCTGATCTACGGTGCGGAGAAAAGTCAGGCTCCAGAACGGAATCTGTCCGTAGTCGAGGGGTTTGTGTCCAGACTTGAGGTTCTGGACTATGATGCACTGGCAGCAATACATAGCGGGCAAATTCGTGCCGAGCTTGCCCGGAAAGGAACTCCTGTTGGGCCTTATGACCAAATGATTGCAGGTCATGCACGAAGCCGCGGACTGATCGTAGTGACAAACAATATCAGGGAGTTTGAGCGTATACCGGGGCTTCGTACTGAAGACTGGTGTTAATTTCAGCATTAAACATAACCTCCCGGCTCAAGAGCCTCATCATGCGACCGGTGAACATTGATGTTCACCTCCTCACGGCGCTGTCGCTCCTGTGGCGTCAGCTCGTCCTGCTCCGCCTGCCAGGCTTCCCATGCGCTCATGTCAATGACCTCGCCGGTTTCATCGATGCCCGGCGGCAGCTGCTCTGCTTCCTCCGCTTTTGTCTCAAGCACCGACTCCGTTCCGCCGGTAGCCGCGACGGCCGCTGTTGTCGCGGCTGCTGCAGGGGGAGCCGGACGCGCGGCTGGCTGCTGTGGCTGCTGTGGCTGCTGTGGCTGCTGTGGCTGCTGTGGCTGCTGTGGCTGCTGTGGCTGCTGTGGCTGCTGTGGCTGCTGTGGCTGCTGTGGCTGCTGTGGCTGGCCAGCATTCTCCGGGCTGACCGCCGGAGCAACGACTTCCGCATCCGGTTCGAAAAGCATGGCCACGCTGCGGGACTCCGCCTCGCGGGCCGCGAGCGCTGCGTTAAGGCGCTCCTCGGCACTGTCATCGATACGGCGCTGGATAAACTCGGGCGCCACCTTCGGGCGCTCCTGATACTTAAGGGCCATCTTCACCGCCGGATACGGTCCGGGAAGAGTGACGTAGCAGGACAGATCGGGCAGCGTCTGGATATCGGAGTAGCTGACCAGCGTCACGCGCTCCATGTCCTTGCCAACCGAGGTGCCGTCACGCACCGGGTCCACACCGTAGGAATACTGCTCTGAGGCCTTGAGAATTTCTTTCTCACCGATTTCACCGGCGGCAAATTCTGCGATGTTGCGCGAGGGCGAGCGAAAGAACGCGCGGGTGTTCAGTACGTCGAACAGCGTTTCGGCAGGCTTCTGGCCGTAAATATCCTCGAGCTGGGCATAGGACTGGATGCCAATGACGTAGCAGCCGCCGAACTTACGCGCCTCCGGGAGGATTTCGACCAGGTCCGGAAGCTTGTGCAGGGTCGGCAGCTCGTCGGCAAAAATCCAGACGCGCCGGTTGCGGTTCTCCCCCATCGCCAGCAGGCCACGGATGGCGATGGACAGCCACATGGAGATAACCGGCTTCAGGGAGGCATGGGTATCGGCGTTGGACGAGATAAACAGCCAGCCGTTCCGGCCGTCCTCGCGCACGCCGCGCATCCAGTCGCGGATGGTGAAGGACTCGCCGTTGTGCTCAATGCCCTGCAGATAGCGGATGGCCTTAACGTAGTTGGTCAGCACCGCACGAATCGAGATGGCCGTCTTCTCGATTTTCTCCTCAACCAGGTTTGCTGCAGGCGAGTTCTGCAGGTACGAGCGCAGCTTCTCTATCTTGATGGATAGCAGCGTATCCACTAGTTTACTGTAGCTACGGTCCTTATCGTTACGCATCAGGTAGGCCGCTTCTGCAAAGATGGTTCGACCGGAGCCCTGCCAGAAGGGGTCTTCCTTCGTGCCCATCGGGATGAGGGTGTTGGAAACGTTATCGAAGTCGGGCTGGGTCAGGCACTCGCGCCATAAATCCCAGGCCGCGCAGCGCGCATCCATCGGGTTAAGTATCTTGTCAATCGCCGGGTCATAGTAGCTTTTGACGAACTCGCATGAGCGGTCGTAGACGATGACCATGTCGCCGCGCTTGCGGGCGTAGTTCATCAGGCGGCGGATAACCTCGGACTTACCCGCCCCGACGGTACCGTGCAGGCAGAAGTTCTGTATCTCCGAGTTTTTGATAAGCGGCAAATCGCCAATTTTGATATCGGAGGCCAGACCGTCGCGCTTCAGCATTCTGGCCACGTCTTTGGGGTCATCGGTCAGCTGGCGTCCGCCCGTGACCTCGTCCTCGCTCTGCTGTTTGCCCTGATGGCCCAGAATCCAGGTGGTGACGAAGAAGGTGATGACGCAGACCACGGCAGCAATGATGGCCGCGAGGATAAAAGCGGCCCAGACCTGGTCGGCACACCACGCAACGTACTTGTCCTGCAGCAGCTGCTGCGCGTTGTACTTAAGTTCTTTCCCGTAGTACCGGATCGTATATACAGGCTGCGACCTGAAAATATCGCGCATCGGGGCAAGCATCTGGCACCAGTACCAGACCATGCCGTTAACGAACGTCTGCCACGACAGCTTCACCGTCAGCGTCAGGGCGACGATTATTCCGAAGAGAATAACGAGGCAGTACACGATGATGTTGGCGATCTGGCTGAACATGCGGATACGCATGCTCGCGATCTGACCGCCCTGGGTCATATCCTTGGCATTAAAACTCATGATGTCGGTCCGGTAGAGAAGGTGTGTGCCGTCACGCTGGCGGCAAGGGCAAACTATTCCGGCGTTGCCGGCAACCCTTTATGACCGCACAAAGAATTTGTGCAGTCATAAAGCGTTAGCGTTGAAAAACGGGAGGCAGTGCTCAGAGTGGCAGGGCGCGGGTCCGCCCTGCCAGGCCTGTCAGAGAATGTTGGCCACGGATTTGGCAAGCTGGTCTTCAAGAACCGGCTGTGCTTCCGGGAACTTCAGATTGACCTTGTTCGCGTTGGACACGATACGGGTCTGGTACTTGTGCTGATTTCCCTGCTCTGAACTGGTCTGGATTTTGGCACCTGATGTACCCCGTTGTAATTACATCCTTTGAGTACTTATTTAATTGGCTGCCTGTGAGCTTTAGTCATTTAGTCTGTTACTTTTAAAATTACTTATTGCAGTTGTAAATAATGATAGTTGGTATCGCCCAAAATCTAAATTCATTACCACTCCGCCCAGAACAGTCGTTGAGATGATCATAAGGGCAAAAGGAAATGGTACGCTATAGTAAGCACGATTCAATAATGCAAGCAGGAAAATCAGAACCATATATATCAGAGCGTACGCTACAAGTTTTTTACCAAAAAACCGATATATATATGAGTTAAGCCTAAAGGATTTTGGCACGGACAAAAATAACGAGCGAGCGCTAGCAACACCTAGCATGATTATGAACCCAACACCACAAGGAAAAACCATTACATCAAGAATAAATTTGCTTGATAAGAAACCACTATCCACACTAATTACAGCGCAAAATGCATTCCACAAAACTATAACCAAACCAGGCCATAAACATGCCCAAAATGATGGAATGGCCACTTCTCCTTGTGAAAGGATAAGCTTTAACTCCCCTACTTCTTCAACAATGAGTTTATTATCAATCATCCTTTTCATTCCTTCCCATCAAGATAATCCTTCTGTAGTTTAGTAGCTTTTTCCACAAGCTCTTGGGTAGTGGCCGCTACCGAAATATTACTTACCTCATCCTTCCTGTCATTATATGTATTATGGAAGCTATTTCCCTCTGTTTTATGGTGTCTTTCCAGATCTATGTGCTGTGTTTTAACGTCATTCTCTTGTTGAACTATTTCCTGCTGAGTTTTTTGATGAGCCTGTCTATTCTCCGCTACTAACGTACCGACGCTGTTACTTACATCCTGTTTAATACCGGCGTTTGATGTCATATTGTCAATATCCCCGGAATTATGGCCATAGTCAGAAGCAACCTCCTCTCCGTCTCCACCTGTCGATACATCGGCCATTTTATTACCGATTGTTCCTCTGACATCCCGGTATGCTCCGTCAATTTTAGGCTCTACCTGATTCTTTACAAAATCCCTTGCCAATGTTTCTCGCTGTGCGGCGATTTCAGGTGAACTGGTATCCGTCAAAATAGCTTCAGCATTCTGCGGAGCTTGTTTTTGGACAAAATTAGCAAACTGCTGAGTCAGGTTTTCGTTCATCTGCCCGCTCATACTTTCAGTACGTGAAGCCATTTCGCTGTATTCGTGGCTGCGTGTCTTACTGGTCGTATACTGGTCATAGCTGTTTTTCGCACTAGACAGTGATGCTGCAAACTGATCAACACGGGAAGAAGCATTATTATCAGTAACATTTCCGGAAGTTGTAGTTTTGTGGCTAGTAAAGTAATCAGATGCTTCTCTAAAGTCTTTGGCTGCCTGACTGCTAGTATCATGTCTACTGTCATGTGACTCTCGCCCTGAAGAGCTGACATTATCAGTATGACCCGAACTGTGGGTCCACCCGACACTACCTTTAACACCCGCTTCTGCAGATAGCCCAGTCCCCCACTTGCCTAGTTTACCGAATAATTGGTCTCCTGAACTCCACTTACCAGATGCATGTATATCAGCAGCTCGAGATCTCTTGGATGAGTCATCCATTAACTGCTGGAAGGATTCCTCATTGCTGATATTATTTGCTTTAGCATTAGAAACAACGGCATTCCACATTTTGCTTCTGGCCATCGTATCCTGAGAAGATTCAGTTCTGTCTGCCCCCGTCGTCATCGAGGAACTGGTTCCCATATTGGTACCAAACTGTTTAAGGGTATTCCAGGCACTCGTCACACTCTGGTTATAACCATGCAGGGCGCTTTCAGCCTGAACTTCAGACTCTCTGGACATCTGCTGCTGTGCGCTGGCAATCTGACGGCCAACGTTGATATCTACCGGCAACTTCGACATGGCGCCACTGGTATCCCAAACCATTGAACCATCCCGAGTCTGGGTGGACGAGGCACCATTACCCAGCTGCTGGCTCATCTGGCCGTGCATCGTTGAGCTGTTGGTGTTCCAGCTGTTGCCGCTGACGTTATGGGTCTGCATGTTCGCGTAGGAGTAGTTCCCGTCGATGGAACCCGCCGCCGCGGTCGCCGCAGGGCTGATGGCCGAGGATGCGAGGTGGCTGTAGAGATTCGAGAAGCTTGAGCCGAGGCCTTTCAGCGTTCCCCACGCCAGCGGCGGAATAAGCATCGACAGGTAGCCCGCGGTGGTGGCGAGGTCCGAGTACTTCAGCTGCACCTGCGACAGTTCGGAGAGCACCACCGGCGAGCCGTTGGCCTTCGCATAGAACGTCATGCAGCTGTTCAGGATGGCGTAGAGCAGCGGCCAGCTCTGCACCCACATAATCGCCATGACGTAGCCCTTCAGCACGTTAAGCGTGACCGCGTTAAACATGCCGCCGAGCACCATCAGCGGGAAGATACCGATGGTCAGACCCACAATCAGCGTCTGGGACATCGGCAGCGAGCGCAGGGCCACCTGCCCGACCGTTGCGTGCGCGAGGCGCTGCTTCTCCATCGAGGACGTGGTGGCGATATTCAGCAGGCTAGAGGTGTCGCCGTTGCGGGCCGCATAGCCCATGATGCCGTCGCGCAGGGCGTTCATCGTCACGTTCTGGCGGATTATCTGCGAGGCGCTCTGACCGGAGTTGTAGAAGTAGCTGTAGCTCTCGCCCAGCATCTGGCTCAGAAGCAGGTCCGGATTCGGACGTCCGCCAAACAGCCAGCGTGCGTAGTAGCTCCAGCTCTTTCCACCGGTCTGGGTATCAAGGCCCAGCTTCTGTTTGAGGATGACAGCAGCCTCTTCACAGGACAGAAATGCCTTTATTTCCGTCTCTCCGTCACTACCGCTGGTCGTAAACCTCTTATAGTTCGGCACCTGACGCAGCGGACTGGGTTTAGAGAAAATGATGGTGTAGGGGTCAGTGCTGTTCATCAGCTCGTCCAGGGTGTACTTCCCGTTAAGGAAGATATCGCCCATCACGCAGTTCTGTACGTAGTCCGGGAACAGCGCGGCGATTTCCGGATTTTTCGACATAAAATCTGTGCTGCGCGCGACCAGGTTCGCGCCGAACAGCATGCCGGTCTTGCTGTAGGTCACGCTGTCGGGCTGCGAAAAGACCATCTCGTAGCCCTGTACCAGGGCGTGCCCGATGGTGGTCGTCAGCGATGCCGGCAGCGCGAGGCCCACGGGCACGTTATCGACCCTGTACACCTTCGTCAGGTCGCTGTTGTCGATAATCTGTACCGGCGTGCGCACGCTGACCAGCAGGGACATCAGGACGATGGTGGCTATCCAGCCCAGCATGTCCATGACGTTGTGGCGGCGTATCCAGGACACGGCCACGACCAGCACCGAGAGCGCTGTCACGATACGGCGGATGATGGCCCAGCTGTCGGT
Source organism: Enterobacter sp. KBR-315C3_2022 (assembly GCF_041399425.1). Lineage (NCBI taxonomy): Bacteria > Pseudomonadati > Pseudomonadota > Gammaproteobacteria > Enterobacterales > Enterobacteriaceae > Enterobacter > Enterobacter sp. KBR-315C3_2022. The sequence continues at coordinate 16,596 of NZ_JBGKEB010000034.1, forward strand.
CGACATGAATGCCACGATGGCGTTCATCGTCTGGCTCAGCCAGTCCCCGCCGGCAATAACGTAAATCGACTGCATCAGCGTGCCCCTCCAAAGTGATAGTTGTTCTGGTAGCGCTGCAGCATGCGCGCCGAAACCTGCTGGCGCATGTAGCTCATCTGGCGGTCAACAACCAGCAGCGCGTCCTGCTGCACCTGCACCTGCGCCTGAAAGGAGGCTATCTGCCGCGTGGCCTCGTTGAGATTGTTATTGATGCTGTCGATAACGGCCTGGTCATAATTACCGGTGGCCACCATCGCGCGCGCCTGCTGCACCATCTCCTGGATGTACTGCAGCAGGATGTCGTAGCCGATGTAATCGGTCAGCTGGTAGACGAGGCTGTCCGAAACGCCCAGCATCATCGGGTCCACCAGATACTTGAAGACAGGGATGGTCGTGCCGGAGATAAACCCCTTTTCTTTGTCGGTCAGCGCGGTGTCGGCTGCTGCCTTGTTCTGGATGCTGGACAGAATGTCCTTTATCTGGCTTTTAAGCGCATTCTTTTGAGAGATACTCACGGTGGCATCGGCCACCACCTTCAGGCACTTTTCGCTGTCGTTGCAGTGGTAAATCCTTGCCGTGCCGCCCTCCATCACCGCCTTAATGATGTCGCGGTCGGTGGCGCGGGCAGGCAGCGGGGTGATGTTGCCCTTCTCATCAAAAATCAGGGTGCCGGTGAGGGTCATGATGAACTCCCTTAGCTCCTTGTTCCCGCTGAACATGCCGTTCTTGCCGAGCGAGTGCCAGATGATGTTGATGTTTTTGGTAATGCGCTCTTTTTCCGCGACGCTGGCCTTGTCGCGCACCTTGTCCAGGCTACCACCCACGGTGCATCCCTGGCGCGACGCCGCCCAGTCCGCAAACATGTTGCTCTCCCCGGCGATGTCCTGACAGACCTTGGTCTGTGAGACCTGGGAGCGAGGAAAAAGGCCCCCGACAATCCCCTGTGCGGCCTGGCAGGAACTGAGGTTCATGCTGTTGATGTCGCTGGCCATCTTCTGCAGGAAGTCCTTTGCCGTCTTGATTTCCGGCACCGTGGTCTGCAGGGCGAGGTCGAAGAAGTAGCCCGCGGCGTTGGACATAATCTGCTTGGCAAAGCGCTGCAGCTGGTCGCTGTTGATGTAGCTGAACGAGCCGAGGTAGGCATCGATGCCCCCGCAGCCCGCGTTGATGTCGGGCAGCGTCATCGAGATAAGCTGAACGGTCTTTACCTGGGTGCGGGCGTAAAGCGAGCCGCCCGTGGCATAGCCCGCCGCCTGCCCCTGCCATACCTGGGGCTGGCTGGTATTGGACGCAAAGCCCAGCTTGTTGAAGAAGCTGTTCATGTCGCTGTTCACGTCCGCATTAACGGTTGTTGAACATGCGAGAAGCATGCAGGCAGGAATCAACCGGCGTCTGAATATTTTCATCATTATTTCGCTCCGCGCATCTGCAGGACCGTATCCATGCGGGCCATAAAGCCCTGTTCATCCGTTGCACCCTGCAGCAGCGGCAGGGCTTCAAGGGTGTTGACGTTGACGAGAAAGGTGGTCGGGGTTGCGACAGGCAGGTTCGGAAAGAAGGTCTTCATCACCTCCGGCGGCGCGGGCAGCGCCTCCGGAAACGCCGCATCGCCCTGGCCGTCAATGGTGTAGGCCATCACCCCGAAGCCGACCTGCTGCGAGAGCGCCTTCAGCACCGGGTCGAACTTATGGCAGTAGGGACACTGCCCCTGCATGAACAGCACCACCTTCCAGTCGGCCAGATTCACCTGCCGCCCGTTGCTGAGCCGGTACCAGACGGGTGCCCTGACGGGCGCGGGTAGTGCAGCGGCGTCACCTGTACTCTGAGCGCCCGTAGCCTCACCGATGCCCTGCGGGTTCCACAACGACCTGATTTCATCCATCGTGGAGGCCTGCGCGGCCAGGCTGAAGATAAGCGCGGCGATAGCGATGACTGGGTTAGTCTTCATGATGACCGCCCTCCTCCTGACGCCTTTCCGCCTCCTGGGCCTGTGCTATCCACCGGTTAACGATGCGATAGCCGCCCCACAGCGCCATTGAGAGGCCGATTACCTGCGCCAGCGTGACGGCCATGGACGGGTTGTGCCGCACCAGGCGCGACACGATGTGAAACCATATCCCGAGGCTCAGCACCCAGAGTCCGGGCGCGTCGAACTCGGGCATGCGAAAGCGAAATCTGCGCATGCGAACTCTTCCTGTATTAAAAGTTGGGGGTAAAATCGGTCGAAACGTTGAGGAACTGCTTCGCCAGGTCGTCCTGGCTGATAAATCCGTAGGAAACGGGTTTGACGGTGCCGCTTTTCGGGTCGGCCAGCATCAGGGCCGGGAAGTGGCGGATGCCGAGGCGCTCAGCCTGCCCGCCGTCCATCCGGGTGTCCGGCAGCAGCGGGTTCACAATGCCGTCCACCGAGACCGGTATGACGCTGAGGCGATAGGTCTCGCGGAAGTTCTTGATCACCTGCGCCAGCTGGCCGTCGATCGGGTCCTGCCCGCGGTAGAAGAACATCACGCCGTAGTGCTGCGCCAGGGTCTCGATGGCGCGGCGCTGGTCGGCAAAGTCGGCGGCCAGCTGGTTGCGCACCGTGCCGTTGTAGTGGCTGTGCTGCAGGTTATAGTCCAGCTCCGGGTGCGCGAGCATCGCCTTTTTGGCGCTCATGGAGAACAGCCCGGCCTGCTGCGTCCAGTAGTTCTGCAGACGGAAGTAGCGGGTGAAGTTCTCCACGCCCGGATACAGAATGGCCTCGTACATGGTGCGCTTCGTGGCCTGCTGGAGCGTGGCGAGCTTCTCCATGATGTCCGGCGAGGGCGGCTGGGGCTGCGTTGCGGAGGATTTCTCGGCCTCCGGCGCTCTGTGCGATTCGTTGTACCACTGCCAGCCGGCATCTTTCCCGCTAGCGGAAAAGATGATGCCGGAAAGCAGCAGGGCTAACGCTGTCTTGCTCTTTTTCACTGGAACAATCCCTTTCCTGAAACAGGCCAGTTATTTTTTAAAAAGCGGATACACCAGCCACGCAATCAGGAGTGCAACCACGAAGAGCAGAGCCATCATCGACATAAAAATCACATCGATGCGGGTCGTCTCATCCACGATGTTCCGGCACCAGTAGAGCAGCGGAAAGGCAACGATCAGGCTGATGACAAGACGGGCAATAAATCCTTTAATCTTCATAATGAGTCCTTAATGAGTGTTGAGTGTCGTACTATTTATTCTTCAGCTGCGAGGCGATTTCCTCACGCACGCGCTTCGTCAGGGTGTCGTTATCGGGGATTTTCTGGTTCTTCTGAAGATCGTCGAAGAAATTCGTGAAGTCCAGCGCGTCAAACTTAATGCGCTGAAGTTCGGTCTGGGTGATGCCGCGACAGTCAGGGCTGTTCGCGCTGCCGAACCCGATACGCAGCTGGCCGTTACGACCCTGCTGCTGCACAATCTGCGCAAGCTTTGAGTCGAACTGGCAGTAGCTGCGCTTCTTCTCCAGGCACACGCCGAGCACCTTCTTCGAGCAGAACTCCCCGACGCTAACCGTCAGCTTCTTCTCTTTTGCCTTGCCGAGCGCCTTCTCGTCGCTGCTGCAGCTGGCAAGCCCCACGTCCTGGCCCCAGCCCGAGTCCTTGCAGCAGTTGCTGAAGCCCGCCGCAAACTTCTTGCAGTATTTAGCTTTGCCGGTGAAGGCGCGCACGTTGACGCTGTTCATGGCCGCCACGTCCTTTCCGGCCGCCGCCAGGGCCGCAAGCGCCGAAACCACCGGCGCGAAGTCGTTATTTTTCCCCTTCTGCGCCCGCTCGCATTCCCCGTCGAGGCAGAAGGTATCCCCGCCGCAAATCATGACTTTACCCGAGGTGCGCGTTTCGCAGGAGTACGTGGCGTACTCGTGCAGGCAGCCGCTGCCGTCTTCCGCCGTAAATGCGCAGCTGCGCGAGGCGAGCGTGCAGGCTGCATTATTCATGTACGTCTTACAGCTCCCGCTGTCGGCGGCCTGGGTCATGTAAGTATCACGGTACTGCCAGCAGGCCTGGGTGACCGGATAGGCTTTACCGCCCACCACCACCGTCTTCGTACTCCCCGGCGAGATACATTCCGTCTTTTTCAGGGTGCCCTCGCTCTTGCTGAACGGGCAGTGCTCGGTCCAGACGACGTCCGGCACCCATTTTTTGTCGGTGACCTGCATGGTCACGGTCGCCGTCATCCACGCCTCAGAGCCGCCCTGCATCCAGGACAGCGTTTTGCGGGCATACTCCTGGCAGCGCGACTGCTTGCCGCTCAGGCAGTTTTTGTTAAGCATGGAGCCTGACGGCGAAGGCTGTCCGGCGGTCAGCGAGGCGCCCGCGGCGCCCGGCAGCGCCCACGTATTGTCTCTTCTGGCGATCGATTCGGTGTTCACGCCCCACCATGAAAAGCCGTAGTACATGTTCTTTTCGTTGAAATGCACGGCAACCGACGCGCTCAGCACCCTGCCCGTCGCGGGTGCGCGAAAGCTGAAGTTGACCGTCTTGTTGCCGTCGTAGACGTAGGTAAAGCTGCTGTTGGGCACCGTGTACGTGCGCGTGACCGTCGTGCTCTCGTAGTGGCCGGTGATGCTGGCGGTGCGGGTGCAGGCCTGCTCGATCAGCAGGTCACGCTCGCAGGTATAGTTGGTGAACTCGCTGCGGCTGACGTTCTGCGCGCTGCACTGCAGCTGTCCGGTCTTGCCGATGATGCTGTCGGCGCGGCCCTGCACGTCCCTGCTGGCGGTGATGAACGGCGCATCCTGAGAGATAGTCTCCTTCGGGTTGTTGATGAAGGCGTCGGTCACCGCCTTCGTGGCCTCGTTCGTGGTCCAGCCGGTCGCCGCATCGGTCTTCAGCGCCCCGTCGCCGGTTGCCGTCACGCCGCCGTAGTATTTCTGCTGCGGCGGCGTAGCGGTGTAGCCCGGCAGCGTGGCCGAGGGGTTGAAGTTCGTCAGGCTGCTGTCGCCCTGCCCCTTGACCTGCCTGGCGAAGTCCGAGCCGGCCCTGTAGTCAGACTCAGAGCTGGCTACAACGCTCATACTCATGGTGGAAAGAATCAGCGCTGACATGAAAAGAGCCCCTTTCAGGATGTTCATGATTTCACTCTTTTTTCCAGAAGCGTCCTCGCCTCATCCCTGCAGTCGCCCTGCTCCACTACCTTAGCCAGCGCCTGCTTCAGGCGCAGGTTGCCGCGGATCACGTCGTGTCCCGCCGAGCAGTACACCACCAGGGAGGGCACGCTGGTGATGCCATACTCGCGGTAGCGGGTGGGATCGATAGCCACGCCGGAGGCGCTGCCGTCCTGAACCAGGGTCATCACCGCGTCAGCGGTCGCCTTCATGTCGTTGTTGACCATCCCGCGCAGCACGGCGGGAATATCGTAGCGCCGGGCTTCGGTCAGCATGCGCTTCAGCCCGGTCTCCGGTATCGCAAAGGAGACAAAGTACAGCGCCCCGTGCGCGGGCTTATCCTGCTGCGCCTCCTGCTGTCCCTGCTTCAGCCCGCCGATAAAGCGGGTGTCCTCAGCTGAGAGCGGGTTCTGCCGCACCTGCTGTGAGAGCATGTCGCGCAGCGCGTCGTTATCCTGCTGCCGCAGCTGCTGGCTGAAGGTATCCTGGTCGCGGATAAACGCACGATCTGCTTCAGTATCCGCCATTGCCTGAAGGCAAATCGCCGACATCAGCAGGCCCGCGCACGGTCCCGTAATCTTATTCATGAATTTTCCCTTTCTCAGAGGAAGACGCAGTTACGCTTGCGCCAGAGCAGATAGCCGTAGTTTTTCTTAGTGTTCGGCGGGTTACGCCCCGCTTCCCAGCGCATCACCGTCCGCCCGAAAGGATGGCACTGCGCCACGTCCGGATGGGTGTTCACCATCTGGTAGCGCCAGCGGGTCTTGGGGATGATCGGGGACGGATATTCGTTACAGACCTTCGTGTCCTCGCCGATGCTCTCCATTATCTGGCCCTGGCGGTGCAACTTGAATGCCATGCGCTCGCTGACCAGCACCGACGACTGCAGGGGGCTGGACTCGTTGCTCACCCAGCCGTTGAAGGGGTACATCGAGCCCTGGGAGCCGGCGCACCAGAACAGCAGGTCAATCGACGTCTTCGCCGCGCTGGCAACGGCATCGGCCGCGCATGCCCCCTGGGCGATGGGGTTGGCGAAAATCACCGCCTCCGGGTTGAGAATGGAGGTCAGGGCGCTGTCCCCCCAGGTCGGGTCAATCTCGGACAGGTAGCCAATGTCCAGGTCTCCGCCCTCGAGACACCCGACGGACGTAATGATGTTCAGCCAGTACGTCAGCGGGTACTTGTACCAGTGGACGTGGTAGAACGTGCCGTTGACCGCCTTATCGTCTTTCTTCGCAGTCCCCATGCCCATCTTGCCGAGGTTGATGGAGAAGCCGCCGAGGTTCACCATGCAGCCCGGCGAGCGGGTCACGTCGGTCAGCGCCATCGGCTCCCAGTACCCGATGGCGAGGCCAATGCGCGCCACCGGCGTCATCGGGCAGATCTGGATGGGGCTGCCGGGGTTCTTCGTGTCGGGCAGGTCGCCGCCCGTGACCGACGTGCTGCCGAGCGAAAGCGGGAACATGCAGCGCCAGCAGATATCGGTGATCGGATTGACGAAACTGCCGTCGCAGGCGGCATCGGCTGAAGCGCTCTGGCTGTTCGTCCAGAGCAGCAGCCCGAAAAATGCGGTGAACAGCGTCCTCATCGCGTGCCCCCTGCGTCATGCTCCGTCAGCAGCGGCGGGATAATCTCCACCTGCAGGCGCTGCCCGCTCGGCGCCGCCGTCACCCGCGCCGGAACCTGGCTGATGCCAAAGCGCGCGGTGAGCACGCCGTTCTGATCGAAGAAGATCCGGCTGTCGAGCGCCTCCGAGGTCTGCGGAATATTGCCCTTCACCAGGATAATGCGCGAAACCAGCGTGGCGGGCTTCTGGCGCCGGACCCACGCCAGCTGGTCCGGATCGTCACCGTCGATAAACAGCAGCGTCTGGTTAAAGGGTACCACGTCGAGCGGGTTGAACACCTGCCCGGCGCGGGCAAAGACGCTGCCGTGGCCGTCGGCCAGGTCCCTGTCCACCCGCACGCTCGGATCAAACCAGCGCTTCTCATAGCGCACCGCGCGGGTAATGCCCTCAACCGGCGTCGGGCGCTGGCTGTTGCGCTCCACCCGCGCCTTAAACTCGCCCATATGCCTGTCCATCTCGCCGGACTGCTGCAGCGCCTGCAGGCGGGTTTCGATCACGGTCAGCATGTCCGGCTCCGCGACCGGCCACAGGTCGCCCCAGGTACCGAGATCTGACGCGGCGGTGACCGAACTCAGCAGCATCAGGCTCAGGGCAAGGGCGCGCCTCACGCCCCCTCCTTCATCCGGCGGGCCACGTCGGTCTGGATCTCACGTGTGATGTCCGGCGCGCCCTGCACCACGGCGGGCGAGACCAGGATAAGGCCCCGGTGGCGCACCTGCCAGTCGCGCAGGCTGGCCTCCAGCGACGCGTTAAAGCGCTCCGAGAGCGCCTTCGTCTGCGCCTCGTCGAGCGCGCGGCGGCTCGCGCTGTCGAAGAAGGCATCCACGGTGGCCTTCATGTTGAAGGCGGCAACGGTGGGCGCGCTGAGGCGGCAGGTCAGCCAGCTGACGCCCGCGCTGGCAAGCAGCGTGCCGGCAATCAGCGAGGCGGTGATTAGCGTGCGTTTTCTCATGGTATTTTCTTTCCTTCATGCTCTTCCAGCCAGCGCGCCAGCGCGGCCATCTCCGGACCGGATTTCTTCCAGGCCAGCTCCCATACCGCGTCGTGAATGCTCGCGCCCTCGCGGCGGCGCTGCTGCACAAACTCAAAGTCAGGACCGTCCGAGGAGTACATGGCCCGGCTGAGCGGGTCGACGAACAGGCGGTGCCAGGACGTGAGGTGCTCAACCGAAAGCATGAAGCTGCTGAACCAGTTATCCTTTGCGCTGCCGAAGCGGGCAATCATGTCGCGCTGCAGCTGCGGGTACTGGTCCGGGTACAGCTGGTTGTACTTGGCGAACTCCTTGGCCGACTGCTTGAGAATGATTTTGTAGGAGGAGTTACCCCAGGCCGCGCGCGCGGCGCTGGAGGCAGTGTCCGAGTCAAAGTCGACGATGTTCTGCGTGATGGTAATGTACGAGCCGGTGTGGCGGCGCGCGGTGCGGTAGCCCTTCTCGATAAACGCCCCGACCTTGTTGTTCTTGAAGTCCAGCAGGCGCCAGCCCTCGTCTATCACGTTGAGCTTCTTCAGGCTGCGCGGCGTGCGGTACATGCGGTTCTCGATATAGAGAATGAGCGAGAACATGACCGCCACCAGGAGGGACTGCCTGTCTTCCAGCCCGCCGAGCTCCAGCACCACCATCCGGGCCTCGTCCTTCAGGGACGGCTCGTCGGAGTTGAAGTAGCTGCCGTAGACCCCGTCGCGGGTGTACTGGGTGAGCAGTACCACCATTTCATCGAGGCGGCTGCGGATGGTCGGGGAGCCTTCATACTCCTCGCTGTCGCGGGCCATCTTCAGGTAGTCCACCACGTCATCGATGCGCGACTGGTTTTTCTTCGCAAGCCAGGTGGCCTTCACCGCCTTGAGCAGCAGGCCCTCGTGCACCTCGTCCAGGTTGCCGTTGGGGCTGGCCATCACCGACAGCTGGTCGCGTAGGCGCTCGGCCATCTCGTCGATGGTGTCGTCCGTAATGTTGGCGAACGGGTTGAACTTCAGGGTTTCGCCGTCGAGGTAGACCCCGCCCATGTTCTCGCACAGGGACTTGTAGCCGTCGCCCATGTCGAACACCACGGCAAAGCCGCCGGAGTCGATAACGCTGCGTATCAGGGGCTGGATAAGCCCGGTCTTGCCGGCGCCCGAGGTGCCGCACACCGCCATGTTGAAGTTGGTATTACCCATGCCGCAGCTGAACAGGTCGATGAACGCCAGCTGGTTGCGGTAGGTCGGCGCCAGCAGGCCGGAGGTGGCAAGCGGGCTGTCCGCCACCACCGGCAGCAGGTTGGCCACGTTAAAGCTCTCGGCACGCTGCACCACCCCGGACTCGCGCAGCTGCTTAAAGAGGCCGCCGCCCGCCAGGAACGGCAGGTTCACGAGGAAGTTGCGCATATGGTTAAAGCGCGGGGAAATCAGCTCAAAGCCGTTCTTGCGAAAGCTGTTCAGCACGTCCTGCTCGACCTTCAGGGCAATTTCCTGGTCGTCGCGGCAGAAGACGGTCATGTTCAGGAAGTAGCTCACCAGCGAGGACTGGCCGGACGACAGGCGCTGGCGCAGATCGCCCCACTCCTTCGCCTCCTGCTCGACGCCCGGGAAGAACTTGGCGTAGCTCGTTTTGGACTTCTTCTCGAGATCCATAAACTTGAGGTTCGCCTCGTTCTGCGCCTTCACCTGGTCCTCGACGCTGAGAACCAGCGTCAGGATAAACGGGCACGAAACGGACAGCTCCGGGTTGAGCAGGTTGCTGTAGTTGTCGGCCATGTTCCACAGAAAGGCCATCTCCGGGTTTTTGGTCAGCTGGAAGTTCATGATGCGCGCGGTGCTGTTGCGCCCGTTCTCCCGCAGGCCCAGCGTCATGTAGTCGGCCTTCACCTTAAGATCGAAGGTGTCGTCCACGCACTGGTAGTTCAGATCCTTGAGCGGGTCGAGCTCGCGCGCCGTCGGATACAGCGCGTCCGGGTTGTGGTTAACCATTTCACCGGTGATATGGATGAAGGCATCCGCGTCGACGCTGCGGGTGGAAATCTGCGCGCCCTGCAGAGAGGCGCGGATGATTTTGATCTGGTTCTCCATCTCCATCACGCTGGCCTTGCTCCCGCGCTTGCGGGGTACGCAGCAGGAAATATAGACGCGGTAGTTGCGCAGCGTCAGCGGCAGGTTGAGATGATCGGGTAGCGGGAACCCTTCTTCTGCGGCCCTGAGATAGTAGGCGCGGGTGATGGCGTTGAACGTATCGGCCTTTTCACCCGTCCAGGAGAGCTCGCGCAGGCCAAACTCGATATCGCGCCCGACCAGGCTGCTGGAAATCAGGTGAATGGCCACCGGCACCTCGCGGGGCAGCTTGGTGCGCATCAGGTTCTCCAGCGACGCAACGATGGTCTCATTGGCGCCGTTGATGGGCTGCGCCTCCAGCATGAAGCCCATCGTCTTCTCGTTCATGAAGAGGCCGGTCTCGGCGTCGTAGTCGCGGTACGGCAGTAGGCGGCTGAACTGCGGAAAGCGCATCTGGCCGAGGACGTCGTTCGCGGTTGAGGACTCATCGGGCATCTTCAGCGCCGTCAGCAGGGAATTGACCGTGCGGGTCACGCTGTCCAGTGGGTTACTCATGATTACCGGAACCTCCGGATTTCAATGGGAACCAGACGCTGCAGTTGTCTCTGATTGACTCTGCCATCCTCTCCCCGTCCTCACCGCTATACAGAGCCTTAATCTGGCTGATGTCAGACTTCGCCAGGAAAATCCTGATCATCTGCTGTTTTGTTACGCTCATACCTGAACCTGCTTTCCCCGAATCGCCGTTATCCCTGGTTGTCATGGCGCTCCCCTGAATCGTTATTATTTTTCCCAATGCGTTTGCCCCCGCTCTCAAAACGCTGTCCTGACAGAAGCGCCGACACCATCTGAGAGCAGAACGTCGTTTTACAGCTTCCTGAACTGCCCACAACCATGAAATTTCCCTTTTGGTCAGTGCTTATGCTCATCCCCACCTCTGGTACTGTTTTGACTGAAACTCAAGATGCTGCTGGCACGCCACGCATACCCGGACGCCGGGCACCGCATCCCGCCGCCCCTGTGGGATATCGTTCCCGCACCCCTCACAGTGGGTCAGGCTCTCTCCCGCCCGGCCGGACCGTGCTCTGGCGGCCTGAATATGCAGCTGGTTAATCAGGTCTTCCTGCTCCTGAAGCAGGTCGAGTTCATCGGCCATGTTGCCTCCTGCTGTTTGCCGTCCGGACACGCTACCGCCCATCCCTTTTCACGTTTCAGGGCACGCGTGATAACGACAGATTGTTGAGTTGATAGGGGCCGCCACGTCAGGCGGCGGTCAGAACATCAGTTAACGCGGGGCTTGCCCCAGGCGGACGGTTTCACCACGAAGAACACGCGGCCCGGCTGGTGATACACGTCCTGCGTGTCGATATAGGGCGCTATCCAAAGCCCGGCGGTCTTCTCACCCACGCGCAGCGGGCGCGGGTCCACGATGGACTCGTGCGTCGGCTGCGGTGCCATAACGGGAGCTGCACCGCTCACAGGCTTAACCTCAGCTGAGCGGGAGAAGGGATTCGCGACAGCGTGCGTGCCCCTTACCGGCGCGCTTCTCGACGCAACGGAATGAGCAGGTGCCGGAGGCGGCATCAGCGGCTGCGCGGAGACCGTGCGGAAGCTGCCCTCAGCCAGGCGTGGCAGCGCGGCCGCATCCGGCTTTACGGCGCTTTCCTCAAGGCGTTTTGCCTTCTCGTTGGCCTGCTCAATGGTCATGCAGGTGTCGGACGTGGTGGCGTTACATTCAAAGTCGCTGGCGGTACCGGCGCAGCCGGACAGCATCAGGATGCCGGCCAGTGAAAGTGCGAAAGGCAGTGTCTTGTTCATCATCGGTTCCTTTCCGTGTGGTTACTGAGAGCCCGCGGCTGGCATGAACTGGCTCTGGTTAAGCTTGCCCAGCTGGTTGAGCATCTGATCGGTGTTAAAGCCGTTCATGCCGCCCTGCGGCAGGGACGGCGGCGGCACGGGGCTGCGGTCGGCATCACCGGCCCTGCTGCCCTCTCTCTCCTGTGCCAGCTCCTCGATGGTTTTCAGCTGGAAGCCGTCCTGGAAGACGACGGTCACCTCGTTTCCTGCTCCAATCGGGATAACCGGGTGATACTGCTCGGCGCGCTTGATGTAGTAGTCGCTGAGGGTCTGCGCCGCTTTCGACGCGCCGCCGCCGATACCCATCTTCATGACGTCACCCGCGCCGAGCGAGGCGGTGGCACCCAGGCCGACCGACGGCTGGGAGGCGCTCTGCACGCCCTGCCCGATGCCGTCAACGAAGCCCGCGCCCCAGGCCCAGCCGAGGATTTTGCCGTTGCGCATGACCACCTCACCCTTGATGCCGTTCTTGCCCATGAAGCTGACGTGCCCCGCAATCGGCTGGTCGATGGTGACGCCGTGCTTCAGGCAGCTGATGTTGCGCGTGCGCACGATGGCGCGCTCGCTGGACACGTCGCCCCAGGCCTCAAGCCCGATAAAGCAGCCGGTCAGGTCGTAGTTTTTGCTGTTGGGCATCTCAACGTGTCCGGTGATGCGCAGCTGCATCGGCACCGTGGACTCGTTGCCGGTCACGGACGCATTGGCGTCAGCGCCCTCGATGAGCATGGATTTGGCGAAGCTGCCGGATGGGATGTAGGGCAGGGTCGGCCCCCTCTTTTCCTCACGGGAAAAGCTCTGGCGGCGCAGCTGGTTCGGAACGGGAATGGGCTGGTACTGCACCTGAGGCGGCGGCGTCACGCCGTTACCCGGATAGAACGCGGTCGGCGGCGGCACCGCGCCCGGCTGCGTTTGGGTCTGCGGCGGGAAGGCCACAGGCTGAGGCTCTCCCTCGGGACCCGGCGCAGGCTCCGGCGGCTGCGGCGCAGGTTCACCGGCGGCGGTCACGGGCCTCGCGCCCAGCGCGCTGACCTGCGCGGACAGCGCCGCGTTGTCCTGGCTCAGCTTGTTGATCTGTTTCTGATAGTCCGACTGCCCCTTGCTGAGGAGGTCCAGCTCGCTGCGCATCTGCTCGTACTGCTTTCGCATGTCAGACGCGGTGGCCTGCATCTCCGTGGTGGCATGCTGCTGCACCTTCTGGTCAAAAGTGCTGTCAACCACGCCGGTCATGTCCGGCGCCGGCTCGTTCTCGCTCTGGGCCGGGGACGTACCGTCATAGCGCACGTCCGCCAGATACCAGCCGCCGCCGCCCACCACGCCAACGGCGGCCAGCACAATCCCCAGCCAGAGAAACTGCTTGCGCTTCACCAGCGAGTTAATACTGGCCATGGTTCGCCTCCCCGCTGCTGATGATGTACACCTGCATGGCGCCGCCCGCCGTCAGCGCGCGGGCCGGTTCGGCAAACATGACCGCGCGGATGCCGTTCTGCCAGAAGTCACTCTCTGAGATGTTGCGTGCGTACGGAGACCGGTTCGTCACGCGGTAACGCACAACCTTCAGGTGGTTGCCTGTCCATACGCGCTCTGCGTCAGCCTGCAGACCCGATGGCGGCGAGATCCTCTCGCGGGTAACGGGAAGCTCATACCAGCCTTCAGGCAGGACGCCGCCCACCAGGTGCTGGCTCAGGGAGACCAGGGTGGCCTCATACGGCGAGGACTCCTCCCAGCCTGCAGCCTTCTCACCGGTGCCGGACAGCTCGCTCACAAGCCGCACGGTGCGCCCCGCGCCCGCGCGAGGCACGGCGAGAACCGAGAAGTTCAGCCCCCGCTCGGTCTCAAGAATGAAGGTGAACGGCTTTTTGTTCAGGGTGCTGACGATAACCCCGCCGCTGGCCGTCTGCTCCTGGCGGGTCAGCTCACCGTCGAGGCTGGTCAGGGCCGTCACGCGATCGCCCGCCACGGTGAAGAGGTTCGGGTCGGTGTTGCTCAGCGCGATGCTGGCCTGGCCGCCGTTGGCGAGCGGCACCACCGTAGCGTCCTGCGCCTGGGGTGCGGCGATACCTTGGCCGCAGACGAATAGCAGCAGCGCGGGCAGGCTGAGGCGCTTATTTCTTCTCATCGGTGATTTCTCCAAAGTGGCTGAGCCAGCTGATGCCGTCCTCGCGCTCAAACTTGAGCACGTAATGCTTCAGGTCCGGATACGGCTTAGAGTCGCCTATCCAGGTTTTCAGCTGGCCGCGCACGTCCACGCGGCTGCTGGCGGGATACACCTGCACGCTGGTCATGTAGAAGGCCGAGTTAACGTTGTTGTCCTTGATGCGCTTCGCATCCTCGGCAAGCTTGATCTTCAGATCGTTCTGCGCGGCGGCACGCACGTAGGTCAGCAGCTGCTCGTGCGACGCGTTGACGGTTTCCGGGGTCACGTTCAGGCGCAGGGCGATTAATGACAGCGCCGTCTGCTGCAGGAAGGAGGCGTCAGACTGGTTCTGCGACACCGCTATCGGCGCGTGAAACAGCATTGGCGTAACCACGGTTTTCTGTTCGTTCTGCAGGCGGTAGTTATTCACGCCCTGAATAACGTTTGTGATGCTGCTCAACAGCAGCAGCGTGCCCATCGAGATAAACCCGATGGCAATAACGCGCTGGGTACTGAGGCGTGCTCCATGTTCCATCTGTTCAGTTCCGTTTATTTAATCCACTGGCGATTGCAGGAGTCCGGGACGTCGTGAAATATTCCCCGCAGCAGCGCGGTCGGCATGTACCAGTACACAAGGTCGCGCAGCCACGAGCTGCCCCGCCCTTTCTTGAGTTTTTTTATCGCGATATACGCCAGCACCGCCGCGATAATTCCCGGAATGTAGTGCTGGGTCCAGAATCCCCAGCCGATACAGGCGGCGGCCGGAATAAGCTCGTCAACGGGCAGCCCGAACCAGCGGCTCTGGTTGGTCAGCGTTTCCGGAAAGCGGTATTTTATAAGAGAGTCGTCAGCCATATTTCAGTCCGTATGTCGGCTGGCGCTGAAATAAGCCGCCAGCCGTTTTCAGGGCAAAGCCATCCCCTGAGCGCAAAACGCCCATGAAAATTACTTGTTATTCAGGGAGAGCTGATTTAACCCGAAAGGGTTAATTAATATCCGGCAACGGACATACCCACGGTCACGAAAACAGACAGAATGGCAAAGCCTGCCAGGAACTTCAGGTTCTTGGTTGTCATATACATGACGGCCCCCACCAGAACTTCGGCCAGGATCACCCACTTAACCACGCTGGAGTCCTTGCCGAAGGTGCCCTTCACGGTTTCATCACCGCTGGACATCAGGTCTTTACCTGCGCCGGCAGCCAGAACCGTTTCAGGGAAGAAAGCGGCAACGGCTGCAACAGGAAGCGCCACCTTCAGCGCCTTCAGAAAGCCCAGCCGGGTGAACTTCTTTTTGGCAGGAGGATGGGTTGCTTCATTCATTACAGAAATATCAGTCATTTTATTAATCCTTTAATTGTATATTTAGCACTTCATGGAATTTTCTTAAAAACCTTACCTTATTCAGTCAAAATTATTAGGTATCACCTCCACCATCTCTGCATTGTAAAAATCGGGGAACTTGACCAGATGATCATGGAGTCGTTCCCGCACCTCATAGGATTTGCACCAGCCGCTACGGTTTTTGGCTTTGATCAGTGTCATATTGGTTTCATCGTCAAAACGAACCGTGAGATATTTCTCATAAGAGAACTTAGGGTTTTCCATAATCCTGAACATTGGAAAACGTCGAAGATGATCCTTTATTCTGTGCAATGCCTCGAAACTACGGCTTCGCCCACTTCGAGATACTGCCAATGAAAGTAAAGCTTCGGTTTCGTCATCAAGCTTCACCCTCACAGCATTACCAATAGCAGGAGAGCAACTAAATCTTCTCATACTTTCTCTCTATATTTTTGTTACAGGAAGATCATACTCAGAAGTTAGGCTCGAGACCATACACGAAAAGTCATCGATTTATTAACAATTAATTAACACCCCTTTTTAAGGCTTTTAAGATGTCGCTTTCGTTATTACAACTTATTAAATGAAAGGCATAATCTAAAACTGATTCAAAATAGGAGTTCGTTTTTAAGTACAGCACCATCTCATCTCTCCCTATAATTCCTATCAATGAGTACGCTTTAGATACTCTATTTTTTGAAGTTCCTACATTTATCTTAAGAAGTGATGAAATGAAGTCATGTGTAAAACCAGAAAAATACAGGCAAAACACTTTATAATAAGCAGGTTCTAAAATAACAGCGGGATTCCTTTTATCAAGGCTTTTTATCTTTGTTCCCAGCCTAAAGTAGGAGTTATTTTCTTTAAAAATCAATTTATCAAAGAAAGACCATGAAATGTACATAGTCTTATTGACCACAACATTATTAAATAGAACTGAAAACTGATATATCCTTTCCACATTAAGATTCATAAACGTGGCAAGATTAGGACTTGAAAGTGCATCAAGCTCGCAAGACAACATCTGGCACCGTGTTTCTACCGGAAGTCGCTCAAACCATTCTGATATAGAGTACTCAAAACCCTTAATGCATTCGGAAAACTTCATATTTGAATATACGAAATCACCATTTAAACTTCTTAAACAAAGTGGATATTCTAGACTGGAGAGTAAAACAGACGAATCTGCCGCCAATTCTGATTGACGAGAAGATGATGAAAGAATAGGATCACGAGCACTCATAAAGCCTCCTTGTAAGGTTTTTGTGGGTAGCTGGCATGGAGGGGATGCGTCCCTCCTTGCCAGCGAATCTGCTCAAACGAGCCGAAATCAAATTTTATTAAGTCACAATTCCAATATACTCACTACTTCGTTTATTGTCATTCAAAAATCACAGATCATTATTCTTTTTATTTAGCTTTGATAAATTATTATGTCGCAGAGTTTTCATTATCATCGGGAAAAATTTTATTCACCACTTCCTGTGTATCCTCACGTATGCACTGAGCCATCTCTCGGAAAACAAACTTATCGTTCCCGGCCAAATGTGGACTAAGGGATTCCATTGCTAGAAGCTTGCTGGCAATAAACTGCGATTTAATGACGGCTTCAAGAATCGTTTTATTGAAAAGCATCTGGTTAAAAGGAGATTCCTTGCGTTCCATCTGCGCTTCATAAACTCGCAGCCCCAGCTCGACGAGCATCGATATAACGCTGGAACTGCTGACATCTTCGTTCCTGGCGCCCTCCGCCCGTCGCTGCTCAACAATGGCATTTATTTTGTTCACCACGTCATCGCTTACATATGCCTGTATCTTTGCCATCGCTAATCTCCTTTTTTTGTGCTGTCAAAGAATATTATTTGTACCGCAGGATAGAGCCTTTTTACGGCAACTGAAGGACGGATTGCAGGCGATTCATCCAGTAGTTTTATGACGAATCGCCGGCGATTCACATGGCGGATTGCCTGCGATTCACCATCACATAAAGTCATGAAATATATATTGTGAATCGTACATGAATCGTTTGTGAATCGCCAACGATTCATACAGTAGTCACAAGTGAATCTGTTAGCCTTTCACTTTGAAATTAAATGCAATTCTAAAATTATAAGTGCATGACTTTAAAAGCCAATCAGCAAAAAGTCCATTTTGCGTGGGGTGTGGTGATTTTGTGGTGAGGAGTGCATATTTGTTGAATACAGCATCGGGATGGATTAACGTATTTCCGGCATAACGCCCGGAGGAATAAATGAAACGGATCGTCACCCTGATTATATCGCTGGCTTTATCTGGTTCGCTGAATGCCGCAGACTGTTTCGACCTTGCGGGGAAGGATTACAGAATTGATCCGGATTTACTGCGCGCAATATCCTGGAATGAATCAAACTTTCGCACGGACGTTAAGGGATACAATCCGGTTTCGGGGTTCGGCTCCGGACTCATGCAGGTTGACTCCCAGCACTTTAACGAACTCGCGCGCTATGGAATAAAACCGGAGCACCTTCTTTCAGACCCGTGCATGAATATCTATACCGGGGCCTACTATCTCGCGATTGCATTTAAAAGATGGGGAGTGAGCTGGCAGGCAGTAGGTGCATATAATGCAGGTTTCAAGAAGACTGAGAAGCAGGCACAGAGAAGATATGACTATGCCCGAAAAATAGAGGCAACGTACAGGGCTATCAAAGAGAGCAAGAAAACCAGCGCCACCGAACAGAAGTAAAAAAGGCTCATATATGAGCCTTTTTTACTTCGCTGTATTTAGTCAATTGCCCGCCATATTAAATGACGTTCTGGATGTCTGGCTATACTGATATAGTCCTTAAGCGCATCCTGACGGGCAATCAATCCATCACAAAGACCTGAATACTTCGGCCCCATTTCCGACAATTTCCAAGACAGGCCATTCATTATTATCAGCGTGGCAATGATACCTGCCGCCTGCGCGCTGACTTCTGCGCTGAAATAATTACACGGGATGTCCATTTTATACAACTGGTGTCCGGATGGTGCAATAAACCCCGTAGTAACCTGCGTGCTGATTATCGTGTCAGGTGCAATTTTTCCCTGCACATCTTTTGGGAGAAGATAATAGTCCCAGTTCCCGCCGTCATAATCAGAATGTTGACGCAACCAGTCCGCTGCCAGTGTGTCACCCACTGGCGAGAAGAAAAGAAACGGAACGACCATTAACTTTTTTTCCCGGCTTAACCACACGACAGCTCTCAATAAATACCGTATCAAACTGTTCGGCTGATTCATTAGTGGCGGTGTTGACCTTTTGCGTGCGCATTTTACACTTCTCCTTGTCTGAATAATTAACGTTCGACTTCATCACTGAGCGGCGAAGGGCAATGAGCAGCAGGCCATTTTTAAATCCAGGGGCGCGAAGCGTTTATTTACCCCTGTATTTAAAAATGGCGTGTTGCTATAAGCAGCCCTCCGCGAAATGATGAAGACGGACATTTTCAGACGGCAAAATGCGCACGATACGGAATGAAGATTTGCCTGCGGCGAAGCCTCATTCCGGCCATAAAAGTGTCGGAAATGTGATTTACGTCACGGTTTAAGCGGCGAGTCCTGAAGGGACACTGCAAGCGCGGGTGTTGTTTTTCGCACTCAGACCGTAGCGCCAGCCCGAAACCGCCAGCGGGTTCGGCGGAGCCTGACGGGTGCGCCAGCAGCTGTCTGGCGTAGTCGGGCTGACGACCCGGCCGGAACGGACGGGGAGCCGAAGGGGCCATGGTCCTGTCTGTTTTTCCCTTCATAACGCACAGCAGGAGGAAAGGTACGAAGGGGAGAAGTAGTACATAGCCAGATACATACAATACAAATAATATACACAGTACACACCGGACGGATACGGGCAGCGCGTCAGCGCGGCCCTTACCGTTCGCCCCGCAGGGGCGTGGTGCTTTCGCGGCGCAAAAGGCAGGGTTAACCCCTGCCCTGCATACGGTTACGCGGCCTGCGTGAGTCCCTGCAAAAATTTTCGCATGGCAGCTATACGGCGCTGATCGTCCAGGCGCTTCTCAAAGTTGTTGATGTAGTACACGGGCGTATACCGCACCCTGTTAAGCTGCATCGTGAGCGTATTGCCCGTAACCACCTCGGCGGGAATACCCAGCAGGGAAAGCTGAATAAACGCCATATCCGCTGCGATCGGGTCGATATCGATGCAGCTACCGAACATCTGCTCAGAAGGGTTATAGCCCGCCTCAAGCAGATATTCCGCATACGCCACAATCATTCCTGCTGCGCCGCTTGCCGGATCGCTCACCGTCACGAATCCTTCGCGGCGTATCGTTTCGTCGACGTCCGGCATCAGCAGCTTCGCCATCAGTGACTGGACGTTATAGGGCGTGAAATACTGCCCGTTCCGGTCGTCGCCC